>NZ_QWLA01000081.1 GCF_003574095.1 Calidithermus roseus
CGCCGGGGCTCGCTGGTCGGTCAGCGGGGCCCACGCCAAGGCCTTTGGCCGCTCCCAGCTATTCTCTCTCCGTCCAATCGTCTCTTTCGACACCGTGCGCCATGTCGCTTTCCCAGCAGCTTAGCCCTTTAGGGTTGATTCGGGGACGCACCCCGTGTTATCGCCCACGTTATGCCCGGCAAACCTCCCGCGAGGGGTGCGAAGCATAGAAGCCAAAACCCACTACAAAACGCAATGCCCGCCCATTACGCCACCGCGTCACGCTCATCGAAGCGCTCCTCGCCTTTATGTCCTCAGCGCGGTGCGGTAAGTTAAGCCCATGCAGATCAAGCCGGGCTGGATTGTGCTGGCCCTGGTCACACTCTATGCCCTGTTCGCGACCATCGCCCTCAACCAGAACCGGCGTCAGATCGCGGCGTTGCGGCAGGAGGTCAGGGAGCTTCAAGCCAAGCTGGCGCAGGAACCAGAAGGCTTTAGCTTCCCCATTCCCGGCGCTTGCCTGCCTAAAAATCAGAACAACTGGCCCGGAGCGCCGCGCGAGTATCGTAAAGGGCTCAACCCCGGCTTCGTCTTCGTCGATGGCGAGTCCTGCGTGCCGATCGTCTACGGCATGGGGGTCCTGGCCGCCGGGAGCGGCGAGGTGATCAAGGCCGAGAGCGCCTACAAGGAGAACACCCCCGCCGAGTTCGCCGAGTTGATCAAGGCGGTCGCGGGCGGAGCCAGCCCCGCTCAAATGGACCGGCTGCGGGGACGCGAGGTCTGGATACGCCACGCCGAGGGCTTCGTCAGTGTCTACGCCCACCTCTCGGAGATCGCGCCGGGGGTGCGGGTGGGAGTGCGGGTCAGGAAGGGCGAACTCATCGGCAAGATCGGCAACTCGGGCACCCAGGCCGCAGCCCAGAAAAGCCGCGCGGGCGCCCGCCTGCTCTTCGAATTGTGGGATGGAGAACCCGACAAGGACAGGTTTTTCGGGCAGGATATGCGGCGCGAAGCCCTCCCGGCGCAGGCCAAGCTGAGGTTTGGCTTAGAATAACGCCGTGATTCAAACCCTTCGGCAGGTGTGGAGCAGCCCCTGGCTGCGGCTCGTCGTCTACGTGCTCTTGCTCATCGCGCTGTTCCAGGTCCTGGGCCAGATCCAAAGCGCCATCACCACGCTGGTGATGGCGTTCGTGTTCTCCTACCTCACCAGCCCCATCGTGCGGTGGTTCGAGCGGCGCAGGCTGCCCCGCTTCATCGGGGTCATCGCGGTCTACGTGGGCCTGGGGCTGTTACTGGCGCTGGCCTCGGTGCTGCTGGCCGATATGGTGGCCCAGCTCTCTGCCTTCGCCGCCAACCTGCCCGCCATCCTGACCCCCTTCTTCAACTGGGTGGGCGGCCTACCCGAGCAGATCGGGCGCATCCAACTTCCCCCAGCCCTCGAGCAAGCTCTGCAACAGGCCTCCCTCTCGCTGCAAACGCTGCTTGAAGGCTTCACCCAGACCCTTCTCAACGCCCTGCGGGCCCTGCTGTCGCAGGGAGGCAACGTCATCGGGTTCATCGCCTCGGTGCTGGGGGGGGTCTTCCAGCTTTTCACCGCACTTACCATCTCCATCTACCTGCTCTACGACCTCCCCAAGATCGGGCAGACCATGCTGCAGGCCGTGCCCCTGCCCTACCAGCCACTAGCCCTGGAGATCGCCGGGAAGCTCGACCGGGCGGTGGGCGGCTACGTGCGCGGCCAGGTCCTGGTGGCGCTGTGCGTGGGAACGGTGGTAGGGGTCGGGCTGTGGATCGTGGGAATTCCGCTGGCGGCCAGCCTGGGCTTCCTGGCTTTCATCTTCAACTTCATCCCCTTCGTGGGGGTCATCATCTCCTCGGTCCCGGCCATCCTGCTGGCCCTGACCCAGAACCCGCCCCTGCTCAAAGCGCTGCTGACCGTCTTTGTGCTGTGGATCGCCAACCAGCTCGAGGGCAACCTCTTCGGCCCTCAGATCGTGGGCAAGGCGGTCAACATCCACCCCGTGACCGCCATCGCGGCTATCCTGATCTTCGCGGGGCTCTTCGGCATCCCTGGAGCGCTGCTGGCGGTGCCCACGGTGGCCTTCATCAAGATCCTGTTCACCGATTACTACCTCAACAGCCGGTTCTACCGGGAGGGTTGATGCTCCGGGGACGCGCAGACATGCCGCCGGGATTGGCGGCATGCTCGTCTGCGTAGCGCAACCCTTCGATGAGCCATTGTATGGCTCTGGCCTGGGGTGGGGGCTGGTAGGAGCAGTTTCTCAGCGCGGCGACGAACCCCCAGTAGTGGTGCACGTGGGGGTGAACAAATGATCGAACGAGCCCTGCCGGGGTTCGAGAAGACGATTCGGGAGGTGTGGATCGCCCCTGTAGAAGGCGTGAGGGGCTTATCCGGGGTTCATCTCGAGGAGACACACTGTATGAGGATGACCTTCGAGCGCTTCCTCGAGACAGCCTACCGCCTGTGGGACCAGATCCCCGAGCACTTCAAGCGCGGCTTGCAGGGGATGCACGTCCTCGAGCGCGCCAAGCGCGACCCCGACGAGCCGGAGCTGTTCCGCCTGGGCGAGTACCTGAGCCCCGGCTACCCCACGGTGCTGGGCGGCTTCGAGGGCCTGGGCCGCCACATCGCCCTCTACTACGGCTCTTTCCGCGCCGTGGCCTACCCCGGCTTCGACTGGGAGGGGGAAATCTGGGAAACCCTCCTTCACGAGCTGCGCCACCACCTCGAGTTCCTGGCCGGGCGCGACGACCTCGTCGAGGAGGACCTCGAGTACCTCCGCCAGTACCGACAGGGAAAGCGGTGAGTGGGAAGCCGTCAGTCATCAGCTCGCGGCTGGTGGGGAGGAGGTATCCCCCCTGCCCCCCTTGCTAAGGGCGGTAAAAAGGGCGTCTTGCGTTTTGCCTTTAGCTAATCGACGTCCGGCGCTTCTCTACCCCAACTCCACGCTCGAAAGATCGCCCAGCACCAGCTTGTGGGCGCGGGGCAGACCGTTGCGGCTGCCCACCTTGGCGCCCACCCCCAAGATGCACTCGTGCAGCCGCAGGGGCACGTCCTCTAGCGTTGCGGCTTCCTCGAGGATGGAAAACTCCACCTCGGCCCGCCGCACCGTCGCCCCTGGCCCCACCGAGGTGAAAGGGCCGATGTAGGCGCTTTCGATGTGAGCCCCAGCGGCGATGTGGGCCGGTCCCAGGATGGTCGAATTGCGCACCACCGCCCCCTCCTCGACCACCACCCGCCCCGTGATCTGGCTGTCGCTGACGTGGCCTTTGAGCACGGGAACCGAGCTGGGCTGCTCCACCAACAGCAGGCGGTTGGCGTCGAGCAGGTCACTGGGCCGCCCGGTGTCCTTCCACCAGCCCTCGATCTCCCTACCCAGCACCTCCCGGCCCTGGTCGATGAGGCCCTGGATGGCATCGGTGATCTCGTACTCCCCGCGCGCGCTGGGTTTGAGGGTGGCGATGACGTCCATGATCTCCGGCCCGAACACGTAGACCCCGGCCACGGCCAGGTCGGAGGGGGGGTCCTTGGGCTTCTCCAGCAACTTCACGACGCGCCCCTGAGCATCCAGCACCGCCACCCCAAACTGGCGGGGGTCGGGTACCCTCACCAGGGCGATCACCGCGCTCACCCCTGGCTGGAAAGCCTGGGTGAAGGGGGTGATGCCCCGCTGAAACAGGTTGTCTCCCAGGTAGAGCACGAAGGGGCTGCCGTCCAGCCACTTCCGTGCCACGCTGACGGCGTGAGCCAGCCCCAGCGCCTCCTCCTGCACGATGTATTCCAGGTCGATGCCGGGAAAGTTGTTGAGGGATAGCTGGAAGTCTTCCTTGTTGTAGGGGGAGACCACGATGCCCACCTCGCTAACCCCCGCCTCGCGGAGGTTCTCGAGGGCGTAGTGAATAATTGGCTTGCCCGCAATGCGAAAAAGGTGCTTGGGCCGGGTATGGGTCAGAGGGCGCAAGCGAGTGCCACGCCCGGCTGCGAGAATGAGGCCTTTCATACTCATGCCCCTACGATACCAAGAGCTTGGCTCGGAGGAGGTTCGGGAAATTTCGTAAACGCTTTCACATCCAAAAGCACGTCGAGGCCCTCGAAGCAATTACCATGCCAACAAGTTCCTTTATAAAGGGATTGACAAATAGGGGTGGGCGGAATAAAGTACCAATCGTAAATTCGTAAACGCTTACAAGAATCCATGAGTCGCAAGCGTATACCCACCATTCACGACGTAGCACGCCTGGCCGGGGTATCCACCGGCACGGTGAGCCGAGCCCTCAATGCCCGCTCGGGGGTGCATCCGGTCACCCGCCAGCGCGTAATGGAGGCGGTCAACCAGCTGGGCTACGTCCCCTCGGTAGCCGCCAGGGAGCTCGCCGGGCGCATCGAGTCGGTGGGGGTGATGGTGACACCGAGGATCTGGAAATACTCGCCCTACTTCATCCTCCTGTTCGAAGCCCTCAGCGAGGCTTTGTGGCAGGAGGGCTACCAGCTCGTCGAGGTGCCCATGAGCCCCGCCGGGGAACCCCTTCAGGCGGCGGCGGGCTACATCGTGCTGGGGGCCCACGACCACGATCCCCGCCTCGAGCGCATGAGTCAAAATCACCCCAACAGCGTGCTGGTGGGGGTTCACCCGAACATGTTCTGGGTAGCCCCCGACGATCCCGGCGGAGCCTACGCCGCCACGCAGCACCTGCTCGAGTTAGGCCACCGGGAAATCGCCCACCTAGGCGCAGCCGGTCAGGTGGGGCGCGAACGCTTCGAGGGGTACCGCCAAGCCCTCCAGGATTACGGGGTTCCCTACCGCCCCGAGCTGGTGCTCAACGGGGCTTTCACCATCCTTCCAGCCTACCGGGCCGTGCGGCGGGCCTGGGAGGGTGGCCTGCGCTTTAGCGGCCTGTTCGCCGCCTCCGACGAGATGGCCCTGGGAGCCATCGCCGCGCTGGAAGACCTGGGTTTGGACGTTCCCCACGATGTCTCGGTGGTAGGCTTCGACGACCTGCCCGACCTCGAGCGCCCCCTCACCACCGTGCGCCAGGAAATTCCCGCCATCGCGTCCACCGCGGTGGCGTTGCTGAAAGAGGCAATCTCCCGTACCCCACCCCGGGGGGTGCGGGTCGGAGTGCAGTTGGTGGTTCGGGAGACCACGGCCCGCAAGCGTTGACCGTGGTGAGGAGGAAAGGCATGAAGAGGTTGTGGTTGATAGCAATGGCAGTAGCAGGGCTCAGCAGTGGGCTGGCGCAGACCGTGGTCAAGCTCCAGGGCTTCGGCGGCAACGACACCGCGATCATGTCGAGCCTGGTGAGGGAGGTGGTGAACCCGGCGCTGGAAAAAGACGGCATCCGCGCGGAGTATCAGGGCATCGAGGGCGACTACAAGGCCGCATTGCTCAACGCCCTGGCCGCCGGCACCGCAGGCGACTTGTTCTACGTGGACATCTTCTGGTCGGAGCCGGTGTTCGCCTCGGGCAAGGTCGAAGCGCTGGACGCCTACTTCACCAAGCAGGAATTGGGCGTGTTCGTGCCCAGCCTGCTCAACGCCTTCAGCTTCAAGGGCAAGATCTACGGCCTGCCCAAGGACTTCAACACCCTGGCACTGCAGTTCAACAAGGACCTCTTCGACGAGGCCGGGGTGAAGTACCCCAACCAGGCCGACACCTGGGACACTTTCAAGGCCAAGCTCAAGGAAGTGCAGAGCAAGCTGGGTGACGTGGCCGGGATGTGCGTGGTGGCTGACTTCGCCCGCTTTGGGGCCTTCGCCTACGCCACCGGCTGGAAGCCCTTCAACGCCCAGGGCAAGACCGTGCTGGATGCCAATTTCAAGCGAGCCTTTGAGTTCTACACCAGCTTGGTCAAGGATGGCGCGGGCAAGTACGCCCAGGACCTAGGCGAAGGCTGGACCGGAGGCTGCTTTGGGGCTGAGAAGGCCGCAGTGGCTATCGAAGGCAACTGGATCGGCGGCTTCCTCAAGGACAAGGCCCCGAACATGAAGTTCGGCACCACCTTCCTGCCCCTCGACCCCGTGACCAAGCAGCGCGGCAACTTTATCTACACCGTGTCCTGGAGCATGAACGCCGCCTCCAAGAACAAGCCGGCGGCGGCCAAGGTGCTCAGGGCCCTCACCAGCCCCGAAGCCCAGAACTGGATCCTCTCCCGCGGCCTGGCCCTGCCCAGCCGCAGCGCGCTCGCCGGCAGCCCGGTGTTCCAGCGCGCCGACAAGTACGGCGAGCTCAGCCGGGTGGTCTTCAACGGCTCCACCCGGCAGGGCGGGAACGTGCTGCCCTTCAAGTTCGGCTCCTACGACGGCGGCGACTGGATGCGGCCCATCAACGAGGCCCTGCAGGCGGTGATTACCGGCAAGAAGTCGGTGGATCAGGCCATCGCCGACGCCCAGGCCGAGCTCAACAAGCTGGTGAAGTAGGTCATGCCCGGCGCGAGGAGCGGGGACGAGGGCCCCAAAGGCCACCCCCCCTCCTCGCGCCCAGTTCGGGGTGAAGCATGCCGAGCTCCAAACGCACTGAGGCGCTGTACGCGCTGCTGTTCATATCCCCGTTTCTGCTGCACCTGCTGATTTTTTTCATCTTCGCTTTCGTCCGTACCATCTGGTTCAGCTTCACCGACAAAACTACCCTCAGGGATAGCTACAACTTCGTGGGGTTGCAGAACTTCATCAACCTCTTTGGCGAAGAGCGTTTTTTGCTGGCCCTGCAACACTCCATCGGCTTCATGCTGGTGGTGACCACCATCCAGACCTTCCTGGCCCTGGCCACGGCAGCGGTGCTCAACCAGCGCCTGCACGGGATCACCTTCTTCCGCACGGTCTACTACATCCCCAGCGTGCTCTCCTCGGCTGCGGTGACGGTGATTGCCATCTGGTTCTTCCAAAAGACCGGCTTTCTCAACACCTTCATCGGCTGGGTGAGCGCCCATTCCCCGGTGATCCTGACCCTGGTGGGCATCTTCATCCTGGCCCAGGCGGTGCAGGTGGGCCTCGAGCGCATGCGCGGCCTGCCGGTAGCCCCCACCGACCCCGCCCTGGCCACCATCTCCTTGGTAGTGGCCATTGCCCTGACCTGGCTGCTGGGCGCCATGGGCCTGGTCGTGCCGCGCGAGGCGCGGCCCCCGGAGTTCACCTGGCTCACCAACCCCGACTCCTTCCTGGGGCTGCCCATCCCGCTGTGGAGCATCGTGATGCTCAACATCTTCACCACCATCCCCACCCTGATGCTGATTTTCCTGGCTGGCTTGCAGGACATCCCCAAAAGCCTCTACGAGGCGGCAGCCATCGACGGGGCCTCGCCTTTGCAGCAGTTCTTCTGGGTGACGGTGCCCATGCTGCGCCCGGTGACTTTTCTGGTGGTCACCCTCTCGCTCATCGGCACCCTGCAGATGTTCGACCAGGTGGCCCTGATGGGCGACTCCGCCCCCCTCAACTCCATCATCGTGATGGCTTACTACGTCTACAATAGCGTCTTCAGCGGAGAAGGGCACATCGGCATGGCTTCGGCAGCGGCTTTGGTTCTGGCAGTGCTGACCTTCGTGGTGGTCTTCCTGCAACGGACTTTTGGCATCTCGGAGAAGGCCCACTAAGGAGGTGAGCCGTGGCGACGCAAGCGATGAAACCCCGCCGCAAGCTGGACGAGCGCTACCTGGCAAGGCAGCGCTGGGCCAGGGCAGGCTGGATCTACGGGGCTATGCTGGCGCTGGGTGTCTTTTTCATCGGCCCGTTTTATGTGGCCTTCCTGGGTAGCCTCAAGGACAACCCCCTCGAGTGGCCCTTCCGCACCACCTTCGCCCAGGTGCTGCCCAAGAACTGGGTCGCCGCTTGGAAGCTGGGCCAGCAGGGGGCGGGCAACCCCTGGCTGGGCGGCTTCGCACCAGGGGCCAATATCCCCTTCGAGGTCAGCTACTTCGTGCCCGAGGGCACCGAGCCCACTCCCCCCACCGTGACCGTCCCCGAGCGCCGGGCCGGAGCTGGCCTGGGGGCCATCTTCGACGAGGTGCAGGCCAGCCGCTACGCCCAAGTCTCGCCGGTGGAGGAGGTGAGCCGCCGCCCAGCCCGCATCGGCGATGAAGCCGGGCAGGTCGTGACCTACCGCTTCACCATCAGCTACCCCAGGAGCGATCCTGCCCTGGACCTCCCCACCGCCGCGCGCCTGCCACTCGACGTGGAAGCTCCGCGTGGTCAGATCTTCCTCACCGCCACCCTCGACCCCAACCGCCTCGAGCGCCGGGGCCGGGTGGCGAGTTGGGACTCTGCCGCTCCGGGCTTCTTCGGCTACACCTTCAAGAACTACGTGCGGGTCTTTCGCGAGGCCCGCGACCCCAACACGGGCTCGAGCTTCTTCCTGCGCTGGACCGTCAACAGCTTCTTCGTCAGCCTGATGGCAGTGCTGATCAACCTGATCTTCGCCTCGCTGGCCGGCTATGCCCTCGCCCGCATGTACCTGCCCGGCAAGGGCCTGCTCTTTGCGCTGATCATCCTGCTGATGGCGGTGCCACAGCAGGCGATGTTCATCTCCAACTACCTGGTGCTGCGCGACCTGAGCCTGCTGGGCAGCCTGTGGGGCATGATCGTGTGGATCGGCATCGACATGGCTAAAGTCTTCTTGATGAAGCAGTTCTTCGAGTCCATCCCGCGCGAAATCGAGGAGGCGGCCCTCATCGACGGGGCCAACCCCATCGCCACCTTCTTCCGCATCATCCTGCCCATGGCCACGCCCGCGCTGGGGGCCCTGACCATCATGACCTTCCAGGGGATCTGGAACGAGTTCTTCAAGGCCGCCGTGGTGCTGTCGGGCCAGCAGGGCAGTTACACCCTGCCGCTGGGCCTGTCCTTCTTCCGCAGTGCCTACGGCGCGGCGGGCGACTGGGGCCTGATGTTGGCGAGCGCCTTTCTCTCGATGATCCCCATTGTCATCCTCTTCGTCGTGTTCCAGCGCTATTTCGTCGAGGGGGTTTCGACGAGTGCCTTGAAAGGTTGATAGCCCATAGCAAAGCTAAAAAGCCACAAAGCCACCAGCTAGAGGTTCTCAATGCTGCCACTCAAAGAAGACGACACCTACGCCGTTTTGTCCGACCAAGGCATGGCCGATGGCGGGGAGCGGGGGTTCTACCGCCACGACACCCGCTACCTCTCGCGCTACGTGTGGAAGTTACCGGGATTCAGTCTGCTATTCTCCCACACCCCTCGCCCTGACCGACTGGTGCAGCACTGGAGTCACATCGAAGGGCCCTCGCAGGTAGTGGGGCTGCGCCGGGAGCTGGTGCTGGAGCGCGGGGGGTTCCGCGAGCGCCTCGAGCTGGAGAACACCTCGCTGCACCCCCAGAGCGTGGAGATCAGCCTGGAAGCCGCCGCCGACTTCACGGACCTCTTCGAGGCCCGGGGCTGGCATAACGCGCAGCGCACCGTGACCGGCTTCACCTACACCACCGAGGACGGCCTCGAGCTCGCCACCCACCTCGACATCACCCCCGACTCGCCCAGCCGCACCTGGCGCTTTGCGCTCAAACCCAAAGAGCAGGCCCACATCGAGGTCAGGGGCACTTTCGACAGCCCCTTCCACACCCACGGGGCCGAACTGCCGAGCTACGAGGAGTGGGCCCGCCGCTTCCCGCTGCACCTGGAGAGCGGTCGCAGCCAGGGGGTGCTCGAGCAGGCCATCCGCGACCTCAGGGCCTTGCTGTTCTCGCTGCCCGAGGGCTACTTCCCCGCCGCCGGCATCCCCTGGTTCGTCTGCCCCTTCGGGCGCGACTCGCTCATCAGCGCCTACATGCTGCTGCCCTGGGGGGCCGACGTGGCTAGGGGCGTGCTGACCTACCTGGCCAAACACCAGGGGCAGGTAGTGGACCCCTTCCGCGACGAGGAACCCGGCAAGATCCTGCACGAGGTACGGCTGGGGGAACTCTCGCGCACTGGCAAGGTGCCCTTCAGTCGCTATTACGGCACCGTCGACGCTACCCCGCTGTTCGTGATGCTGCTGCACGAGTACTGGCGCACCTGCGGGGACTTCGAGCTGGTGGAGGCGCTCAAACCCAACTGGGAGGCGGCGCTGGGGTGGATGAGCACCTACGCCGACCCCGACGGCGACGGCCTGCTGGAGTTCTTCCCCAACGAGAGGGGCCTCACGGTGCAGTCCTGGAAGGACTCGGGCGACTCACAGAGCCACCGCGACGGCTCGCTGGCCAAAGGGGCGCTCAGCGTGTGCGAGGTGCAGGGCTACGCCTACGCTGCCTATCAGGCCGCCGCGCAGTTTTACCGCACCCTGGGCCAGCCCGACCAGGCCGAGCGCTGGCAGGCCAGGGCCGAGCGGCTGAGGGCGCTATTCCACCAGAAGTTCTGGCTGGAGGAGCTGGGCACCTACGCCATGGCCCTCGACGGGGAGAAGAGGCCGCTCGAGGTGCTCTCCTCCAACCCCGGCCACCTGCTGTGGAGCGGCATCGTGCCCGAGGAGATAGCCCCCCGGCTGGTCAAGACGATGTTTTCCGAGGCCTTGTGGAGCGGCTGGGGCCTGCGCACGCTGGGTGCGGGTGAAGTCCGCTACAACCCCCTCTCCTACCACAACGGCTCGGTCTGGCCTCACGACACGGCCATCTTCGCCGGGGGCCTGGCGCGCTACGGCTTCTACGACGAGGCTCTGAAGGTTTGTGAGGCCCTGTTCCGCCTGGCCATGACCCAGCACGACCTGCGCCTGCCCGAGCTAGTAGGGGGTTACCCCAAGCACGAGGGAGAACCCCCAGTCCCCTACCCCGCCGCCTGCCGCCCCCAGGCCTGGGACGCGGCTTCGGTGGTCTACCTGCTGCGGCTGGCGTTGGAGATCGCTAAGAAGCGCCCGGTGCAGGGTTTGCTCGAGATCACGCGGTAGGGAAGCGGGAAGCCGTCAGCTCGTGGCCTGCGGTTTGCGAGGGTCCAGGGTCTAGGGCCAAGCGTACGACGTAAGACGTAGGACATGCGTCTTGCGTTCGGTGCTGGACGTACGACATACCACCCACGCCCAGCGTCCGGCTACCGGCTACCCACCACCGACAGGTACTCTGTAGCCGTTGGCGCTGACGATGAAAGACTACCGCGAAGTCATGCAACGGCTCTCCTTCCTGCCCGACCTGTACCTGGTCGGGGGTGCGGTACGCGACATCCTGTTTGGCCGCGAACCCGAAGACCTCGACTTCGCCACCTCGGCTCCCCCGGAGGAGATCCTGCGGCTGGCCAAAGCCCACGGGCTCGAGGCCGTCCCCACCGGGATCGAGCACGGCACCATCACCGTGCTCATCGAACACCACCCCTTCGAGGTCACCACCTTTCGCCGCGACGTGGAGACCTATGGGCGCCGGGCCAAGGTGGCCTGGGGGCGGAGCATCCTCGAGGACCTGTCTCGCCGCGACTTCACCATCGGGGCCATCGCCATGAGCGCTAAGGGGGAGGTGGTGGACCCCTTCGAGGGGCAGCGCGACTACGAGGCGGGACTGATCCGGGCGGTGGGCGACCCGCGCCAGCGCTTCCGCGAAGACTACCTGCGGGTGATCCGAGCCGGACGCTTCGCCGCCCGCTACGGCTTTGAAATCGAGGTCCACACGCTCGAGGCCGCCCGCGAAGCCGCACCCGAGGTGCTCAGCCACGTGGCGGTGGAGCGGGTCACCGCCGAGCTTGACAAAGCCTTCAAGGATCCCACTCCCAGCCGCTTTCTGCGCTACCTCTACGACCTCGAGATCCTCCAGCGGCTCATCCCCGAGTTCGAGGACACTCACCTGTTGCTGCAGAACCCGCGCTGGCACCCCGAGGGCGACGTGTTCACCCACGTCATGGAGGTGGTGGACCGCGCCCCACCCCCCTACCGCTGGCACGCCCTGCTGCACGACATCGGCAAGAAGGACGCCGCGAAGTGGAAGGAGGAGGGCTGGTACAGTTTCCACGGCCACGAGATCGTGGGCTCGAGGCTCATCCCCCGCATCGCCCGCGACCTGCGGCTGCCCACCGCCCTGCGCGACGAACTGGTGGTCACCACCGCGCTGCACATGGTCCCGGCCCTCACCAAGCCCACCCCCAGGGCCATCCGCATCTTCCAGGCCGAGGCCGGAAGCCACCTGAGCGCACTCGAAGCGCTCTTCCGGGCCGACGCCGGAGAGCGCCGCCCCCAAGAAGCCTGGAAGTTTTTCGAGCCCCAGCCCGTACCCGTCAAGCCCCTGCTGCAAGGCCGCGACCTGATCGCGCGGGGTCACCGCCCAGGGCCCGAGTTCGGGCGCATCCTGCGGGCGGCTTACCAGTACCAGCTCGAAAGCGGGGAAACCGACCTGGAAAAGCTGTACCAGGCGGGGCTCGAGGGCCTCAAGAGCGGTCGTCGGTAGCCCATAGCCAAGGCGCCAGGCGTCGAGGGCTGGGGGTTCGTGGATAACCCCCTTGCCCCTACCCCACCAGCCTCACGCCCTCGCCAAAGGGAAGGTGCTCGAGGTCCAGGCCGCCCGGCGTGATGGCCCACAGCACCGGAAGCTCGGGGGGCTCGGCGGGGAAGTCGCCGTAGCCGTCGGTCAGGTAGACGCACACCCCGCCCAGGTAGTCCTCGTGGGCCTCGCGCACGGCCTGGAAGAAGGGACGAAAGTCGGTGCCGCCGCCGCCTCGAGGGGTGGGGATGGGGTCGCCCGGACCCAGGACGTAGGGGCCGTAGACCGCGGCATCGGCGTAGTAAAGCCAGCACTCGAGCTGGGGGTAAGCGCGCAGGATACCCTGCACCTCGGCCAGGAAAGCCCGCACCTGGGCGTCATCGACCGAGCCCGAGGTGTCTACGGCCAGGTAAAGGCGCAGTTTGTGGCCCTGCAAAGCGTCGAGGTAGAGCCCCCGACCGATGTAGCGTCGGTCGAAGCCCTCGAAGTCGGTGGGGGTGGCGGTGAGGAAGCGCCAGAGCACGGCCCGCCAGTCCAGTCGGGGTGGGCTGGCCGCAGCCAGCAGGCGCTCGAGCCCCGCCGGGGCATCCCCTTTGTGCAGGCCCCGTGCCAGGGTGGCAGCTTGCTGGTTGGCCCGCGCCCAGTGGGCTTCGAGCCGGTTTTTCCTGGCCTCGCTCATCGAGTCATCGCCCAGCCCCCTGGCCCGTGAACGCCGGGGGTTGCCGGGCTGGCCGTAGGATTCCCTTTCGTCCTCCCCGACGTCGGCGGGAGCGGCCTCGAGCAGGTCCAGGCCGGGCAGTTCGTATTTCTGGCTGTGCTTGAGTAACAGGGCATAGACCTCCTCCACGCTGTAGCGCTCGAGGGCCGAGTCGAACAATGCTCCTTGCGGCAATTCGAAGCCGTGATCGCGCAGGATGCCGTTGACCACGATGTCGGCAGCGATGTTCCAGAGCTGGGGGTTGCGCAGCGAGCGCCGGGTGACGTGCAGGTGAGCGGCGTGCAGAACCTCGTGCAGCAAGACCCCCTCGAATTCGCGCTCGGGGAGCCTACTCATGAAGGCCGGGTTGTAGTACACGTCGCGCCCGTCGGTGGCAGCGGTGACCACTTCGCGCGAGGGGCGAAAGCGGGCAAACAACGCCAGGGTGGCGAAGAAGGGTGAACGGCTGCGAATGCGCAACAAGGCCGCCGAGAAGCGCTGCTCCAGATTGGGAGAAGGATTGGGGTCGCTCATGGGGCCTCCCTGCGGCGCAGATGCTCCCGTGCAGCCTGCCGCACGATCCGGTTACCGTCGAAGGCCGCCAGGTAGCGCAGGACCTCGAGCGGGGTGGAGGGGTTGTGGGCCAGCGCGTAGCGCACCAGCCACTCCCCTGCCGCCCAGTTGCGCACCTTGCGCAGTTCGGCTACCGGAACCTCGGGGTGGGCCAAGGCCACCGCCCGGTTGAGGCTGTAGCGTGAACGGCAACCCTCCCGCAGCAGGCGTTCCCGGCTGGCCTGACGCAGGCTTTCGTCCGTGCGGGGGTTGCGCCAGGCGCTGCGCCGCACCAGCTCATCGGGATCAGACAGCAAGCCCTCGAGCACCTCCCGCGCCACCGCAGGGTGAGCGGCCACCGCCTGCCGCACGTCGCGGTCGGTATCGGCGGCCAGCGTGGCGAGGAGGTCGGGCGGGGTGGAGGGGTTCTGGGCCGCGGCCTGCCGCACCCGCCAGTCGGTGTCACAGACCAGCCGCTCCAGCGCCGCCCGGGGCACCGACGGGTTGGCCGCAGCCAGGCGGCGGCAGTTGGCCGAGCCTCTGGCGAGTTGCTCCAGCCGGGCCGGCTCGAGCGCCTGTAAGGCCAGCGCCCGGCGAGCGAGCTCGAGGGTCGAGGAGGAGAGGCCGGGATTGCGCCGCACAGCCGCCTGCAGGCTCTCGTCCTCGTCGAGCAGCAGCCACAGCCGGGCCTCCTCGGGCAGGGCAGGGTTCTGGGCCGCTTTTCGGCGTACCTCGAGGTGCTCGTCGCGAGCCAGAGCCAGCAGCACTTCACCGGGAGTCGAGGGGTGCAGGGCCACCCCCTGGCGCACGTCGGCGTCGCTGTCCTGAGCCAGCAGGGCCAGCAACTCCGCCGGCAGGGCCGGGTTGTGGGTGAGGGCCTGACGCACCCGCCAGTTTTCGTCGGAAAGCAGCTCGAGCAGGGTCTGCCGGGGGGTGTCGGGGTGACGGGCCGCCAGCTGGCGGCCCCACTCCTCCCCTCGCCCCAGGTGAGCCAGCACCGCCGGGTCCACGGGGGAGCGCTGGGCCCGGATGCGTCGGTAGAGCAACGGAGCCGAGGGCAGAGCTTCAAGAAGCGGGGCAAACAGGGCCTGGATGGCCGAGAGGGGCAGGGCAGGGTTGTCCCCTGCCGCCTGCCGCACGTCGCGGTCGGCATCCTCGAAGAGTCGGCGCAGGACGTGGGGCGGGGTGGAGGGGTTCTGGGCCACGGCCTGCCGCACCATCCAGTGGGCGTCTTCAGCCATCCGCTCCAGCAGTACCGGTGAAATCCCCGAGCGGCGGGCCACCCGGATGCGCACCTCGGGGTTTTCGTCCTGGGAGAGCGCGGCGAGGGTTTCAGGCGGGGTGCGCGGGTGCTGGGCCACCGCCTGGCGCACGTCGTGGTCGAGGTCAGTGCCCAGCAAGGCCAGCACCGAAGCCGGAGTGTTGGGGTTATGCGCCACCGCTTGCCGGATCTGCCACTCCGCGTCCTTGGCACAGCTCTCCAGCACCCCCTCGGGCAGGGCCGGGTGGAGCGCCGCCCATCGCCGGGCCCAGGGCTTCTCCAGCGCCAGACGGGCCAGCAGCTCGGGGCTCAGGCCGGGGTCGGCCCGGCGCAGGCGCTCGAGCCAGCCCAGGGTCTGGCGCGGCACGGCGGGATTGGAGAGAACGGCCCGCCGCACCTCCTCGTCGCTGTCGCACAGCAGGCGCTCGAGCAGGTCGGGGGGGGTGCTGGGATTAGCGGCCACCGCCTGGCGCACGTCGCGGTCGGGATCCTGGCCCAGGCGGCGCAGCAAACGCCTGTCTAGATGGGGGTTCCGCGCTACTGCCTGCCGTATGCGCCAGTCCTCGTCGAAGGCGAAGGTCCGCAGGGCCCCGGAGGGGAAACTGGGGTGGGGCAGTAGCAGGGGGCGCAACCCCGGAATTCGCTCGGACAGCTCGAGCAGCCGCTCAGGGGGTAGGGGG
>NZ_QWLA01000082.1 GCF_003574095.1 Calidithermus roseus
CGCCGGGGCTCGCTGGTCGGTCAGCGGGGCCCACGCCAAGGCCTTTGGCCGCTCCCAGCTATTCTCTCTCCGTCCAATCGTCTCTTTCGACACCGTGCGCCATGTCGCTTTCCCAGCAGCTTAGCCCCTTAGGGTTGATTCGGGGACGCACCCTCACCAGCCAGATGCTCCAGACCATCAACGCGACCCTACCCGAGCGTTCCCCGTTGCCGCTGCACCCCATCCACAAGAACTACATCGCCCGCGAGGCGACCAGCAACCTCGTGCTGAAGAACGACGCCGAGGTCTGGCTCACCTTCGTGCACGAAGGCGCAGGTTACAAGAACGCCGTGGGGTACTACCTCTATCCCGCCGATAACCTCCCGCGCAGCGTCGACGACATCCTCAACCGCATGATCGTGGTCTACCCCAACGCCTCCTATCAGGGTTCGGGTGGGGGGTTGCTCTCGGGCAACCGGGTCAAGCTCAAGTACTTCGACGGGACCAACTGGAGCGACGTCTTCCCGGCCGGGACCGGCATCGGCTGGTTCTTGGTGGCCAACGGTTGGCGCAGCAGCAGCACGGGGGTGCTCGAGCGCAGCTACGAGCAGACGGTCTTCTCGGACCCGGTGATCAACTACCAGCTCTACCGCACCCAGGGCATGAGCGTCGAGCAAAGCGCCCAGACCGTGCTGCTCTTCGACGACAACCGCCAGGCCCTGGTGCTGGGCTTCGAGGATATCTTGCGGCACCATGGCGGCGACGAGGACTTCAACGATGCCATCCTCCTCGTGGAGGCCAGCCCCTACACGGCGGTGAAGAAGGAGTCGATCCTGGTGCGCGACACCGTCAACCCCGACCTGACCCGCACCGCCGACCTCCTGCCCGCCGACGACCCACAAGCCGCCGATAGTGACGGGGATGGCGTCAACGACCCCTATGACGCCTACCCAGACGATCCTGAGCGGGCGTTCAACAACTACTTCCCCGCCAAAAGCGACTACGGCACCCTGGTCTTCGAGGACCTGTGGCCGCGTAAGGGCGACTACGACTTCAACGACGTGGTCGTGGACTACAACATCAACCACGTGACCAACGCCAGCAGCCAGTTGGTGCAGATCCAGGCGGAGTTCGTCCTCAAGGCTCTGGGCGGGGGCTGGCACGATGGCTTTGCTTTCTCTACCGACCTCCTGCCTGGCCAGGTCGAGAGCGTGACCTACCAGTGGCAGAAGAACGGCGGCTCCTGGCAGGCCGGACCGCCCCCCATCCACTACAGCTCAGACCGCAACCCCAACGGGACCGAAGCGGGCCAGGGTAAGGCGGTGTTCTTCGTCTTCGACGACGGCTACGACCTGCTCGAGCCCTCCCTGCCCACCCGCCCCTTCTACTCCAACGTGGTTCCCGAAGAGCCCTACAAGACCCCTGGGCGGGTGAGGATGACCATCAACCTGACCCAGCCCCTGCCTTTCACCACCCCGGGCACCCCGCCCTACAACCCTTTCATCATCGCTAACCCGGTCGTGCTGCAAGGGGATCGGTACGTGCCTGAGTGGAAGCGGGAGGTCGAGGTTCACCTAGCGGGCTTCCGCCCGACCGACAAGGCCGACGGGACCCTCTTCAAAACCCAGGACGACACCACCGACCCGGTGATCGGCCGCTACTACATCGACGGCATCGGACGCCCCTGGGGCCTGCACCTTCCCACCGAGCACAAGTACATCCGGGAAGAGCTGGATGGGCCTGGGGGCTGGGTCAGCCTGGGCATCGACATCCGGGAGGGGTACTTGAAGTTTGACCCCTGGATCTCCAGCGGGGGCTCGAGCTTCAAAGACTGGTACCGGGACATCGCGGGCTACCGCGACAACAGCAAGCTCATGAATTATCCCTCCCCCTCTGCAGCTCGCACCGACGCCGACTCGGACCCTTGAGAGGCTGGCTTGACCCGGGGAGGGGAGGGCATATGCAGGCTTGACCGTTATTCAGGGTTGAGGCTTGATAGGGATATGAACTTACGCGGAGCCTTGGCCTCATTGAACGATCCACGCTACCAGAGCCGGCGCTATCCGCTGTGGGGGGTGGTGGCATTAGTGCCACTCAGCCCTTGAGCAGGCGGGGGTCGAAGGCGAAGGGCCGGGGCTCGCCGACGTGCACCCGGCGGTACTGCGGGTGGGAGACGTTGAGCACGTAGTTGTGCTCCCAGGGCACCACCGCGCTGGGGACCCTCAGCAGCACGCTGGCGCCCTCGGCCGCCCAGCGGCTGCCCAGCTCCTTGGTGCTCGGGGGGGCGGGATCGGCCCTCCAGTCGGGGGGCAGGCGCGGCGGATCGAGGACCAACTCGGCGTCGAAGGTAACCGGGAAGGCCAGGTACTCCGGCAGCTCGGCGTAGCTCTCGGCGTGGATCAGCACCTCCAGCGCGGCCAGGCTGGCGGTGGAGGCCAGGTACACCACGCGGGCGCCGGGGTGGTTCCAGCGGTTGCCGTAGCGGAAGCTACCCTCGCCGTCGAAGGCGGTCTCGGCCCGGTGGCGGGTCACCAGGCGCCAGGCCTGCAGCCGCGGCATCTAGGCGGGGCCCCCGTCGAGGATGCGCTCGAGCACCCGCTCCACCTCCTCCGCCCCCAACGGGGTGCGGGCGTACTCCAGCGGGGTGGCCCCGCCCAGCGCCCGGTTGGGTCGGCTGAACCAGCGGGCCACCCCCTCAGGGGTGCGGAAGACCTGGGCGGCGTGGGTCACCAGCCGAGCCAGCCGCCACAGCCGCTCGCTCTCCTCCGGGGTGAAGCGCCCGCTTTGCTTGCGTCGGTGGAGGGTGGTGGGGGGGATACGCACCACCCAGGCTAAGCGCCGCTCGCCTACGCCCAGGCGCTCCAGCAGCCGGTCCCAGCCCTCCGCGGGCAGGCCGTCGAGCAGGTAGCGGATGCCCTCCTGGGTGTCGCGTGGATGTAGCCCGAAGAGGGCGAGGGACTCGAGGGCGGGGTCGTGCAGGGTCGCTGTCATGGCGTCTCACCGTTCCGTCTGAAATCTTACAATTTCCATTTGGCGGATGCGTGTCGAGCCTTCCAATCCGGTTCGGCGGGCGCAGCGCCGGTAGGCTTGGCCTCGAGCGCGACGGCTACCACCCGGGGGCCCGGGGCTTCTCATCCTGCCCCGCTCCCCTGTTCCAGCTAAGATAAAGCCATGAAGACGCTGCTGCCCCTGCTGGCCGTGTTCCTGCTGGCCGCGGCCACCCCCTGCGTGCTGGAGGGATGGCTGCTGGCGGGGGCGCTGGCGATGGACCTGCCGCTGGGCTACACCGGCACGCTGCGCTACAGCCAGCTGCGTGAGGGGGAGCTGGCGGCGGGCTGCGACCGGGCGGTGGGCGGTCCCGGGGCGCTGGTGCTGCTGCGCTCGGCGGCCGAGCTGCGGCTGCGCAGCGAGGGCCCGCTGGCGGTGGACCTCTCCTACCGCCGCGAGGGGTACTGGGGGGAGAACCTGGGGCAGACCTTCACCCGGGGGGTGCTCGAGGGCGAGGCCGGCTTCCGCGTGCGGCTCCTCGGGCTGGAGCTGGTGCCGTCGGCGGCCTACAGCCGCATCTGGTTCGAGGGCGTGGACGGGGCCGACCCGGCGGTGTGGGAGGCCGCCGACGTGGACAACCCTGAGCGCGGGGAGCGCCAGACCTTCCGGCTGCGCCTGGCCTGGAGCGGCCAGCTCGGCGCGGCGGGGCTCGAGGGCGAGCTCTCGTGGCGCAACACCCTCTACCCCGACTACACCGCCAGCCACTACGGCGGCCGCGCCGCGCTCACCTGGGGCCTGGGCGGGGTGAGGCTGGGCCTGGAGGGGGGCTACTTCGCCGGCGACAACCTCGAGCTGCTGCGCCACGAGCCCCGCGACGCCCGGGGGGTCTCGGGCAGCCTGGGCTACGTCGGCCTCAGCCTGGCCTTCGACGGCGGCGAGGTGAGCTACAAGAGCGACACCGCCGGGGGGGTGCGCTTCGGCGTGCGCTACGCCTGGAGGTTTTGAGGTCCATTGGCCTTCCACTGAAACCGGGACATGTGCATCCTTGGGTACGGACGCAACCATGCCCTGCCGGCGCGAGATCAGCGCCCCCCGGCCTGCTGCCGGCCCCCGGTATGGAAGCCGCCCCTGTCGGGATTCCGTCGGTGACCACTCTCACGGGCGGTGCCGACACTGAGGAATGTCCTGATCATTCTCTGGCCTGGTGTTGACAAACCCCCATAAGCCGTCTATTAATAGACCTGTTCCAGAGGCATGCCGGACATACCAACCCATGCTTAGTATGCGTAGGTCAGCCACCTAAGTATTTAGTTTTTTGTTGGCGCACCATCCAGGGATTTCTCTGATATTCCCGTACATTTGGCGGAGGAGGTGGGATCAGAGTTATATTGAACGCCTGGCGTAGGGGGAAGTGAGGGATGCATTCTAATTCCTTCCGAAAGTTTACCTTATTGGTTGGGGGGCTAGCGCTTGTGTTGGCTGGGTGCAGCCAGCAGACCGTTGACCGTAACTCGGGCGCACGGCCTTCAATTGCCAGCCAAAGCTCGGGCACACGGCGCCCGCTGTTCGATGGAAAGACGGCCTTTGAAGGTGTTTTCTTCGGGAAAGGCCCTGTTGCCGAACATCTTCCCGGCCTTTGGCAGTCGGCAAAGGTCAGGAGCCTCCACGCCAAGATAAGCCCTGAGGCGCGTGCAAGGGCAGACGATCTTCAGCGCTCTCTCATCGCAAACATCGAGGCACAAGACCCCGGTTTCTTCACACGTTTTGCCAAGTTGGTCCAGAGCGGTGATCCCGTAGCTGTGAGCGATGCCATCATCGAGGGCGGAGATAAGATTGAGCAAGCTCTGCGACAGGGCGGGGTCCCGGTACAGTTGGTCAACAAGAGGGACCTGGCGAGCACGCTAGGGACAGTCAACTACACGGTAAACACCAACTATCAGGTCAATGTCTCCGCAGTTGTGGCTGTGATCTTCGTTTTTGGGTTATTCTTCGTGATAATCGTGGTTCCCGCTGGCGGCGTGGACCCTTCCGGGAACTTGAGCAGGTCTGCCCTTTCCGGGGATCTTACGGTGCAATACATTGCTGATCAGTTGTACGTCCCAGGGATCGCCCCATAAGCAAGTGGCGGGTAGTTGTTGTTCAAATAGGGGTTGAATGAGCGAGCCCTCCCCAGACCGTCACCGCCCGGCACTACTACCATTCGTGGCAGCGTTGTTTCTCGGCTGGTGCCTCTTAGCGGCTTTATCCCTTATGGCCTCGCAACCTACTACCGCGCTCAGCTTGGGGGCTGTGGATTCAGCCAGGCCCTATGTCACTGGGATTCTGCCACAGGGCTGGGGTTTTTTCACCAAGAGCCCCCGCGACGAGCAGTTCTACCTCTTTGTAAGGGGCCCAGACGGGGCGTGGGTGCCGGGCTTGCGCGGCCCGCTAAGCGCTCCCGGGAACTTCCTCGGTTTGGACAGGTTCGTCCGGGCGCAGAGCATCGAGTTCGGACTGCTGGTATCCAGCTTGGGAACGGATGCCTGGACGGCCTGCCGGGGACTGCTGGACGCCTGTGTGCGCACGGCCAAGGTGGGCGTGTCGCTCACGAACCCCTCCCCACATAGGCTGATTTGCGGCCCGGTGGCCTTCGTCATGCGCAAGCAGGTTCCGTGGGCTTGGACCCGCAGCAAACGCCCCGTGCAGATGCCGTACCGCTTGGCCCTCGTGGAGGTGCAGTGCTGAAGGCTATTGGGCAGCTCATCGCCACAGCCGACGTGCGAGTGAGGGAGTACGCGGCATTGCGTAATCCCTGGACCAACGTCTACGGGCTGGCGAGGTCGCTCCTGGCCCTCGGAACTCTTTGTACCCTCCTCCTGAACGACACCAGCAAGCTCTTCCGCCCGGGGGCGGGGGTGGACTCATTTCCGATCTGCTCCTTCGCCTCTCAAGCAAGCATCTACTGCCTCCTGGGGAGCTCTCACCTCGAGATCGCAAGGTGGGTCTCCATCATCGTGTTGTTCCTGGTCATCAGTGGCTATTTTCCTCGCTGGACCGCGATCCCACACTGGTGGGTCACCTTCAGCCTCTCGAGCTCGGCGATCGTGGTCGACGGTGGCGATCAGGTTTCGTCAGTGTTGACCCTGCTGATGATCCCACTGGCACTGGGTGACAGCCGCCTGAACCACTGGCTTGCAGCCCCGGGTGAGCCAGGGAACCTGTACACCCGCTGGGTGGCCCTGTCAGCGGCTGCGGCGATCCGGCTGCAGGTAGCTGGCATCTACTTCCACGCCTCGATCAAGAAGATGCAGGTTCCCGAGTGGGTTGACGGGACTGCGATGTACTACTGGCTGAACTCGAACATCTTCGGGTTGCCCGAGCAGCTCAGGCCGCTATTCGCCCCCCTGCTGTTGGGCCCCACGGTCGCGGTGGCAACCTGGGGGGTCGTTCTGCTCGAGCTGATCCTGGCCGCAGCGTTATTCATGCCGAGCACAAGGTGGAGGCCACTCCTCTTGCTGGGCGCTGTTTTTCACGCTGCCATTGCTGTGTTCATGGGGATCACGAGCTTCGCGATAGCGATGATGGCAGCGCTGGTGCTGTTTCTGACGCCTGTGGAACACCACCTGCACCTCCTCTGGCCGATGGGGCGGGGCAGACCCGCTGTGGGCGGAAGGGGTGCGAGCGCTGACCCTTACGCTGCCCACGGCCGCTCAGCCTATGATGGTGAAAATGGACCAGCGTGAGGGGTTCTTGTTCAAGGAAACCCAGTCTACCCCCGGGCTTAGCTGGTTCCTCCTAGCTGTGCTCGCGCTCTCCTTCGCCGTGTTGCAGCTCGAACCGGGTCTCTCTAGGTCGGGGGGAAGCGTAGCTCTATTTCTCCTGATCCTGTGGGCAGCGGTCGGCTTTGTCTTTTCCAGCTTTACAGTCGAAGTGGATAAGCAATCGATCCGGGTTCACCTGAGGGGAGGCTTCTTCCGCAAGCAATTCCCTGTTTCCGAGGCTGTAGAAGTGGGCGTTGAGGAACTCAACCCCTTCCTGGGCTTCGGTGTGCGTTACCGCTCAGGTCTGTTCGTATTCCGGCTGAACGCTGGGCCGGTGGTGCGGGTTCGCTTCGCCAATGGTGATGTTCTGTTGATCAGCCATCCCCGCGCCGAGGACCTCGCCCGTGCAATCAGCACTGCCATGTGGTTGTCGAGGAGGGCAGGCTAGCCCCGGCAGCGTTGGTATAGGGGGGTACATGCTTTGGAGAACGAGAAGAAGATCGAACTGGGTAGCCGTCGCCTATTGGGTCGGGATCACCGCGTTGCTGGTTTATCTAGTCGCGTCGGGCTTGACCCTATCCACGTCCGCAGTCCCGCTGGCAGGCAAGCTGCTTTACTGGGCCCTCGTTTTCCTGGCCTTCTACCTGGTGTTCAGCTTGGAGTTCCTGCTACGCTACAGGATTGAACCCGACCGGGTCCTGGTGCGGGGGCTGCTGGGCTGGTTCGCATTCCGTTTACACGACATCGTGCGTGTGGAGAAGGCTTCCTACAAGGTCCGGCTCCGGGTGGCGGGCATCAGCGGGCCGACCCTGGCATTCGGCCGTTTCAACACCGACACCCACGGTTTGGTGCGGATCTACGGTAGAGGTGGGAGTGGTGAGGGCGTGATTCTGGGATTGAGGGATGGGGCGAAGGTCATACTCACTCCAGAGAAGCAGGACGATTTCATTCAGCTGCTAAGGGAGTACAACTACCCAGTGGTCGGTTAGCTTTGAGCTGGGTTAAGGCGTCTGCCATCGACAGAAAGTGCTTTCGGCTGAACAATCTTAGGCGAATAGGCGGCGTAGGCCGGGATCGATCCGATCCCGGCCTACCGTCATGTCCCCTGTGCCTAGCGGCTCACAGCTCGATGAGCGGCGCCAGCCGCAGCAGCTCGAGCACCTCCTCCCACGGCCGCACGCGGCCGCGGTAGAACACCTCGGGGCCCGGCGCCCCCTCCACCGTGAGCAGCCCCCGGCGCCCCGCGCAGGAGGCGCCCTCGGTCAGGCTGCCCCGGCCCACGTAGAGGTCGCGGCGCGCGGCCGCGGCGGCCCGGCACAGCACCTCGAGGGTGGGGCGCTCGAGGTGGCGCTGCCAGCCCTGCGAGACCCACGCCGCGCCCAGCGGGGCGTACCAGCGGCGCTGCGCGTAGCCGTAGGCCGCCCCGTCACGGCGCAGGGCCACGAAGGGGTGCAGGGCGCGGGTCCCGGTCAGCCGCCCGATGGCGGCGGTCACCTCGGCGAAGCCCGCCCCCAGCAGCAGGTGCTCCTCGAGGGCCAGCCCGTCGCGGCCGCCCTCGCAGGGGTGGGTGACGAACTCCTCGCGCCGCACCCCCACCAGCGCCCGCACCGCCCCGCCCTCGCGCCAGAACACCACCCGGGCGACGGTGGCCTCCTCGCCCGCGCGCACGGGCGGGTGGGTGACCCACACCCCCGCGTCGTAGGTGCGCAGGGCGTCGGCCAGGGCCCAGGGGTTGGGGTCGGCGTAGGTGTTGCGGCCGCGGCGCCGGTCCACGCCGGCGGCCAGCTCGCCCAGGCGCTGCAGCACCGCGCGCGCTTCGCCCGGGGCCGGGTGGAATTGGAATTCCCCGTGCATGCTCCCTCCTCAGTCTTAGCCGAGGGTGAGCCCCTCGGGCACCACCACCTTCTCTACCCCGGTGTGCCCGACGACGATGAGCACGTCGCCGGGGTTGAAGGGGACGCGCGGGTCGAGCCGCACCCCCAGCCCGGTGAGCAGCGCGGCGAACTCCGCCGCGCCTTCGTCCATCGCCACCACCTCACGGGCCCCCTGAAGGAGCGCCCGGGCCTCGGGCTCGCTGACGGGCTCCCCCTGGGACAGCCGGCCTTGCAAGACGATCGCTCTCATTCTCACTCTACCTCCTATCAGTAAGCAGTATATCGCTTCTCTCATGAAGCGCAGAGCCCCGCCCGCGGGCGGGGCTACAATGGCCGCATGGGCTACCTGTACAGCCTTGACCGCTGCCACGAACTCCAGCTGGGGGTCTTGCGCTACGAGCACGGGACGAACTTCGGCGGCCCCGGCCCCCTCTTCGCGCGGGAGAACGTGTCGGGCAGCCTCGAGCAGCTGCCCGCCTGGATGGCGCGGGGGGCGGCGGGGGCGCTGGGGGATCGGGCGCGCGCGGTGTGGGAGGTCCTCAGCCGGGCGGACCCCGCCGCCTTGCCCCCCCGGCTGCGCGCCGTGCTGGCAGGGGCGGGCGTGGGACCTGACCCCGGCGTGTCGGTGCGGCTGACCCTCTTCAGCACCGGCCACGTCGCCGTGTTCGTGAGCGAGCAGCGGCCGGGGCTGGGCCACCTGCCGCTGTGGCAGGGTCTGTTCAACCCCGACGGCAGCCGCTCCCCGAAACTGCGCGACCACGAGGCGGAGGCGCTGCGCCGGGCGCTGCCCCACCTGCCCGAGCGCCCCGAGGCCCTGCTGCTGCTGCGGGGCCTGGCCCGGGCCCTGCGCTGGCTGGAAGGGGGGGACGCGCTCGACGGCTGGGGCACCCCCCAGCCCCCGCTCGAGCCCTCCCAGCGTGAGCGGCTGCGCCCCGTGGTGGAGCAGGCGGTGCTGGAGTGGCAGGGCGACCTGCTGGCCTGGCTGGAGGACGGGCGGCCGCGCTGGCGCTGGCTGGAGGCGGCGCTGCTGGACCCCGCTAAGCCTGCCAGCCCGCGGGCTTAGCGCCCCCGCTGCCCGGCCCGGTCGGGTGCTCCTGCGTGGTTAGTGATATCCTTCTATATGATAGGAGGAAATATGCACGAAGAGCAGACGACGAGCCTCGAGCGGCGCTTCACCCCCTACGGCGCGGCCTTCTACTGGCGCGGGGAGCTGGTCGGCTACGCCGACGAGGCCGCGCCCCTGCACTGGCCCCGCGGGCTGGGACCGCAGGAGGTGCTGGCGGCTGGGGGGTTGAGCCTGGAGGAGCGGCACCGCCTGATGCTGTGGGCGCAGGGTTTTGCGCTGCCGCCGAGGTACGAGGCCCTTGGACGCTACTTCGGCTGCGTCGCCTGCCCCCAACCCCGCTACTTCTACCTCGGCCGACCCCTGGAGCACCCCGAGCAGGTCGATGACTGGGACGAGGCCCTGGCCGACCTCGACAACCGCGCACGTGCCCACCTGGCGGCCTGGCGACGCACCGGCCGCTGGGACCTGAGCCGGGTGGAGGACTGGGGGGTGGCGCTCCTCGGGTTCCTCTACGAGGGCGGCCGGGTGCTGTTGGACCCGCAGGGCCACGAGCTGTACCGCAGCAGCGACCATGCGCCGCGCCCCGAGCTACTGCGCTGGTTGGCGAGCGCCCCGACCGCGTTGCTGGAGAAGCTGGGGGGGAGCACCTTCCAGGTTTGGAAGGTCAACCCCCACACCCCGCCCGACCTGACCCCGCTGTGCACCTGGGAGCGGCACGGCCGCCCCTGGATGCTCGTCCGCCTGAACGGTGAGGTCTGGTTGCTGGGGCCGCAGGACGAGCCCCGCGGGGGCGGGCCTGAGACCGACGGCCTCCTCAGGGCTGCCGTTGCGCCGGGGGTGTGGCTCATCCCGCGGGCCAGGCGGGCCAGCGCCCGCCTGGCCCCCCTCTTCTCGCCCCACGACCCCACCGCGCCGCTGTGGGTCCACGCCACCACCGGCGCCCGCATCGAGGGCGCGAAGCTGGGGGAGGTCACCTCGGTGCGCCTCCTGCGGCTGGACGGTTTCGAGGTGCTGGTGACGAACGCCCGGTGGGTCTATGCCCGCCATGGGGACCGGTGGCAGATGATCGGGCCCCACTGCGAGGAGGGACTGCTGCTGGCCCTGGCGCGCGAGCGATTGATCGACCTGAGCCCGCTGGCGCAGCGCTGGGGGCAGCAGCTGCCCCAGGGCCTGCTGTTGGTGCAATACCTCGGCGAGCTGGATGGCGTGGTCTACGGGATTCATCCCGGTGGCATCGTCGCACTGAGCCGGAGGGGCTGCTGGAAAGTCTGGTCGGGGGCTTCCCGGGAGGAGTACGTCGCGGAGCTGCGGCGGCAGGGGCTGCGGGCCCTCGAGGTCCAGACCCGGCTGGCGGCCCTCTAGCCGCGAGGGCCGCGCGGGAGGCACGGCAACAGTGGGGCGGGCCGCTGGGCCCGCCCTTCTTCGTGCTGTGCCTGTGGGCGCTAACGATCCTCCGGCCGGTCCTCGCGGCGGCGGGGCACGGCCCGGGCAAGCCCGGGCAGCACCTCCTCCACCAGCACCGCCAACAGCCCGCCCAGGCCGAACACCGCCACCATGGTCGCCAACACGATCACCGTCGCATCGCTCATGCTTTTCCTCCTATCGAGAAAAAGCATAGCATAATCAAGCGAGCGGGTTGGCGGCACCCTGGGTCGGCGGCCGGGGGCGCTCAGCGCAGGGCGGGGGAGGGGCCGTCCCGTTCTGGCTGCTCACCGGGCGGGGCAGCCGTGCCCTGGGCCAGGCGCTGCTCCAGCACCTCCCGCAGCGAGTAGAAGCTGCGCCCGTAGGCCAGCCGGGGGCGCAGCCGGCCCTGGCGGGTCCACTCCAGCACGGTGCGCGCCTCCACCCCCGCGCGCGCCGCCGCCTCACGCAGGGGCACCAGCTCGCCCTGCAGGCCCTGCTCGAGCAGGGCCTGCAGGAGGGCCACGCTCAAGGGGTCGAGGCACAGCCGCCGCCCGCCCGCCCGCACCTCCACCGGGCGGTGGGGGTAGGGCCGGAGCAGGGCGAGCAGCTCGAGCAGGTTGCCCGGCACCGGCTCGACGCGGACCGGGGGCTTGGGGTCGGCGTTCATCCACCGCATGGCTTGAATGATACATCAATAACGGATAGGAGTAATTCCTTATCTCTAGTAGCCGATCTCGCCCTATTTACAGCTCTATCGGTCAAAGGTACGATTTTTCATGATAGGAGGTAATGGTATGAACGACGCCAACAAAGCGGTCAACAAAGCGGTCGGAATCGCTCTCGCTGGCTCCGTCCCGGTCCATCTCATCGGGGCCCCCGGCGTGGGCAAGACGGCGCTCGTGCAGAGCCTGGCCCGGCGCTGGGGCCGGCACCTGGAGGTGGTGGTCGCGAGCAACCGCGACCGCACCGACTTCGGCGGCTTCCCGGTGCTGGAGAGGGGCGAGGTGCTGCTGGCCCCGCAGGCCTGGGTGAAGCGGCTCCTGGCCCCCCAGGGTGCCATCCTCTTCCTCGACGAGATCGGGGGTTGCCCCCCCGACGTCCGCCCCGCGATGCTCCGCGTGCTCGCGGAGCGCTGGGTGGGGGAGGTGCGGCTGCCGCCCGAGCGGGTGGCCATCGTGGCCGCGTCCAACCCCAGCGAGTGGGGGGAAGGCGAGGGGCCGGAGTCCTTCAGCCTGGCCATGCGCACCCGCATGGCCCACCTGCACTACCCGGCCCCCGGGGCGCAGGAGTTCGCCCAGGCGCTGCTCTCGGGCTGGGGCGACCCCCTCGCCGGCGTGGAGTTGCCCCCCGCGCAGGCGGTGGACGCGCGCGCGGGGGAGGCTAAGGCGCTGGTGGCGGGGTTCCTCGCCCGCTACCCCGAGGCGGTGGCCCCGACCCCCAAGCCGGGGCAGGAGGTGTGGGGCTGGCCCAACCCCCGCACCTGGGAGCGCATGGCCGTCCCCGCGCTGGCCGCCTGGCTGGCGCTGGGCGCCCGCGAGGCCGACCGCGAGGCGTTGGAGCTGCTGCTGGTGGGGATCCTCGGCCCCTACGGCCAGACCTTCGGGGCCTGGCTGCGCGAGCAGGACCTGCCCGACCCCGAGGCCATCCTGGCCGACCCCGAGAGGCACCCGCTGCCCGGCCGGGCCGACCTGGCCTACGCCACGGTCGGCGCCCTCACGGCCGCGGTGGTGCGCCAGCCCAGCGCGGCGCGCTGGGACGCCGCCTGGCGCTTCCTGCGCCGCCTGGCCCCCGACCTGCAGATCATCGGGGCCCGGACCCTGGCCGCGGCCTACCGCGAGGGCGAGTGGGGCCGGCAGGGCCTGCGCCTGCCGCAGTGGATCGAGGGGAACCTCCCCTTGGTGAGCCGGGTGGAGGCGGCCAAACAGTAGCCCCCCGAGGCAAAGAGGCAAAAAGGACGGGCCCCGCGTTCGCGGGGCCCCGCTTCTGGTAGAACAGGTCCGGCGGTGCGCCGTCGCCGCGACCTCGATTTGGCGCGGCGAGCTGAAAATGACCCGCCCGGCCGCCCGCCGGGGCCTAGTCTGGTCTAGGCCCCGGAAGGGGGTTAAGGGGTTAAGAGGCTAAGCTGATGGTCACACTTTGGACGGACGGGTCGGTGCTCGCGGGGGAGGCCAGCCGCTACGCGGTCTGGGCGGTGGTGCTGGGGCGCCCGTGCCAGCCCAAGCGGGCGCTGGTGGGCTGGTCCCATAAGGACGGGCACGGCTCGCCCCACGCGCTGCGCCTGCCGCCGATGGAGGGGCCGGTCCACCCGCACCGCGCCGAGCTGATCGCGGTGATCCAGGGGCTGCACCAGGCGAGGCTGGCCGGGCACCGGCGGGTGCTCCTGCGCACCGACGCCCAGAGCCTGGTGCGCGCGCTCAACTCCGACGGGCTGTACGCGCTGTCGCTGCGCCAGGAGCTCGACCTGCCGCTGTGGGCGTTGTACTACGGCTTCAAGGGGGGCTTCGAGTGGGTGCGGGTGCGCTGGGTCCGGCGCGCGCGGCTGCAGCCGATCCACGCGCTGGCCTACGGCTACGTCCACGCCCTGCGCGCGGAACGGCCGGTCCTGGCGGAACCGGCCGTGGCGGCGGGCTAGAGCTCCCGCCCCTCCTCCTCGACGTCGAGGCTGGGCAACACCGGCCGGCGCCGGCCGGCGCCGGCCTGCAGCTCCTCGCCCGGGCGCAGGTGGCGGGTGGGCACGCGGGACGCGCGCAGCGCGAGGGACACGAAGCTCCGCAGCGCCTCGAGCATGCGGTTGCGCTCGTGCTGGGTGAATTTCCTCTCGGCAAGCTCCTCGAGCACGTCGGTGGGCACCCCGTGGGTCAGCTCGAGGCGCAGCGCGAGCTGCCGGGCGTGCTCGAGGTCGGCCGGGGTGCTGCCCTCGTAGGGGCAGACCATGCACACGAGCTCGTCGCCGCGGGTGATGGCGACGTAGCTGGGTTGGCCGTAGGGGTCGTCGCAAACGCCGTCCTGGAGCCGAATTCGGGAAACGTGGTAGGTCATGGGGCCTCCTGATTCCGTGTCCGTTCCAGCTTACCTCGGCACCCCTCAGCGGGCAATGGGCTCGGCGGCCCCCACCAGCTCCAGGCGGTAGCCGGGGTCGGGGTGCTCCTCGACGTGGAAGGCGATCTCCAGCAGCTCCCCCTCCATCACCCGCTCGTCCCCGCGCCACAGCACCGCCGGGCGGGCGTCCATCTCCAGGAAGGCCAGCAGGTCGGGCGGCTCGGCGCGGGGAAGGGCGTAGGCCGCGACGGCCGCGATCCCTCGCCCGCAGATCGCCTCGGCCTCCTCGGCCTTGAGGCTGTGGACCAGTTCCCGGACCAAGTCTTCGTCGGCGGCTTCCAGGACTTTCTCCCATAGACTGGGCATGCTGGACATAGCCTGTATTATGCCACCCGCGGAAAAGGCCCCCGGTCATTTGACCGGGGGCTGCTCCAGGCTGTGGCTATGCCCTACAGGCTCAACAGCGCCGCGGCCGTGGAAGCCGAGGGCGGGGTCGTAGTCGAGCTGCTCGAGCTGCACCTCGGCGAGGAAGGGCGAGGGGCTCTGGGCGCCCTTGGGGCTCTTGAGCGAGCACGACAGGAAGAGCTGCTCCTTGGCGCGCGTCACCGCCACGTAGAACAGCCGGCGCTCCTCCTCTAGGGCCTCGAGGTCGCCCTGGGCCTTGCGCAGGGGGAAGACCCCCTGGTTGAAGCCGAAGAGGAAGACCACGCTGAACTCCATGCCCTTCGAGGCGTGCACGGTCATCAGCTGCACCCCCCGGCCTTCGGGGGCGCTCTCGACGGCCTCCAGCGACAGCGCGCTCAGCAGGTCGCCCAGCGGCGCGTCGGGGTTCTTCTCCCGCCAGCGCTGGACCTGCTCCAGCAGGGCCTCGACGTTGCGCTCGCGGCTGAGGAGGGCCTCCGCCGACCCGTCGGCCTCGCGCGCCAGGAAGGCGGCGAAGCCGATGCCCTCCAGCAACTCCTCCAGCACCTCCCGCGGGGGGTCGGTGTGGACGTAGGGGGCGTGGCGGCGCAGGGCCGAGGCCAGGCGGCGGGCGTCCTGCCGGGCCTGCTCGGTGCGCAGGCCCTTGAGGCAGGCGGGGTCGCAGAAGGCCTCCAGCGGGCCGAGCCCGCGGGCCTTGCCCTCCTCGAGCACCTTGCTCACCCCCGCCGCGCCCGCGCCCTCGACGAGCTCCTCGACCAGGAGGCCCACGTTGAGCGGGTCCGGCCGCAGCAGGGCCTTGAGGGCGGTGAGGACCAGCTGGACCTCGCGCCGCTCGTAGAAGGAGCTGGTGGCCA
>NZ_QWLA01000083.1 GCF_003574095.1 Calidithermus roseus
CCCGAGAGTCCGCCTGATCGGACCCAACCCCAAAACTCCCGCCCGGCTCGGGTAAAATCGCAACGTGAGCATCTTCCAGCCCGGAAAAGGAAGCGTTCAGATCACTGAAGCCGAGATTCGAGCCCGCATCAAGGCCCTCGGGGCCAGGATCACCCAGGACTACGCCGGCCAGCAGCCCCATCTGGTGTGCGTGCTCAACGGGGCCTTCATCTTCATGGCCGATCTGGTGCGGGCCATCGAGTTGCCCCTGAGCATCGACTTTCTGGCGGTATCCTCCTATGGCAGCTCCACCCGCACCTCGGGCGAGGTCGAGCTGATCAAAGACCTGCGCATCCCCATCGCGGGCCGCCACGTCCTCATCGTCGAAGACATCGTCGATACCGGCATCACCCTCAACTACCTTCTGCGCATGCTCGAGGCCCGCCAGCCTGCGAGCCTCAAGGTCGCAGCCCTGCTTTCCAAACCGGCCCGCCGCCGGGTGGAAGTGCCCATCGACTACCTGGGCTTCGAGATCGAGGACGCCTTCGTCTACGGCTACGGCCTCGACCGCGCGCAGTTCGACCGGAACCTGCCGTTCATCACGTCGCAGGCGGATTAGCGTTGGGTGTCTATTGTAGGCGGTCGATAGCCATCGGGTCTTATGCTGTGCGTTTCTATGGGTGGGTTATTTCATCGCCGCCTCGAGCCCGGTAAACTCTTGTTTTGTTGAGGGTTCGCCCATGAAGACCTATCGCTACATAGACCTCATCACCGCCGTGTTCGTGGTGGTGCTCATCGTATCTAACATCGCCTCGACCAAGGTAGTCCTGCTCGGCCCTTTCACCTTCGACGGAGGCACCATCCTCTTCCCGCTGGCCTACATCTTCGGCGACGTGCTGACTGAGGTGTACGGCTACAAGCGCAGCCGGCGGGTGATCTGGACGGGCTTCTTCCTGCTGATGCTGGCCACGCTGACCTTCGGCTTAGTCAACCTCCTTCCCACCCCCGCCGACCCGCAGAGCCAGAGCGCGGCCCAGGCCTTCTCCACCATCCTGGGCCTGGTGCCGCGTATCGTGCTGGGCAGCCTGGTGGCCTACTGGGCGGGCGAGTTCGTCAACAGCTTCGTGCTGGCCAAGCTCAAGCTGGCGACCCAGGGGCGCTGGCTGTGGACGCGCACCATCGGCTCGACGCTGGTAGGGCAGGGGATCGACACCGGCATCTTCCTGCTCATCGCCTTCTACGGCGTTTGGGACAGCAGCCTGCTGTGGACGGTGTTCGTCTCCAACTACGTCTTCAAGGTGGGGGTGGAGGTGCTGTTCACCCCCCTCACCTACGCCGTGGTGGGCTTCCTCAAGAAGCATGAGGGCGAGGACTACTACGACCGCGACACCAACTTCAATCCCTTCGCGCTGAGGGAGTCCTGATCGGGCTACGAGCACCCCTCGAGGGGTGCTCTGAGGCCGACGTGTGCCTTGGGTTCATCAGACCCAGCTCACCGCGCCGAAGGTGTCCTCGCGGCGCGGGCTGGTGGAGAACATCACCACCGGCACCCCGGTGTACTCCTCGATCATCTCGATGAGCTTCAACACGCTCCTGGGTAGGGCCTCGCGGCTCTTGATCCCCGCCAGCTCACCCCAGCCCTCGAGCTCCTCGTAGCGCACCCCGCCAGGGGTGTGCTCGACCCCCACCTTCACTTTGGGGAAACCGCTGAGCACGTCGAGCTTGGTCAGCACCAGGCCGTCGAAGCCGTTGACCTCGCAGGCGTACTTCAAGAGCGGCAGGTCCAGCCAGCCGGTGCGGCGGGGCCGTCCGGTGGTCACGCCGAACTCGCCGCCTTTCTGCCGTAGGTACTCGGCTTCTTCCTCGGGCAGCTCGGTGGGGAAGGGGCCGTTGCCCACGCGGGTGGCGTAGGCCTTAGCCACGCCGTAGACCTTGTTGATGCCCTTGTGGTTGACCCCGGCTCCCACGATGATGCCGCCCACGGTGGGGTGGGAACTGGTGACGTAGGGGTAATCGCCGTAGTTGAGGTCGAGCAGGGTGGCCTGAGCCCCTTCGTAAAGCACCTTCTTGCCCTGTCTGATGGCCTCGCGCAGCAGCTTGCCGGTGTCGGCAATGTGGGGGGCCAGAATCTCGCGCATGCGCTCGAGGTCGGCCAGGGCTTTTTCCGGCGAGTCCCAGCCCGCCTCGCGGGTGGAGTTAGGTTTTTCGATGAGCAAGGTCTCCAGCCGCTCGCGCAGCACCGCGTCGTCGAGCAGGTCGCCCGCCCGGATGCCCACCCGCCGCGCGCGGTCGGAGTAGGCCGGGCCGATGCCGCGCTTGGTGGTGCCCACGAAGTTGTGGCGGCTTTCGACGTGCTTGTGATGCGGCAGCACCAGGTGGGCCTTCTCCGAGACCAGCACCCTGGGCTCGAGGCCCTCAGCCCGGATGGCCGTCATCTCCTCGGCAAAGCGGAAGGCATCGATCACCATGCCGTCGCCCAGCACGTTAGTGGCCTGGGGATGAATCACCCCGGTGGGCAGCAGGTTGAGCTTGAAGGTCTTGCCGTGGGCGATGACGGTGTGGCCCGCATTGGCCCCACCCTGATAGCGCACCACGAAGTCGGCATCCTGCGCGAGGGCATCGGTGACCTTGCCCTTGCCCTCGTCGCCCCACTGGGCTCCAATGATCGCGATCCCTGGCATACCGGCCCAGTTTATCGCAGCACTTGGCTATAGCTGCAGGGGTGTGCTATACTCGTGCGCGTTGTCGTGAGGCTGGCTAGGACCAGCTTAGGCCGGAGGAAAGCAATGTCGAGAGTTTGCGAAATCAGCGGCAAGCGCCCCATGGTGGTCAACAGCGTCATCCGCCGTGGTAAGGCCAAGGCCGATGGCGGCGTGGGCAAGAAGACCACCGGGATCTCCAAGCGCTGGCAGACCCCCAACCTGCGCAAAGTCACCGTGCAGGTCGGCGAGCACAGCATCACCTTCAAGGTAGCCACCACCCACGTGCACAAGGTCTACGAACTCGTCGAGCGCTCCAAGGGCATGAACCTCAAGGGCCTCGACGCCAAGCAGGTCAAGAACAAGCTGCTCTCCCTGCTCTGAGCCCTGCTCGCGACAAACGGCCCCCCTGGGGGCCGTTTGTCCTTTTGACTCCTACCCAATGCGGGCAGGGCCGCCTTTGGGCGGCCCTGCTTTTGCTCTGGGTTATACCGGATTCAAAAAGATAATCACCCAAACCAAAGACCTTCAGAGGCTATCTTTTTGAATCCTAGAGCACTCCCTTCGGTCGGGTCAGTTCGTTCCCATTCGGGAACGAACTGACCGAATCTGGTATTACTTCTTCTCGGCTTCTTCCTCGAGGTCGAGCTGGTTGAGCAGGTCGCCGAACATGTCGCCCAGCTTGACGCTGGCCGAAGCGGCCTCGCCGGAGGAGTAGGATCCGATGCCACCGGCGTCGATGCCGCTCATGTCGTAGTCGCGGTCGCGGCCACGGCCCTCGCGGGAGCCCTTCTTGCGCTTGCTGGCCCCGGCGCGCTGGTCGGGGCGACCTTCGCGGGCAGCGCCTGCGCCACGGCGGGGCCGCTCCTCCTCGCCCAGGTCACTGGGAACGGGGGGCGGCAGCAGGCGCTTGCGCGAGAGCGAAACGCGCTGCTCGACGGGGTCGATGTTGAGGATCACGGCCTCGACCTCGTCGCCCTTCTTGAAGACCTCAGAGGGCTTCTCGATGCGGGTGTGGTCGAGTTCGGAGACGTGGATGAGGCCCTCGATGCCGGGCTCGACTTCCACGAACACGCCGAACTCGGTCAGGCCGGTGACCTTGCCCTTGATGGGGGTGCCCGGCGGGTAGCGGTCGGGCAGGGTCTTCCAGGGGTCGGGTTGGGTCTGGCGCAGACCCAGGCTCAGGCGGCGCTCCTCGGGATCGATGCGCAGCACCACGGCCTCGACCTCCTGGCCCTCCTTGAGGATTTCGGAGGGGTGCTTGGGGCGCTTGGTCCAGGAGAGCTCGCTGATGTGGATCAGGCCCTCGAGCCCCGGCTCGACTTCCACGAAGGCCCCAAACTGGGTCAGGCCCACCACCTTGCCGTTCACGCGCGAGCCGATGGGGTACTTCTCGCTGACGCTGATCCAGGGGTCCGACACCAGCGCCTTGATCGAGAGGTTGACCCGCTCACGCTCGGCATCCACCGAGAGCACCTTGGCCCGGACGGTCTGGCCCTTGGAGATGACCTCGCGGGGATGGGTGAAGCGACCCCAGGTGATCTCGGAGCGGTGCACCAGGCCATCGACGCCGCCCAGCGCCACGAAGACGCCAAACTCGGTGACCTCGACCACCTGGCCCTCGACCTCCTGGCCTTCCTGGAGGCTGGAGAGCAGGCTCGAGCGCAGCTTCTTCTGCTCCTCCTCGAGGATGGTCCGGCGCGAGAGGATCACGCGGCCCTTCTTGCGGTTGAGTTCGATGATCTTGACCGCGATGCTCTGGCCCACGTATTCGTCGAGCTCGGGCGTGCGGCGCAGGTCGACTTGCGAGGCGGGAAGGAAGGCCCGTACGCCTTCGATCAGCGCTACCAGACCCCCTTTGACCTTCTCCTGGACCTGAACGACCACGGGCTCGCCCTTCTCGAAGAGCTCCTGGAGCCTGACCCACGACTGGTCGGCCTCGGCACGCTTCTTGGAAAGGATGATCTGTCCGCTTTCCAGGTCGGCGCGCACCACGTAGACCGTGACCTGATCGCCGGGCTTGAGGAGCTTCTCCAGCTCCTCCTGGGGCAGGCTGGCTTCGGTGAGCTGGTTGAAAGGGATGATCCCTTCAGTGCGGGTGCCGATGTCTACCATGAAGCCGTCGTTGGTCTTGAACACCACGGTTCCGGTGATCACCTGGCCGCGCTGAACGGTCTTTTCGAGCCGGGCCTCCGCGTCCTGGAGGGCTTGCTCCATGCTAAATACTTCTGGGTTTCCGGCTTGAGCCGGGGTCTGGGTTGCCTTGTCTTCCATCCGCCTGTTTCCTCCAACCTTTGTCGCGCCAAAAACCCCGCCCAGCGCTCTCTGGGCTCGGGTGGAGTGGTCTGCGCGACGGGCTGCCCTCCGTAGAAGCCTCTAGGGGACTCACGAGGACATACTTGTCCGTTATAACACACCGCCAGGCCTTTTGTCCAACCGAAACCCTTCGAGAACGTCGGTCCAGATGGAAAGTCGGCTCACGAAATCCGGGCGGGTTGCCCACGGGCACGCGGCGGGCGATCCTCAGCCCTCTCCCCTCAGCCCTCTCCTCCCTTGAACACCCGCCGGATCTTGAGCTTGAACCCGTCGCCTTCGGCGATGGCCAGGAGCCGGCGATGGCGGTCCACCAGGGCCACGATGCCCCGTGCGGGGATGGGCAGGGGGATGCCCTCGAGCACCTTGCGCGCTTCGGCGTGAGAGAGTTCGACCACCGGGCAGGAGAGGGCCTCGAGTTCGCCCAGGGTCTGCTTGGGGTCGATCTCGCGGGGGTTCTGGCAGCGCTCGAGGCCCACGTTGCCTACCCGCGTGCGCACCAGGCCGGACAGGAAGGCCTTGCTGCCCAGGCGTTCGCCCAGGTCGCGGGCAAAGGAGCGAATGTAGGTGCCCGAGCCCACCACCACCCGGATCACGGCGGTGGGGAACGCGCCGGTGAGCCTGGGAAGCTCGACCATCCGGCCTTTTTCCTGTAAGCTCCAGCCGTTGACGGTGGGGCCGATCCGGTAGGGCGTAGGGGCAGGGTCGAAGGCCAGCAACTCCAGGCTGATGTAGCGCACCGGGCGGGGGGTGAGCTCGAGTTCGTGCCCTTTGCGGGCGGCTTCGTAAGCCCGCACCCCACCTACCTTGACGGCTGAATAGGCGGGAGGGAGCTGCTCGGATAGGCTCAGAAAATAGGGCAGGGCGGCCTCGAGGTCCTTTCGCCCAAAGCGCACGGGCTCAATCTCAGTCGGGGGTTCTTCAGCATCGAGGGTGGGCGTGGTGGCCCCGAAGGACACCCAGGCCAGGTATTCCTTGTCCTCGGCGGAAAGGTAGGGTACGAGCTTGGTCGAGGAGTCGCTGGCGAGGATCAGCACGCCCGAAGCCAACGGGTCGAGGGTCCCGGTGTGCCCCACCCGGCGCGTGTTCAGACGGCGACGGGCCAGGTCCACCACGTCGTGCGAGGTGAGGCCCAGGGGTTTATCCACGGCATACAGCGCCATGCGATTAGGGATTATAAGCGGCTGAAAGCCACGGGCGGATTCGCTATGCTAAATCCCGGCATGCAAAGGGCTCGAGTCCCGCTTTCCTCACCACCTTACCGCCGACTGGTGATCAAGGTGGGCAGCGCGGTGTTGAGTGGCAAGGAGGGGCGCAGGAGGCTGCTTGCCATCGCCGATCAGGTCGCCGCTTTGCGCGGGGAAGGGCGGGAAGTGGTGCTGGTATCCTCAGGGGCCGTGGCTACGGGCATGGCCCGGTTGGGCCTGACGCAGCGCCCGCGCACCATGCCCGGCAAGCAGGCGGCGGCAGCGGTGGGGCAGCCGGTGCTGATGCAGCTATGGGAGCAGGCGTTTGCCTGGCACGACCTCAAGGTGGCCCAGGTCTTGCTCACCGCCGAGGACCTGGCCCACCGCCACCGCTACCTCAACGCCCGCCACACCCTCAAGACCTTGCTGGAGTGGGGCATCGTGCCGGTGATCAACGAAAACGACACGGTGATGGTGGAGGAGATCAAGTTTGGCGACAACGACCAGCTCTCGGCCCTCATCGCCTCCCTGGTAGCCGCCGACTTGCTGATCATCCTCTCCGACATCGAAGCGCTCTTCGACGCCGACCCGCGCCACAACCCCCAGGCCCGCCCGGTGCGCTACGTGGAAAAGGTGGACGCCGAGGTGCTCAGGATGGCCGGGGACGACCCTAATCAGGTGGGGACCGGAGGCATGCGCAGCAAGCTGCTGGCCGCCGAGAAGGCCCAGGCCGCCGGGATCCCCATGCTGTTGTTGCCCGGCACCCGTCCGGGGGTCGTGCTGCAAGCCTTGCAGGGTGAGCCGGTGGGCACCTTCTTCGCGGCAGGACAGCGCCGCTACAGCGGGCAGAAGCTCTGGCTCTCCCAGCTTCCCAAACCTGCCGGAGAGATCTTAGTGGATGCCGGGGCTGCCAGGGCCCTGCGCGAGGGTGGAGCCTCGCTGCTGCCGGCGGGGATTCGGGGGGTGAAGGGCAGTTTCGGGGTGGGAGAGGCGGTGCGCTGCCTCGATCCGAGGGGCAACCTGGTAGGGGTGGGCCTGGTCAACTACAGCTCCGCCGAGATCGAGCGCATCATGGGGGCCAAGACCCGCGACCTCGAGGCCATCCTGGGCTACAAGCACTCCGACGAGGTGATCCACCGCGACTACTTCGCCCTCGCCAGCGAGTTGGCCGCTGGGGGCTTCGGGTAAACTCGAGGGCATGATCGGGGAGATCGTGCAGATGGCCCAAAACGCCAGGCGGGCTGCCCGGGTTCTGGCCAGCGCCAGCCCGGCGGCCAAGGCCCTAGCCCTGCGGCGGGCGGCGGCGCGGCTGCAAAGCGAATGGGCGCTCCTCGAGGCCGCCAACCGGCAGGACCTCGAGGCCGCCGAGGCCGGTGGGCTCTCCAGGGCCAAGCTGGATCGCCTGAAGCTCACGCCCAGGGTGCGCGATGACCTGGTGGCGGGCTTGTTGCAGGTGGCCGAGATGCCCGACCCGGTGGGGGAGATCGAGGGGCTCTCCCTACGCCCCAACGGGCTCCAGGTAGGCCGGATGCGCGTGCCTCTGGGCGTGATTGGCTTCATCTACGAGTCGCGCCCCAACGCCACGGTAGAGGCCAGCGCCCTGACCCTGAAGGCGGGGAATGCCATCGTGCTGCGGGGGGGCAAGGAGGCCTTCCGCTCTAACGAGGCCCTGGTGCGACTGTTGCAGGATTCGCTTTTGGAGGCGGGCTTGCCGGGCGAGGCCATCCAGCTCGTGCCCACCACCGACCGTTCGGCCATCCTCGAGCTGTGCCACCTGGGAGGCTTGCTGGACCTGATCATCCCCCGCGGGGGCAAGGAACTCATCGAACTCGTGCAGCGCGAGGCCCGCATGCCGGTGCTGGCCCACGCCGAAGGGGTCAACCACCTCTTCGTCGACGAGAGCGCGGCGGTGGATAAGGCTGTGGATATCGCCCTCAACGGCAAGGTTCAGCGGCCCAGCACCTGTAACGCCCTCGAGAAGGTCCTCGTCCACGCGACCATCGCGCCCGAGTTCCTGCCCCGGCTCGAGGCGGCCATGACCCAGGCCGGGGTCGAGCTGCGCGGCTGCGAGCGTACCCGCCAGATCCTGCCCACGGTCAAGGCGGCTGGCGAGGAGGACTGGCACACCGAATACCTCGACCTCATCCTCACCCTCAAGGTGGTAGACACGCTCGAGGAAGCCCTCGCCCACATCGCCCGCTACGGCTCCAACCACACCGAAGCCATCTGCACCAACGACCACGCCCACGCCATGCGTTTCCTGCGCGAGGTGGACGCTTCTTTGGTCCTGGTCAACGCCTCGCCCCGCTTCAACGACGGCTTCCAGTTGGGCCTGGGAGCCGAGATCGGCATCTCCACCAGCAAGCTCCACGCCTACGGGGTGATGGGGGTGCGTGAGCTGACCACCACCAAGTGGATCGCCCTGGGCGATGGGCAGGTTCGGGAGTGAGGCTGGGGCGCCGCAGGTCATGAACCCCTGGCTCTCCCGGATGTACCGGGCTTATACCGACGCCCACATCCCTTTCTTTGCGGCAGCCCTGGCCTATTACGCCCTGTTTAGCCTCATGCCCCTGCTGTTCTTGCTGGTGGGGGTTTTCGGCTTCGTGCTCTCGGGCAACGAAGACCTGAGGAACGCTTTCCTGCTGCGCCTGGTCGAACTGACGGTCTATTTGCTGCCCACCGAGCCCGAACTCGCCGGTGGCCTGGTGAGTTTCCTCACCCGGGGCGCTTTCTCGATTACGCTGGGCAGTCTGGTGATCTTGCTATGGACTTCGAGCAACTTCTTCGCCGCGCTGGCCCACGCGCTGAGCATCATCTTCGGCGGACTTGCATCCAACTCGCATCAAAACAAGCCTCCGGTCCTGGCAGAAGGCCATACCTCCATAATGGCTCAGAGGTTACTGCGCTTGGGGCAGCGCTCCTGGCGCTACGTGCGCTCGAGGGTGCTGGCGCTCCTGGCCCCGCTGATGCTGGGCCTGGCCCTGATCCTGCTGGCCTTGGGGGGTCTGGTTCTATCCTTCGTGCTGCGCTACTTGCCCCCTGAGCTGGGCATATTGCGGGGGGGCCTCGAGGTGGCCCTTCCCCTGATCGGAGCCTTCGTGCTCTTCCTGCTGACTTATGTCCTGCTGCCGCTGCCCGCCCCGCGCCTGGGCGCGGCGGTGGTGGCCGCCTCCGTGGCGGCGTTGGCCTGGGACGGGATGCGGCTGGGCCTGCCGCTGCTTTTGCCCAGGGCGCAGTATTACGAGGTGCTCTACGGACCCATCGCCGGCTTCCTGCTGGCGCTGGTGGGTTTTTACCTGACCATGTGGATCCTGCTGGTAGGAGCGGTGCTGGCTCGAGGTCTCTCCGAGTGAGGGCCGACCTCCCCTACGACATGCCCCCCACGATAGGAGGAAGCGTGGGGGGGCGGGAGGGGGCTAGTTCTTATCGCTCAGGGCGCCTTCGATGTTCATGAAGGCCTGGGGGACGTCAGCGGCGAGCGCACAGCCCTCGTAGAACATGAAGAAGGCGTCTCGGGCGAAGCATTCGGTGTTGCGCTCATTGCGCACCTCGAGCCTAAGCCCCGGCTTGATGTACTGCCGCACCGCGCCGGGATCCGAGGGTGAGAGCAACTTCTTACCGTAGATGTCGGTGTAGAACTCGCCGGTGGCGGCAGCCTTGGAGGCGTCGATGGAAAGCGCGGGGCCGTTAGGGTCGGTGGCCACGGCGAAAAGCCGGGTCTCGCCGGTGCTGGTGCCGATGCGCATCAGGCTGCTGCAGCCGGGGTCCTTGCAGGCCGTGATGGGGTTGACGGTGTCGAAGGTGAGGCCGCCGAGGTTGAGACCCAGGATGTTACCTGGCACGTCCGAGCGCCAGGGTTCGTAGCCGTTGAGGCTGCCCTGAGTGCCGTCGTAGACGTGGAGCTTGCGTTCGCCGTTGCTTTGGTTGGCGACCTGGCTGGGGGTGGGCACCTCCGGAGGGCAGGTGGCGTCCAGCGGCAGGTCGGTGTTGTTGTCGGTGGAGGGGCCGAAGTCGGTGTTGATGTGCAGGTCGGCCACGATTTCACCCGTGGACTTGTTGGCCACGGCGACCTGCAGGCTGTGGAACTGGCGGCAGACGCGCCCGATTGCGCCGGTGCCGAAGTGGTGCACGAACAGCCAGCGGTAGCCATCCCGCTCCCACACGTAGTTCTTGAAGCCGGGATGCCCTTCGGGCAGCACACCGCTGGTGTGCAGGTCGTCTTGGATGTAGCCAAACGCGGGTTTGTAGCCCGCCTTGAACAGGCTGGGGTCGGAACCGTGGTCGTGGCCGAAGTAGCACCAGTAGACGGGGTCTACCTGGGGGTGCCAGGTAGCCAGCACCCGCTTGCTGCCGTTGGGCATGGTGACTTCGGTGGTGTACTGGTCGTGCACCCACTGCGGGCAGGGCTTGTTGGGCTCCGCCGCCGGGCTGCCCAGTTGGGCGGGGGCGGGGGAGGGGGTGCCGTCCTTCTCGCCGAAGAGCACCCAGTAGGTCTCGAGGTTCTGGCTGATGCTCGCTCCGGGGTCGTAGACCGAGCCTAGCTCGACGGTCTGGCCGGCGCTGAAATTCTTGACGAAGACACGGCGATCACTTCCGGCGATCCTGACGCTTCCCTGCTCACTCCAGTTGTTCTTCAGCCAGTTGGGCACCTTGCTGGGGTCGGCCCGCCAGACCACCGCCAGCCGCGCGTCGCGGTTGAGGGTGAGGCGTATGAACACCGGCTTGCTGTACTGCCAGACCGAACCGTGCTTGCCGCCGTTGGGTGGGGTGAGGACATCCCAGCCCTGGTAGGCTCCCGCGTCGTCGATGCTTCCGTGGCCCTCCTCATCGGGGATGTTCACGCCGCTCTTGAACTGGCGGGGGCGGTAGAACATGGCTTCCACCGCGGGTTGGTCGCCTTCGGGGCTGCTCTGTAGCCACTGGTAGCTGCGCAGCAGCGTGGCGTTGGCGGGACCGGACGGCGGTGGTGAGGGCGGAGCGGTGAGGGTGAGGGTGAAAGGGGCGTATTTGCTGGTGCCTCCCGCGGTGCCCTTGACCCGCAGGCTGTAGGTATTGGCCTGAACCGTGCTGGCCACGCTTAGGGTGAGGGTGCTTTTATCGGCTGTGCTGCTGGCAGGGCTGAAACTGGCACTGATGCCGGCAGGCAGAGCGCTGCCATCGGAGCTTTCCAGGCTCAGGCTGACTGCGTCGGTGAAGTTGTTGCGCACGATGCCCACTTCGGTGGTGGTCGTGACCGAGCCGCTGGTGGGCAATTCGAGGCTGCGGCTGGAAGGGTTAACGGTTAGGCTGAAGCTGCCGGGCTGGGGTTTCTCCTGCACAGTGAGGCTGAGGTAGGCATACTGGGTCTTACTGCTCGCACTCCCCTTGATTTGCAGGTCGTAGCTCCCGACAGGCGCGCCGCTCGAGACCTCGAGGCTGAGGGTGCTGTTGCTGCCACTGGCCACGCTGGGGTCGAAGCCATAGCTGACCCCGCTCGGCAAGCCACCCCCGCCCTTTTTCTCCAGGCTGAGGCTGACCGCTTCGCTGAAGCCGCCGTGTCGCTCGATGTGGAGCGTAATGTTTTTCTTTTCGCCCTGGACGAGGGTGAGGTTGCCGTCCACAGCCGAAAGGGAGAGGGTGAAGGAGGGATCGGGGTTTTGCTGCGTGACACAAGCCGCCATCACCAGAGCGAAGGCAAGAAGGGGAAGGCGCTGTTTCACAGTTGTGGTTTCTCCTTGGGGTCAGGAGGCAGCCCTCGAGGCCGCCGCAAGATCGAAATATTGAACCATGGGATCCGAAGGATAAGCTTGAAGGGAGCCTAAAGCAGCCTTTAGCTTCGGGGTTGTGCGTCGTATGTGAGATTGGGCTATCGGCCATCAGCTCGGCGACTTCTGTAGGGACGCGGAGCTGTGGTAGCTTCACTTCAGGATGGAGTTCACGCTCGCGGTGCCCAACCTCGAGACCTATTCTCCCCAGAGCGGGATCGGGCGGGTGCTGAGCAGCTTGCGGGCAGGATGGGGAGAGCGCGTGCGGGTGGTGGGGGCGGCCTACCGCAGCCTGCCTCTGCCGCTGCTGCGTACCCGGCCCATCGGGGTGCGGCTGGAGCAACCCGCCGACCTGGTCCTGCTGCCCCAGCTCACCGGGGCCGAAGCCCTGCGTGACACCGGGGGCTTGCCGGGGGCGGTGATCGTGCACGACATCGGGGTGGTGGACTTCCCCGGTGACCGGGGCACGCTCGGCTGGTGGGGCCACAAAAGCGTGGAGGCCAGCTTTTACGGGCTGCGCTGGGCCAGCCGGGTGATCGCCGTCTCGGAGTTCACCCGCCGGCGCCTGCTGCGTCACTTGCCCCAGCTCGAGGGCCGGGTGGAGGTGGTGCTCAACGGCGTGGACCCGGCTTTCCTCGAGCCCGGCCCCACTCCCGAGCAAGCTCGTGAGCGCCTGAGCGAATACCTGGGGCGCGAGTTGAAGGGACCGCTGGTGCTCTACGTGGGCACCGAGCTGCCGCGCAAGAACGTGGGCCTGCTGCTGCGGGCCTTCGCCAGGGCCCGTCAGGACTTCCCCGGCGCTGTGCTGCTCAAGGTCGGGGGGGCTGGCGGTCCCCGCTGGCGCGAGCAGACCCAGGCCGTGCTGCGCGAGCTGGCTTTGCGGGAAGGCCAGGACGTGCTCTTTCTCCAGAACGTGGATGACGCGCTGCTGCGATTGGCCTACTGCGCCGCCGACGCGGTGGCGTTGCCCAGCCTCTACGAAGGCTTCGGTCTGCCTGCCCTCGAGGCCTTGGCCTGTGGAACCCAGGTGCTGGTGACGGACTGCGCAGCTTTGCCCGAGGTGGTGGGGAAGGTGGGGGTGGTGGTCGAGCCACGGCTCGAGGCCTTCGCCGGGGCGCTGGGGCGCCTGCTAGCCACCCCACCCACTCAGGAATGGCGCCAGGCAGCCCGCGATCACGCCCGCCGACTGACCTGGCCCAGTCGGGCCGAGGCGTATTTGGACATCATCCGGCGGATGGCTGGCTGCGCCTAGTCTGAGCCCAGCTTTCCAGCCCACCGGATGCCCCCGAGCAGGTGGGCCAGAAAGCTGGGGTCGCTGTAGTCGGCCTTGTTGGAGCCGAGGTTGGTGTACCACGAACGCCCGCCGTCGTAGAGGTGATACCAGGCCATGGGGTGGTCGCTGCCCATGGTGCCCCCGTCCACGTAACCCTCGTCGAGGTTGAGCAGCACACTGACGCCGTTGGTCTTGGGATTGACGTCGAAATTGTAGGCCTCGAGTTCGAAGTACCACGGGTTGGGCAAATCCTGGGTGGAGGGGTGAGAGCCATCCACCACCGTCATCTTGAGCCCGGCCGCCCGGATTTCGCTGGCAAACTTGGCTCCCACCAGCCTGATGTACCAGGGCCAGCCGGTCAGGGTATCCGCTGCGCTGTGGACCCCCACGAAGCCCCCGCCCGATTGAATGTACTGCTGGAAGGCGGCCTGCTGGGAGGAGTTCAGCACGTTGCCCTGGGTGTTGAGGAAGATCACGGCCTTGTACCGGGCTAAATTGCCGGAGGTGAAGGCCGTGGGGTCTTCGGTGGCGTCCACGGCGAACCCATTCTGGTTGCCGAGTTGCCGGATGGCAGCGATGCCATCGGGGATGGAGTCATGGCGGAAGGACTCGGTTTTGGAGAACACCAGCACCTTATCGGAACTGTCGGCGGCCTGGTTTTCCATGAGGACGACGGGACCGGTACCGAAGCAGGCCTCGGGCTCGGGGCAGACGTGACCGAAGATGTCGTAATCCCCGTCGTTGCCGATGTCGGCCACTCGGGTTTGGTGCAGCCCTTCGCGGGCGAGGACGTGGGCCTCCCACTCCTCCCCACCTCCCCGGTTGAGCCAGACGAACAGGCGCTTGTCGCCGCGGAACTCCGAGCCCACCACGTCCAGCCTTCCATCCCCATCCATGTCCACTACGTCCAGGCTGTGGACGCTGTTCACCCCGCTGTGGATGAGGTGCTTGACCCAGCCCTGCTCCTGCTGGGGATCGGCGGGGGCCTCGAACCAGGCCACTTCCCCCGTCTGCTCCGAGGGCGACAGGAGCGCGTCTAGCCTGCCGTCGGCGTTGAGGTCGATCAGCCGCACCGCGGCGTACTGGGGCCAGCCCCCAGCGAAGGTGTGCTTGGCCCAGCTTTTGCTGGCCAGGTCGGCGCCGCTGCCCCCTGGGTTCTGCATCCAGATGCCCCCCACCGCCAGGTCCAGCCAGCCGTCGCGGTCGAGGTCGCCCACGTCCAGCCCGTTGCGACCATAGCCGGGGTCGATGTCGAAGGTGCTCCACTGGCCTTGGCCCTGCTGCAGGAAGAGGGTGACGGGGGAGTCGCTCTCCCCCCGCATGGCCACGTCGGGGCGACCGTCTTTGTTGAAGTCGGCCACTACGATGTCGTGGGTGCCGGCGTTGCCCAGGGGGTGCTTGGTCCAGGCACTTCCGTTCCCGTCGTTCTCGTACCAGTGGGTGCCGATGAGGATGTCGGGGTCGCCGTCGGTGTCGAGGTCGGCCACTGCGCTGCCGCTCTGGCTGCGGGTGGAGGGGTCGATGAGGTGCTTGCTCCAGTGGGGGGCCTCATACCACACCAACTCGACGTTGTCCCCGCCGATGATCAGGTCGGGTAGCCCGTCGCGGTTGAGATCGGCGATGGCCTTCATCCAGGCCGACTGGGGGCTATCGGCGTCGATCTGGACCCGCTTGAAGTCGAGACTGCCGGTGGGGGGCGGGGG
>NZ_QWLA01000084.1 GCF_003574095.1 Calidithermus roseus
CCCTCCCCCAGCGCGTCCACCCGCCCGGCGAACTCCATGCCGGGCACCAGCGGGAGGCGGGTGCGCGTGAGGTACTCCCCGGCCACGGTGAGGATGTCGGCGTAGTTGAGTCCCGCGGCTTCCACCTTGAGCCGCACCTGGCCGGGACCGGGGATGGGGAGGGGGAGTTCGGTCAACTCGAGCACTTCCGGGCCGCCGGTGCGGTTGATCTGGATGGCTTTCACACCCAAAGCCTACCGGGTCGGGGCGGCAAAACTGTATCCCCGCGGCTAAATGTCCTCGCGGGCCCGGCGGTATCCTCGGGCCCATGAACGCGCTCCACACGCCCCCTCGTCGCGGGAGGTGCTCGTGAAGAAGGCCATCGTCATTGGCAGCGGCATCGGCGGGCTGGCGATGGGCATCCGCCTGTGCAGCCTGGGCTTCGACACCACCGTGCTCGAGAAACTCGACGCCCCCGGCGGGCGGGCTTACGTGCGCCGGGTCCAGGGTTTCACCTTCGACATGGGTCCCACCGTCATCACCGTGCCCCACTTCATCGAGGAGTTGTTCAGTGTGGGCCGGGGCGACCCCCGGCTTGCCCAACCCGACTTCCCTCCCGCCGTGCTAGGCGAGGACAAACGGGTGCGGGAGGGCGTCTCGGGCGGCCCCAACACCTCGTGCTACGTCACCCTCGTCCCCATCTTGCCCTTCTACCGCATCTACTTCGACGACGGCACCTTCTTCGACTACGACGGCGACCCCATCCGTACCCGCGAGCAGATCCGGGCGCTGGCCCCCGAGGACTTGGAGGGCTACGAGCACTTCCACCGCGACGCGAAGGCCATCTTCGAGCGGGGCTTTCTCGAGCTCGGCTACACCTACTTCGGCGACGTGGGCACCATGCTGCGCGTAGTCCCCGATCTGCTGCGCCTGGACGCGGTGCGCACGCTGTTTTCCTTCGCGAAGAAGTACTTCAAGAACCCCAAGATGCAGCAGGTCTTCAGCTTCGAGACGCTGCTGGTGGGGGGCAACCCCCTCAGCGTGCCGGCCATCTACGCCATGATCCACTTCGTGGAGAAGACCTGGGGCATCCACTTCGCCATGGGCGGCACCGGGGCGCTGGTGCGGGGCTTCGTGAAAAAGCTCGAGGAACTCGGCGGGCGCATCCGCTACGGTGCGGAGGTGAGCCGGATCAACGTGAGCCGCCAGGGCGGCAGAAAGGTCGCCACCGGCGTCACGCTGGCCTCGGGCGAGGTGCTGCAAGCCGACGTGGTGGTCTCCAACGCCGACTACGCCCACACCTACCTCAAGCTCGTCGAGCCGCAGTACCGCTTCAGGAACGCCGACCCGGTGGTGCGGGCTCGCAGGCAGAGCATGTCGCTGGTGGTGATCTACTTCGGCTTCAAGGCCGACGGCAGCGAGGGCGAAAAGCTGCGCCACCACAACATCATCCTGGGGCCGCGCTACGAGGAGTTGCTCAAAGACATCTTCGGGCGCAAGGTGCTGGCTAAGGACTTCTCGCAGTACCTGCACGTTCCCACCCTCACCGACCCCTCGCTGGCCCCGCCCGGTCACCACGCCGCCTATACCCTAATCCCCGTGCCCCACAACGGCTCCGGGCTCGACTGGGGGCTGTTGGGCGAGCCCTTCGTGAACAAGGTGCTGGGTTTTCTCGAGCAGCGCGGCTACCTCCCCAACCTCTCCGAGCGCCTGGTCTACAAGAGCTTCATCACCCCCGACTACTTCGAGCACACCCTGCTCTCGCACCTCGGCAACGCCTTCGGCCCCGAGCCCATCCTCATGCAGTCGGCCTTCTTCCGCCCCCACAACCGCTCGGAGGACGTCGCCAGGCTCTACCTGGTGGGTGCGGGGACCCAGCCCGGCGCGGGCACCCCCAGCGTGATGATGTCGGCCAAGATGACCGCCCGCCTCATTGCCCAGGACTTCGGCCTGCCCTTAGAGGGCAGCGACGTGCTCTCGACCCAGGTCGTGGAGCCCGTAGCATGAGGCAGAAGGGTGAAGGGGTGAAAAGGTAAAAAGCGGAGAACACCTATCACCTTTTGCCCTTTTTGCCTCCCGTGACCCTATGGACATCACCGCCCGCAAGCGCAAGCACCTCGAGGTCTGCCTCGAGGGGCCCGTGAACTACGCCCGCCTGACCACGGGGCTCGAGCGCTACCGCCTGGCCTATCGGGCGCTGCCCGAGCTGCGTCTGGAGGACGTGGACCTCTCGACCTGCTTCCTGGGCAAGCGGCTGGCCGCGCCCTTCCTGATCGGGGCCATGACCGGGGGGGAAGAGCACGGGGGGCGCATCAACCGGGCGCTGGCCGAGGCCGCCGAGCGGGTGGGGGTAGGGATGATGCTGGGGAGCCAGCGGGTGATGCTGGAGAAGCCGCAGACCAGGGCCAGCTTCCAGGTGCGCGAGGTGGCCCCCACCGCGCTGCTGATCAGCAACCTGGGGCTGGTGCAGCTCAACCGGGGCTACACCGCCGAGCACCTGCGCCGCGCGGTCGAGGCGGTGGGGGCTGACGCCCTCGCCCTGCACGCCAACCCGCTGCAAGAAGCCGTGCAGCGCGGTGACACCGACTTCGCGGGCCTGACCGCGAAACTGGGGCAGCTCTTGCGGGAAGTCTCCTTCCCCGTGCTGCTCAAGGAGGTGGGGCACGGCTTCTCGGGGGAGGTGGCCCGGGGGCTCGCCGGCCTGCCGCTGGCCGCGCTCGACGTGGCTGGGGCCGGGGGGACGAACTGGGCACGGGTCGAGGAGTTGGTGCGCTACGGCGAGGTGCGTCACCCCGAGCTCTGCGAGGTCGGGCTGCCCACCGCGCAAGCCCTGGTGGAATGCCGTGCGGCCCTGCCTGGCCTGCCGCTGGTGGCCTCCGGGGGTATCCGCAGCGGCACCGACGCCGCCAAGGCCCTGGCGCTGGGGGCGCAGGCGGTGGCGGTGGCGCGGCCACTGCTGGGGCCTGCCCTGCGGGGCCCCGACGCGGTGGTGGAATGGCTCGAGGACTTCCTCTGGGAGCTGCGCGTGGCCCTCTACGCCGTGGGGGCCCGCACCCCCGCCGAGGCCCTGGGGCGCGTCGCGGCAGTTTAAAGCTTTGATTAACCGGGATTCATGAACGAAGAAAACCGGCTCCAGGGCCGGTTTTCTCAGCTTTGGTTGCGGGGACAGGATTTGAACCTGTGACCTTCGGGTTATGAGCCCGACGAGCTACCAGACTGCTCCACCCCGCGTCGTGAGGGCCTCCCCGTCAAGCCCCGATAGGCTACCAGGGGGGTGCTCGAGTGTCAACCCGCTGGTTCACCCTGGCCCGGCGCGCCCTTCGGCGCGTGCTAGAATTCCTGCCAGCATGACCCAAGATTTCGGGAGAAACGCTATGAAAGCAACCTGGTTGGCCCTTGTGGTCTCTTCGTTGGCCTGGGCCCAGCAGCCGAGCGTGGACGACGTCCTCAAGCGGGGGCTGGCCGCGCTCGAGGCGGGCCGCAATGCCGAAGCCGCACAGTTGTGCGAACAGGTGGTCACTCGCGATTACACCAATTACAGCGGGCACTTCTGCCTTGGGCTGGCCCTCTACCGGCAGGGCGACCTCAAGGGAGCCCGCTTCGAGTTCACCCAGCTCACCCTGCTGGCCCCCAACCGCTTTGAGGGGTGGTTCAACCTGGGTGTGACCCTCGACCGCCTGGGGGAGTCTGCCGAGGCTGCTCAGGCCTTGGCCAAGGCCATCGAGGTCGGGGAGAAGGCCGGGGTAGCTCCCGCCGACCTGCGCACTTCCTACCTGGGCCTGGCCAAGGCCCAGCGTGACCAGAAGCAGTACGAGCAGGCCGCCACCACCCTGGCGGGCGCCCTGAAGAAGTTCGAGAACGACCAGGAGGTCACCTTCCTGCTGGCCGATAGCCTGTACCGGGCCAACAAGCCCCTCGAGGCCCTGCCCTACCTCTACACCCTGCTCAACCAGAACCGCGCCAACGTGGGCGCGGTGAGCCTGGTGGCCGATATCTATGTGGGCCAAGGCTTGCCCGAGCGGGCCGTGACCGAGCTCGACCGCTCCATTGCGGCGGCGCAGGACCCCAAGGTCAGGGCTCAGATCGTCTACAAGAAATCCTCGCTGCTCAGCGGGAAAGCACAGCAGGACGCGCTGGTCGAGGCGGCCCGGTTGGACCCCAGACTCTGGGCCGCCCAGTATGACCTGGGCCGGGTGCGCTACCAAGGCGGGGACTTCAGGGGTGCCCTCGAGGCCTTCCAGGCTGCTTACAGCCAGATGCCTGAAGAGCCTCACGTGGCCCTGGCCCTGGCCCTGACCTACGACCGCCTGGGTCAGTTCGCCGAGGCCGGGCGCTTTGCGGCTTTGGCCGCCAGGGCCACGAGCGGTGCCGAGAAGGCCGAGGCCCTGTTCGTGCAGGGCAAGGCTTCGTACTTCCAGCAGCGCTACGACAGCGCCGAGGAAGTCCTGCTCCAGGCGGTGCAACTCAAGGCCGACCGGGGTGCAGCCTGGTTCTATCTGGGCCGGACCCAGTTCGCCCTCAAGAAGTATGAAGCGGCCATCGCCTCGCTCGAGCGCGCCCAGGCCCTCGAGCCCACCGCCGACACCGCCGCCAACCTCGGAGTGGCCTACCTCGCGGCCAACCGCTATGCCGACGCCGAACGCCTGCTCAACCAGGCCGTGGCCCTCAACCCCCGCGACGCGGTGGCCTGGTACAACCTGGGCATCGCCCTGCAAGCCCTCTCCCGCAACGCCGAGGCCCGCCGCGCCTTCCAGCAGGCGCTCAACCTGGGCTACGAGCCCGCACGCCAATTCCTGAGGTAAGCGGCGAAGGGGCGAATTTCCATCGCCGGGCGGGTTTTCCGCCCGGCGATGGTTTGCAAGGCGCTGTGGGTGGGGTAGTTTAGAGGTATGGGTTGGCTCCGCAACAATTGGCTCGACCTGCTGATCTTCGTGTTATTTGGCCTGGTAGTGGCAGGTATCGTGTTTTTCCTCACCGGCATCAACCCCTTTCAGCGGCTTCAGACGCAGACCTCCACGCCACCTCAACCTCGAGTGGAGCAGGCCACACCGCCACCGCCGCAGGAGGTCCAGCCGCAGCCCCCAATTCCTCGGCCCCAGGACGACAGCCCCGGCGAGCCGGTCATCACCGCCTTGCCCATTCCCCAAGCGCCCAGCGAGACCCCGCAAGCCCAGCCCTCCCCGAGGCCCCAGGAAAAGCCGACCGTGACCGAAGCACCTGCACCCCAGCCTGCCTCGGGTAGCTGGCGGGTGGCGGTGGGTTCGTTCTCCAACCCGCAAAACGCCTCGCGCCTGGCCCGGCAACTCGAGGTCCAGGGCTACCGGGTCCAACTCGAGGCCGCCGGTGCGCTGACCAGGGTCACGGTAGGCCCTTACGCCAGCGAGGAGCAGGCTCGAGGGGTGGCGCGCAACTTTGCCGGGGCCCAGGTTTACCAGGGAGCCCGGCCCGCAGCCCAACTCGGCGCTCAGCCCTCCGCCGCTTACGTGCAGGTGGGAGCTTTCAAGAGCCAGGCTTCCGCCGATGCCCTGGTCGAGAAGCTGCGGGCTGAGGGCCTGCCGGTGGTGCTGGTCAAGGACGGCAGCCTGATCAGGGTGCGGGTTGGACCTCTGGGCGACGACCGCGAGCGGATCATCGCCAGCCTCAAGGCCATGGGACTGCCGACCCTGGCCGTTCCCTAGCCTCAACCTATGATGGTCTGGAGGCTTCGACGTCGGCTCGCGGGGCTTGTGCCTCCCGGCACTTGAAGGAGGTAGTTGAAATGGCGAAAGTGCCCAGTGCAGCGATCTCACGTCTGGTGACCTACTTGCGTATTCTGGAAGACCTCGAGGCCAGGGGCGTCAACCGCACCTCGAGCGAGCAGCTCTCCGAAGAGGCCCAGGTCACGGCCTTCCAGGTGCGCAAGGACCTCTCTTACTTCGGCAGCTACGGCACCCGCGGGGTGGGCTACACCGTCCCGGTGCTGCGCCGCGAGTTGCAGCAGATCCTGGGCCTCAACCGCCGCTGGGGGCTGTGCATCGTGGGCATGGGCCGCTTAGGCCAGGCCCTCGCCGACTACCCCGGCTTCGACGAGCACTTCGACCTGCGCGGCTTCTTCGACATCGACCCCACCAAGCACGGCCTGAGCTTTCGCGGGATCGCGGTCGAGGCGCTGGAGAACCTGCCCAGGGTGGTGGCCGAGCGAAGGATTGAGATTGGATTAATAGCCGTCCCGGCGGATTCGGCCCAAAGCGTGGCGAACCGGATGATAGACTCTGGCCTGAGGGGCATCCTTAACTTCGCACCCGTCGTTCTCGAGGTGCCCAAGGAAGTGGCGGTGGAGAACGTGGACTTCCTGGCCGGTCTGAGCCGCCTGAGTTTCTTTATCCTGAACCCGCGTTTGAGGGAGGAGATGATCGGATGAAGCGAGTGCGTTATGGGCTGATCGCAGCGACGCTGGTGGGGCTGCTGCTTACGGGTTGCTCTAACTTCGGGCTTGTCTTTAGCACGCCCACGGTTTCGGTCGCGTCTCCAGAGAATTTTCAAAGAACGGTAACTACGGAAAAAGACAGCGCCGGCAACATCGTGGCCCTGATATATACCTTCCAGTATGAAATCGTCCTGAACGCCCTGCCCGGCTCACCTGCTGGACGGGTTTTCCTGAGGTCGGGCAGCGTAGACGTTTTTGGAGCCACCATACCGAGCTGCCCCACCACCGAGAAGGACTTCTGTCCCAACAGGTTCCCGATCAAATCGGAGTATCGGACGGGACCTTCGGATCCGCCTCCCACTGCCACCCAGATCACCTCTTACATCGCTCAGTCCCTCAACGAGACTGCCCAGAAAGAGAACGCCATCAACTACCCGGTCTACGTGTACTGAAGGCAAAGTGGCCTGATGCGACCGCCTGTGGGCGGTCGCTGTTATACTTGTCGGGATGAGCGTGAAAAGCCTCACCACTCCCCTCGAGGCCTTCGAAGAGCGCCTGCGGGAGGTCATCCGCTCGGACGTGGAGTTCATCCGGCTGATCGAGGAGGACCTGGTGACGGCGGGCGGCAAGCGGGTGCGCCCGCAGTTGGTGTTCCTAGCCAGCGGCGCGCTCGGCGGTGTCCCCCACGCGGTGGACATGGCCCTGGTGGTCGAGCTGCTCCACTCGGCCACGCTCCTGCACGACGACCTGGTGGACGACGCCGAGACCCGGCGGGGTCAGGTGGCCGCGTTCCGCAAGTACGGCAACGCGGTCTCGGTGCTCTCCGGCGACTACCTGCTGGCCCGGCTGATGCACCTGCTGGCCGAGATGGGCCGGATGGAACTGGTGGCGATGGTGGCCCAGACCGCCCGCGAGCTTTCCGAGGGGGAGGTCTTGCAGTTCCAGGTGGCCGCGCTGGCGGACTATTCCCTCGAGGCCTACGAGCGCATTATCACCGGCAAAACCGGCTCGGTGACGCGGCTGTGCTGCGAGGGGCCGGCGGTGCTGGCAGACGCTCCGGCCCAGCAGCGCCAAGCGCTGGCGCAGTTTGGCCTGCTCTACGGGCAAGCCTTCCAGATGCGCGACGACTACCTCGACCTCATGGGCTCGCCGGAGGTTTTGGGCAAGCCGGTGGGCGGGGACGTGCGCGAGGGCAAGCTGACCCGCGTGACCCTGCGGCTGCTGGAGGAGTTCCCCCAAGAGGTGGGCCAGATCCTGCGGCGCAAGGGGGAGGGGGTGGGCGACCTCGAGCGCCTGCGTACCCTCGTCGTCCAGTCGGGCATCGACCGGGAGATCGTGGAGGCCATCCGCGAGCGGGTCGAAGCGGCAGTGGCGCACCTGGAGGCCCTGCCCCCCAGCCCCTACCGCGACGCGCTCGAGGCGCTGGCCCGCAAGGAGTCCTCCCGCCTTAGCTGAACAGAGAGCCGATAGCCGGTAGCCAACGGCCGCAATCTTCCGGCTGTTGGCTCGTGGTTTGTCGAGGGTCCAGGGCCAAAGCGCCTTGCGTCTTGCGTACGACGTACGACGCACGACCCACGCCCGGCGCCCCACCCTCGACGCACGACATATCCCGCAATGCATAAACAGGCTGTATCCTATACAGGGCAACAAGAGCCAACGGAGCAGCTATGCGAAGTGAACCGCTTTCCTACATCTCGAGCGAGAACAACGGCCCCTGGGAGATCTACCTCGAGCAGGTCGAGCGCGTGACGCCCTACCTGGGCAAGCTGGCCTACTGGGTCGAAGACCTCAAGCGACCCAAGCGCATCCTGATCGTGGACATTCCCATACGCATGGATGACGGCTCGGTGGCCCATTTCGAGGGTTACCGGGTGCATCACAACACCTTCCGGGGTCCGGCCAAGGGCGGGGTGCGCTACCACCCCGACGTGACCCTCTCCGAGGTCATGGCCCTGGCGGCCTGGATGACCATCAAGAACGCGGCGGTGGGGGTGCCCTATGGCGGCGGCAAGGGGGGCATCCGGGTGGACCCCCGCAAGCTCTCGACAGGCGAGATCGAGCGCCTGACCCGGCGCTACACCTCCGAGATCGGCATCCTCATCGGCCCCAACAAGGACATCCCCGCGCCCGACGTGGGCACCGCCGAGCGCGAGATGGCCTGGATGATGGATACCTACTCCATGAACATCGGCCACACCACCCCCGGCGTGGTGACCGGCAAGCCCGTTCAGGTGGGGGGTTCGCTGGGTCGCCGCGATGCTACGGGGCGCGGGGTGTTCGTGGCGGCGGCGGTAGCGGCGGAGAAGCTGGGGATGAACCTCGAGGGCGCCCGCGTCGCCATCCAGGGCTTCGGCAACGTGGGCAACGCCGCCGCGCGCATCTTCCACGACCACAAGGCCCGCATCGTGGCGGTCTCGGATGTGACGGGAGCGATCTACAACGAAGCCGGGATCGATCCTTACGACCTGACCCAGCACGTGCAGTCTACCGGGGGGGTGCGTGGCTACCCCAAGGCTGAACCCATCCCGGCCATGGACGTGCTCACCGTGCCCTGCGAGTTTCTTATCCCGGCGGCGCTGGAGAAGCAGATCACCGAGGCCAACGCCTGGAAGGTGCAGTGCAAGGTGGTGGTCGAGGGGGCCAACGGCCCCACCACCCCCGCTGCCGACGACATCCTGGCCGAGCGCGGCATCCTGGTGGTGCCCGACGTGGTCGCCAACGCCGGCGGCGTGACGGTGAGCTACTTCGAGTGGGTTCAAGACTTCAACAGCTACTTCTGGACCGAGGCCGAGATCAACCAGCGCCTTGAGCAGATCATGCGCAACGCCCTCGAGGCGGTGTGGCAGGTGCACGAGGAGCGCAAGGTGAGCCTGCGCACGGCGACCTACATCGTCGCCGCGACGCGGGTGCTCGAGTCGCGCGCGCTGCTGGGCCTGTACCCGTAAAGTCGCGGAGGCGCTTAGCCGGGAGTGGGGTCGGGGAGGACGGGTTTTCCCCCTGACCCCTGAAACTTGGCGTATCCTGAAGGTGTGCTGATCTCCGAGACTTGGCCCCGCTCCGGGCGGGTGACCCTCAAACCTTTCAGCGAGGGCCTCACCGAGGAGGAGTGGCGGCGCTTTTACGAGTGCTTCCGCGACCCTGAGATCGCCGAGTGGAACGGCAGTCGCCCCCTGCGCATGCCCATGTGGCTGTTCAAGCGGGTGGTGATGGGCGAGGTGGCACGGGGCGACCGACTGGGCTTCGGCATCCTCGACGAGCGGGGAGAGTGGCTAGGAACGGTCGAACTCTACGATCTCAGCCGCACCGAGGCCACCTTGGGCATTCTGATCGGGGCCAAGGACCGCTGGGGCAAGGGCTACGGCACCGACGCGGTACGGGCGGTGTTGCGCTACGCCTTCGAGCGCATGAACCTGCAACGGGTCAAGCTCAAGACCTTCAAGCACAACGTGCGGGCCCAGAGGGCCTTTCAAAAAGCGGGCTTCCGGGTGGTCTCGGTACTCCCTGCCCCCAGCCCACGGGTGGCCATCTCGCTGGGCCCGGTGCGCCAGCCCAAGCCGGAGGAGCGGCGCCTCGAGGACGTGCACATGGAGATCACGCGGGAGGAGTGGCAGAGCCTGGGGTGAAGAAGGTGCGTCTTGCGTCTTGCGTACGACGTAGGACGTACGACCCGCGCCCGGCTATCGACGTATATTTAGCCCATGTTCCTGCTCGTGCAAGAAGGGGTCGAGGCCCGCTACCTCGAGGGCATTCCTGCCCAGATCGTCTATCTGCCCAAGCAGGGCCCCTTGCCCGCCGAAGCCGCCCAGGCCGAGTTTGCCGTGGCTCCTTATGGCTCAGCCCGGCGCTTCTTCGACGAACTCCCCAACCTCGAGGCCCTGAAGGTCGTGCAGACCCTCACCGCCGGGGTGGACTGGATTTTGCCCAAGCTGCCTCCCCACCTCATCCTCTGCGATGCTGCCGGGGTACACGACACCCCGGTTTCGGAGTGGGTCGTGGGGGCCATCCTGAGCGCCATCAAGCGCTTCCCCGAGTTCCGCGACGCGCAGCGCGAGCAGCGCTGGGCCTACCAGTGGGTAGGAGACCTCGAGGGCTCCACGGTGCTGTTTTTGGGCTACGGCTCCATCGCCCGGGCCACCGAGAGGCGCCTCGAGCCCTTCGGGGTGCAGTTTATCCGGGTAGCCCGCAGCGCGCGGGAGAGCATCTACGGCTTCTCCGAACTCCCCGACTGGCTTCCCCAAGCCGACATCGTGATCAACCTGCTGCCCCTCACCCCTCAGACCGAGAAACTCTGCGGGGCCGGGTTCTTCGCCCAGATGAAGCCAGGAGCCCTTTTCGTCAACGCCGGGCGAGGCAGGACCGTCGATCAGGACGCCCTCATCGAGGCGCTCAAGGCCAAGCGCATCCGTTTCGTTTCCGACGTGACCGACCCCGAGCCCCTGCCCGAGGGGCATCCGCTGTGGTCGTTGCCCGAGGTGTTCTTCACGCCGCACATGGCCGGTTCGACCCACAAGCTCTTCGAGCGGGGATTCCGCCTGGTGCGTGAGCAGGTCGAGCGCTACCTGCGGGGAGAGCCCCTGGTCAACGTAGTAGTGCGGGAGAAGGGGTACTGAAAAGCCGAGTGCGGCAGACGGTTTCCTGACCGATCCAAAGTTATCCACAGAGTTATCCACAGGGGATGTGGATAACTCCTATCCGAGCGTGGAAAGGGCCTCGAGCACCGCTTTAGCACTGCGCTTGTCCATGCCCGGCAGCCTGGCCAACTCCTCGGGGCTCATCGCGCGCAGCTCCTCGAGCGTGGAGAAGTGGTTCAAGAGGGCCATCTTGCGGCTAGGGCCGATGCCTTTGATGCCGTCGAAGACGCTCTTGAGGGCTTTTTCGGTGCGCAGCTTGCGGTTGAACTGCAAGCCGTTGTTGTGGGTCTCGTCGCGCTGGTAGATGAGCAGTTGCAGCGCGGGGTGGGTTAGGGGCAGCTCGATGGTCCTGCCGTCGGGAAGCACCAGCGTCTCCTCCCGCTTGGCCAGGCCCACCAAAGGGATGTCGAGCCCGGCCTTCTCCAGCGCCTTCTTCGCCGCCCGCACCTGCCCTAAGCCGCCGTCGATGAGCAGCAGGTCGGGCAGGGGCATGCTCTCGGCCAGCGAGCCGGTGAAGCGGCGGTAGACGGTCTGCTCCATGGAGTAGAAGTCGTCGGCGGAGCCCTTGAGGCCCTTGATCTTCATGCGGCGGTATTCCTGCTTCTTGGGCCTCCCCCCCTCGAAGACGGTGATCGAGCCCACCACCGCCTCGCCCATCAGGTTGGAGATGTCGTAGCCCTCGATGCGGTAGGGGCGACGCGAGAGGCTAAGCACCTCGGCCAGGGCCTTGAGGCCGGGGTGGTCGCCCTTGCGCTCCATGAGCTTGAGCTCGGACTCGAGCGCGGTCTGGGCGTTGCGCTGGGCCAGCTCGACGAGGCGGGTCTTGTCGCCGCGCTGGGGCACGCGCACCTCGACCCGGCGGCCCTTGGAGCTCAGGAACTCGGAGAGCGCGTCCTGGTCGTCCACGGCGAAGGGCAGCAGCACCAGGGGCGGGAGGGGGGTGGCCTCGAGGTAGTAGTCGCGCAGGAAGGCCGAGAGCAACTCCTCGTTGCTGTCCTCCTTGACCCCCTCCGCGAAGCGGCTGGTGCGGCCCAGCATCTGCCCGCCGCGCACCTGGTAAAGCTGGATCACCACGTAGTCGGCGGCGCGGGCGAAGCCCAGGAAGTCGAGGTCGCCCAGATCTACGTCATAAGCCTGCTGGGTGGTGCCGAAGAAAGCCTGCACCGCCTTGATCTGGTCGCGGATCTCGGCGGCGCGCTCGAAGTCCTGGTTCATGGCGGCCTGGCGCATCTGGGCCTCGAGGCTGGCGAAGAGCTCGTCCACCTTGCCGTCGAGCAGGTTCTCGACCTGTTTGACCGCGGCGGCGTAGGCTTCGGGGTCGGCCCGGTCCACGCAGGGGGCCAGGCAGCGGCCCATGGAGAAGTTGAGGCAGGGGTAGCGGCGCTTCTTCATGGGGAAGCCGCTGTTCTTGCGCAGGGGGAAGAAGCGGTCCACGAGCCGCTTGATGCGCCGCACCGCGCCGCCGTCGGGGAAGGGGCCCCAGTAGCGGGCGCCGTCGGGCAGGACGCGGCGCACGATCATGAGCATGGGGAAGGGCTCGTTGGTGAGCTTGAGGAAGGGGTAGTGCTTGTCGTCCTTCATCAGGACGTTGTACTTGGGGCGGTGCTGCTTGATGAGGTTGGCTTCCAGCAGCAGCGCCTCCACCTCGTCGCGCACGACGATGAACTCGAGGTGACTGGCTTCCCGGCTGATCCGCAGCGACTTGCCCTCGGCGTGGAAATAGCTCGTCACGCGGGCCTTGAGGCTCTTGGCCTTGCCCACGTAGATGATGGTTTCCCCCTGCTTCCAGAGGTAGACCCCTGGCTTTTCCGGCAGGGGCGGCAGGTCGGAGAGCTGCATCCAGGCTAATTTAGCGCAGGTACGTTGGCAGCGTAGTGAGCCTGCTTTCTCGAGGCCGCTGTTTCGGGCCCTCGGGGAGCGGGAACTGTAGTCTGGGTGGATCGGGCACGACCCCATGAGGACGATTTATCCCCTAGGGGCGCGGCGCGCTGCATCTTTACTTTGGCGTACGGCCTTGGTGCTCGACTTGGTAAACTGATCACTATGAGCGCCCCTCACGACCATCACCACGACGAAATGCTGTACAGGTCCTGGGTCCAGCTTCTCGACTGGATGCGGGAATACGCCGCCGAAAAAGGCGTGCTCTTCACCAAGGAATCCGACTTCCCCGACTTCATCTACCGCATGGAGCGCCCCTACGTGCTGCCGACCACCATCATGGCCGCCTCCCTCTCCGACGCGCGGGGAGAGCCCTTCTTCTTCGCCTCGGTCTCGCCCCGCCACGCCGAGCTCAAGCACATCCAGTTCCGGGTGCCCGGCGGGCACATCCACTACCACCTGCACTGGGAGGAGGGGAAGGGGTTGGTGCTCGAGGGCAAGATTCCCCTCACCAGGGAAAAGCTCTTCGCCATGGCCGACCGGGCCCGGAGCGCGCTGGCCAGGGCCTGAACCCCCCCTCGATGGCAAAAGACCGGGTCATACCAAACCTATGTAGATAATAATGCATGCCGAGCAAAGCCATACCCCTACACCCCCACCTGAGCCTGGAGGAACTCGAACAGCGCTACCGTAGCTGCAAGGATGCCAAGGAGAAGACCCGCTGGC
>NZ_QWLA01000085.1 GCF_003574095.1 Calidithermus roseus
GGCTGAGGGTGGGCCAGCGGGTGGTGGCCTTCCCGGTGGGTGGCTCCTACGCCGAGGAGGTCCTGGCCCAGGCCACCCTGACCTATCCCCTCCCCGACGACCTGCCCGACGAGGCCGTCGCGGGCCTCACCGTGCTGGTCACGGCGTACAACGTGCTCACCTGGGCGGGTCGGCTGCAAGCGGGTGAGCGCGTGCTGGTGCAGGCGGCGGCGGGAGGGGTGGGCAGCACGGCGGTGCAACTGGCCCGCTCCCTGGGGGCAGGACAGGTCATCGGGGTGGTGGGGAGCGAGGCCAAGGCCGAGGTGGCGCGGCGACTGGGAGCCCAGGCGGTGATCGTGGGGTACGAGGGCTTCGCCCAGAAGGTGCTCGAGCTGACCCAGGGCGCGGGGGCCGACCTGATCCTCGACTCGGTCTCGGGGCCGGTATTCGAGGAGGGGATGAGGTGCCTGGCCCCCTTCGGGCGGCTGGTGGTCTATGGGCACGCGGGCGGGCAGGCCGGCAGCTTCGAGACGCGCCCCCTGCATCGGCAGACCAAGGCGGTCATCGGCTACAGCAGCGGGCACTACCGGCGCTCGAGGCCCGAATTGCTCCGACCCAGCGTCGAGGCCGTGCTGGGGCACCTGCGGCGGGGAGAGGCGCAGTTGGAGATTGGCGCGCGCTTTCCCCTGGAGAAAGCCGGCGAGGCCCATACCCTGGTGGAGAGCCGCCAGAGCGTGGGCAAGGTCCTGCTCTATCTGTGAGGGGGCGGCATGATCCGGCTTCGAGCCACCGTACTGCCAGGGCACGGCGTAGCTTCGGGCCGCTCGGGCAACCCGCGCTTTCCGGGTGGAACCATCGCCATGCAGAAGCCCTTTTTCCTCGAGCGCGGTCTGGACCTCAGCCCCTTCCACCCCGGCACGCTCAACCTCTCCATCGCGCCCTGCCGCTACCGGGTGGTGCAAGCCAGGCACACCTTTCGCAACCTCAAGTGGGCCGAGGCCGAGCCGCCGGAAGATTTCTCCTTCTTCGATTGCCGCCTCCTCTGGAGGGGGCAGGCTTACGAAGGGCTGATCTACTACCCCCACCCCGAGACCAAGCCCAAACACTTCCAGCCCCCCGACGTGCTCGAGGTGCTGGCCCCGCGCCTGGAGGGGCTGGGGTACGGGGATGTAGTGGGGCTCGAACTCGACCCCGCCCAGATCACCGTGGACTGCTAGGGCCGGGTGAACAGGTAGTCCTTGGCCTTCGCGCCCGTGTGGCAGCCCACGCAAAGCTGCTGCTTGCCGGGCCCGCCGAACTTCAGTACGTATTTGCCGCCTTCGGGTAGGTATTCCTCGTAGTACCAGCCGCCGGCGCGTTTTTCCATCACGGCGATGAGGCTAGGCGCGTCGGCTGGCCCCGCAGTCTTGACCACGATGCTGCCCACGGGCAGCGCCTTGCCGCTCTTCCACTCCCTGGCGGCGAGGGGGTTGGCGTAGACCACCTTCGGCTGCCCGGCGTGAGGGCCGCCGGCGGGCAGGCCCTTGTCGGCCACCACTTCCCACCTGCCGTACTCGGCATACCTGGGTGGAACCCCGTTCAGGCCGGCTGCCAGGGCCAGCATCAGCGCTACTACCGCTGCACTCAATAGCCGTTGCTTCATCTCCAGCCTCCTGCCGGTCTTTATGCAGCGCAAGGGAATTGGGATGGCCCGATCTCCCACAGTCGTGCAGCTTCTGTGATGGTAGCGTCCAGCCGGGCCAAGTTTTGGCTCCGGCTCAAATTTCCCTTTCGGTGCGGGAGAGGGGCCAGCTCGAGACCTCGTTGAGCGCGGCGATCTCCTCGCTGCTGAGTTGCAAGCTGGCGGCGGGCATGAGGTCGGCGAGCTGGGCCACGCTGTTGGCGCCGACGATGGGCGCGGTTACGTAGGGTTTGGAAAGCAGCCAGGCCAGGGCCACCTGGGCAGGGTGGGCGCCCCGGTGGCCCGCGATCTCGAGCACCTTGTCCAGGATGCTCCAGTTCTGCTCGTTCATGCGGTTGCTGGCGATGCCCTGCGCCCGCACGCTCTGCGGCAGCTCCTCCCCACGCCGATACTTGCCGGTGAGGAAGCCGCCCGCCAGCGGGCTATAAGGGATCACGCCCAGGCCGTAGGCCTCGCAGACCCGGGCGATCTCGCGCTCGAAGTTGGCGCGGGTGGGCTGCACCAGGGAATACTCCGGCTGGATCGAGACGAAGGCTTCATAGCCGTGCTTGTCGGAAGCCCACAGGGCCTGCATCAAGCGCCAAGCCGAGAAGTTCGAGCAGCCGATGTAGCGCACCCAGCCCCGGCGCACCAGGTCGGTGAGGGCCGAGAGAGTTTCCTCGATGGGGACCTGGTTGTCCACCCAGTGCACCTGATAGAGGTCGATGAAGTCGGTTTGCAGGCGGCGCAGGGAGTCCTCGGCGGCGCGCAGGATCCACTTGCGCGACAGGCCCTCGCGCTGAAGGGGATGGTTGCGCCCCTCGGAGCCGTTCTGACCCATGGGCCCACGCACCTTGGTGGCGATCAGCACCCGGTCGCGGTTGCCCCGGCTCTTCATCCAGCGCCCGATGATCTCCTCCGAGACCCCGCCTGGGTTGCCCGCCGTCCAGTTGGAGTAGATGTCGGCGGTGTCGATGAGGTTGCCCCCCGCCTCCACGAAGGCATCCATAACGGCGTAGGAGGTCGCCTCGTCGGCGCTCCAGCCGAACTGCATGGTGCCCAAGGCGATGGGGTGGACGAAAAGGCCGCTCTTGCCGAGTCTGCGGTAGCTCATGGGCGGGATTGTACCCCCAGGAAGGGAGGGGAGCAGGATGGTTGGGTTACAAAGGGCGGTCAGCTATCAGCTGTCAGCGAAAGGCCCGTGGCTTGTAGCTCGTGATTTGTGGTGAAAGAACCCCCTGGCCCCCTTGCAAGAGGGGTGACAAGGCGCTTTGCGTCTTGCGTATTGCGTACGACGTAAGACGTACGACCCGCGCCCGGCTATTGGCTATCGACCATCCCTCAAGCCTTCGTCGGCTCGAGCACCTCCTCCAACGCCTCGGCTAGGAGTTCTACGGCGGTGTCGGCTTCTTCGCGGGTCAGGATCAGCGGGGGGGCCAGGCGCATGGCGCTAGGACCGGCGCCCAGCACCAGCAGGCCCTTTTCGTAGCAGCGCTGCACCACCTTGTCGCGCAGGGCGGGGTCGGGGGTCTTGGTCTGCGGGTCGGCGACGAACTCGAGGCCGATCATCAGACCCATCCCGCGCACGTCGCCCAGGCGGGGGAAGCGGCCTTGCAGCATGCGGAGCTTGCCCATGAGGTACTCGCCCACCGTGGCGGCGTTGTCCATCAGGCCCGCCTCGAGCAAGTCCAAGGTGGCATGGGCGGCGGCCACACTCACGGGGTTGCCGCCGAAGGTGGTGCCGTGGGCTCCGCTGGGCCAGCTCGAGAGCTCCTCGCGGAAGATCACCGCCGAGAGCGGGTAACCCGAGGCCAGCCCCTTGGCCATGACCACGATGTCGGGCTTCACGCCCTCGTACTCGGCGGCCAGGAAGCGCCCGGTGCGGCCCGCGCCGGTCTGCACCTCGTCGAGCACCAGCAGGATGCCGTGCTCATCGCAGACCTCACGCAGCATCCTGAGGAAGCCCTGCGGCGGGACGATGTAGCCGCCCTCGCCCTGGATGGGCTCGACGAAGAGGGCGGCCACGTCCTCGGCGGGGACGGTGTGCTGGAAGAGGGAGTCGAGGCCCTCACGCAGCAGCTTCAGGCCGTCGGGGTGGCGGTAGGGGTTGGGGTAGGGCAGGTGGCTCACGCCGGGCACCAGGTTGCCGAAGCCCTTGCGGTACTTGCTGTTGGAAGCCGTGAGCGAGAGCGCCCCCATGCTGCGTCCGTGGAAGCTGCCGCTGAAGGCCAGGAAGAAGGGCCGGCGGGTATGGTAGCGGGCCAGCTTCATTGCGGCCTCGATACCCTCGGTGCCGGAGTTGCCGAAGAAGACCCGGTAGCCCCCGCCCAGCTTGCCGCTCAGCCGCTCGGCCAGCGCGATCTGGGGCTCGGAGGGGATCACGGCGAAGCACAGGTGCTGCAATCGGGCGGCCTGCTCGCTCACGGCCTGTACCACCTTGGGGTGGGCGTAGCCGGTGGTGTTGACGGCGATCCCGGCCATCAGGTCGAGGAAGCAGTTGCCGTCGACGTCCCACACCCACACCCCTTGGCCGCGCTCGGCCATCACAGGGTAGCCGCGGGCGTTGGAGGTGGAGAGCACGGCCTTGTCGCGCTCGAACAGGGCTTTGGCCTTGGGGCCGGGGAGGGGGAGTTTGACGGAGGGTTTCATGGGGAACTCCTGCTCACTGCCGCACCGCGGTCTGGTGGGAGTAGGTGCTCTCGAAGATCTTGTCGGCATTGCCAGCCTCGAAGCCCTCGCGGCGGTGTTCGCGGCGCAACTCGGACTTGGGCAGGTGGGCGAACTGGGGCAGGGGCTTGCGCTCGGCGAACTCCACGTAGGAGCCCGAGATCTTGTGCTTCTCGCCGCCCGCGAACTCGGCCTCGATCATCTCGGCCACGGTCGAGCTCTGGATCAGCAGGCCGTCGGGGCTGACCTTGGCCTTGCCGCCTGCGGTGTTGAGCTTGAAGCCGTGGCGCTCGAGGAAGGCGTTGAAGGCAGGGATGGTGTCGTAGCCCTCGGGCAGGTTGTGCACGCTGATGGTGTAGTGGTTGAGGTAGTAGCGGTTGTAGATGACCCACGCCGCGTACTCGCTCTCCTCCTGAAGCCGCTGGTAGTCGCTCCAAGTCGGCAGCCGCCACAGCGCCTTGTGCAAGAACTCGTCCACCTGGCGCCAATCGTCGAGGTCGAGCGCGTCCACGGGGTCGCTCTTCACCTCGTCGGTGTAGGAGGTGATGATGGCCTGGGCGGTGGGGGAGAGGTCATCGACGCGCAACTCGCTGATGAAGATGCGGGGGAAGGCGGGGCTGGGTGGGCTGTACCAGTGGGCATTGAGCTTCTTGGCCTCGAAGTTGTAGCGGTCGCGGCGGGTGTAGCCGTAGTGCAGGAAGATCTTCTCGAGCGAGGCGATGCCAAGCTGGGGCACGCCCATGGTGCGGAAGGCGATGTGGTCGTTCTCCACGTCCTCGGGGCGGGCGATGAGGCCCTCTTGGATCATGGCCTGGAGGATGGCGGGCACGTCGGGCACGCGCTCCTGGTAGCGGCGCATCAGGCCGTCGAGCACGGCTTGGAGGGTCTCGAGCTTGGCGGTCTGGGACAATTGGCTCATGTGTATAATTGTATACAATATTGGGGGCGTGCGGTGTCAAGTTTGGGAAGCCGGGCGCAGGGATCGTACGTCCTATGTCCTACGTCGTACGTCTTACGTCGTACGCAAAACGCTAAGCGCAAGATGCTAAACGCCAAATGCCTTAGGCCGGGGAAACCGCAGACAGGAAGCTGAAAATGGCGATAGGATTGAGCCAGCGTATGGACCTTGGACGGCTCGCCAAGACCCTGGGACAGCGCAGCCAGACCACCCCCGAGACGGTGGCGGCGGTGCTGCGCGAGGCCATCGCCAAGGGCATCCTGCGGGCGGGCCAGCCCTTGCGGGGGGAGGACATCGCCCAGCAGATGGGGGTCAGCCGCATCCCCGTGCGCGAGGCGCTGCGGCAGCTCGAGGTCGAGGGGCTGGTGCACTACTACCCCAACCGCGGGGCCTTCGTCGCCGACCTCGACACCGAGCAGATCCGCGAGATCTACGAGATCCGCATGATGCTCGAGGTCGGTGCGTTACGCCGGGCAGTCCCCCGGCTGGGGCCCGCCCAGTTGCACAAGGCCCGGCAACTGCTCGAGGCCACCGAGGCCGCCGAGGACGGCGGGGAGTGGGGGCGGCTGGAGGTGGAGTTCCACGAGACGCTCTACGCCTTGGAGGATCGCCCCCGCTTAGCCCGCATGATCGACAACCTGCTCAACATCGTCGACCGCTACTGGCACATGCACGGCCTCACCCTCAAGCACCGCGCGGTCTTCGAGCGCGACCACCGCGCCCTCTGGCAAGCCTGCCATGAGGGCGACGTGGAACGGGCGGTGGGGCTACTGGAGGAGCACCTCGAGCGCTCGGCGAATCTGCTGATTGGAGAACTCGAGGCTAGAGCGCTGAAGTAGGCGCGCACGCAAGATGCCCAACGCCAAACGCCGAACGCTTGCGGTGTGTGGCTCGTGGCTTGCGGTTCGTCGAGGGTCTAGGGTCGAGGGCCAAGGCGTACGACGTACGACGTAGGACATGCGTTTTGCATCTTGCGTAGGACATACGACGTAGACCCGTGCCCAGCGTTTCGCACCTCCCTACCCCTCCGCCAACGCTTGGCTCTGCTGTCGCAACCGCTCGATCAGGGGCCGCAGGAGGTCGCTCTTGAGCTTCAGGGCCTGCCGATTGACGATGAAACGGGTGGTGGAGTGGGCCAGCACCTCGACTTCGACCAGGCCGTTGGCCCGGATGGTGGCTCCGGTGGAAACCAGGTCCACGATGGCGTCGGCCAAGCCGGTGAGGGCGGCCAGCTCGACGTTTCCGGCCAGCTCGATGATGTCGGCCACCAGGCCCCGCTCGCGGAAGACGCGGGCGGTGAAGTTGGGGTACTTGGTGGCCACCCGGCGGATGGGGCCGGTGTTGTCGGGGTGACGGATCAGCGAGAGGCGGCAATACCCCGTGCGCAGGTCCACGGGCTCGTACACGTCGCGCCCGCTCTCCAGCAGCACGTCCTTGCCCACCACGCCGGCGTCGGCGATGCCCAGGTCCACGTAGAGCGGCACGTCGGCGTTGCGCAACTCGAGGATGGCGACCCTGCCCTCCTCGCCGTGGATGAGGGCTCGCTCAGCCCCGAAGGGGGGTAGCTCCAGCCCCTCGGCGTGCCAGGCCTCGAGCGCGGCCCGTTGCAAGGCGGCGTAGCCGTCCTTGAGGTTGCGTCCTTTGGGCAGCGCCAGCGTCAGCGCGTACTTCCCGCGTATCATCCTTACAAGCCTATCAAATGGCGCCCATGGCGTACGACCCAATGGCCTTCTTGGTAGATATCGAGCCAATCCAAGACGCGAAGCTTCCCGCGGGGTACTTCCCCCAACGGATTTACCTCATAACCTGGAGTACTTAGCTACCGGCTGTCAGCTATCGACCAGGGTAGTGGCCGTGGCCCGCTCGAGGGCCTGCTCCAGGTCGGCGATGAGGTCATCGGGGTCTTCGATGCCGATGGAGAGCCGTACCAGGCCCTCGGTGATGCCGTGGCGTTCGCGCAGGGCGGGCTCGAGGAGTTGGTGGGTGGTCGAGGCGGGGTGGGTGGCCAGCGACTCCACGTCGCCCAGGCTCACGGCCTGGGTAAAGAGCTCCAGGCTGTTCAGGAAGGCGCCCGCGGCCTCGCGGGAGGGCAGCTCGAGCGAGACCAGCCCACCGAAGCCCTGCATCTGCCGCCGCGCGACGGCGTGACCGGGGTGGCTCGGCAGGCCGGGGTAATGCACGCGGCGGACGGTGGGGTGCTTGGCGAGGTACTCGGCTACCCGCAGCGCTCCCGCGCAGTGCGCCTCCATGCGCAGGGGCAGGGTCTTGAGGCCCCGCAGCAGCAAGAAGGCCTCGAAGGCCCCCAGCGCGCCTCCCAGGTGGCGCAGGCCCTCCATCCGTACCGCGTCGATGAGTTCCTTCGGCCCGGCCAGCACCCCGCCCAGGGCGTCCCCGTGCCCGCCCAGGTACTTGGTGGCCGAGTGCAGCACCAGGTCGATCCCGAACTCGAGGGGCCGGGTCAGGTAGGGCGTGGCGAAGGTGTTGTCCACGCAGGAGAGGATGCCGTGGGCCCGGGCGACGCGGGCCACTTCGGCCAGGTCGTAGATGCAGAGGTTGGGGTTGGTGGGGGTCTCGAGGTAGATCAGCCGGGTGGCGGGGGAGAGCCTGGCCTCCAGGCGCTCGACGTCTCCAGCATCGGTGGCGATCACCCCGAACTTTTGCAAGGTCTCGAGGAAGAAGCCCTCGGTGCCGCCGTAGAGCGGGGCCAGGTACACCACCTCGTCGCCCGGGCGCAGCAGGGTGAAGGCCAGAGCGCTCACCGCCGCCATGCCGCTGCTGAAGGCCACCGCGTCCTCGGCGCCCTCGAGGCTCGCCATCTTCTCCTCGAAGGCCCGCACGGTGGGGTTGCCGATGCGGCTGTAGATGAAGCCGGCCTCCTCCCCCTCGAACAGCCGGGCCCCGCGCTCGAAGGAGCCGTAGGCGAAGGTCGAGGTGCTGTAGACGGGCGTGGCGTGGGCGCCCGTCAGCGGGTCGGGGCGCTGGCCGGCGTGCACGGCGCGGGTGCGGAAACGTTTCATGTTTTAACCTCTGCCCCCATCTTATCGGGTCGCGTGAGGGAAGGGTGTCCTCAAAAGACCGCTTGGGGCTGTAGGCGCTTCTCAGGAAGGCCCTGCCGCAGGGGGGGCCACCGGCTCGGGCAGCTTGAAGAGGCGCAGGAAGCGCCTGGCCAGCTCCTCGTCGCCGTGAACGGTCAGCCGGCCCGAGGCCACGGCCTCCGCGAAGGACTGGCCGCCGAAAGCCAGCCCTCCCAGCGTGGCTACGTCGCCCTCGAGCACCGCGTCGGGCCGCTCGGCCCGGCCCCGCGCGATCTCGAGCTGGCCCCCCGCGACCCGGACCCGGAAACACTCGGCGGCGAGGCGCAGCTCGTACGTCGCCTCCAGGCCCTCGGCGGCCGGGGGATGGAACATCGTCTTCATGGCGGTGACGAGCGTGGCGAGGCTGATGGGGGCCTCGGCAGGCTGCCAGGGCGAGCGGGCTCCCCAGCGCCCGAGTTGCTGCAGGATGGGCTCGAGCTCATAGCCCCACTCGCTCAGCTCGTAGACCCACACTCCCGCAGGGGGTGGCAGCTTTTGCCGCCGCACCACCCCGATGGCCTCGAGGTCTTTCAGTCGCCGGGAGAGCACGTTGGGGCTGATGTGGGGCAGCCCGGCCTGCAGGTCGCTGAAGCGCCTGGGGCCCAGCAGCAGCTCGCGCACCACCAGCAGCGCCCAGCGCTCGCCCACCAGGTCGAGGGCGTGGGCCGCCGCACAGCCGTCGTCGTAGGAGCGCTTGCCGGACATCTCCTCCAGGGTAGCCATCATCTCTACGGCAGGCATAGCCCCAAGTTGCAATTTAGGAGTACAAGCTCAGGCTTCCTCGAGCCTCCCTTCCAGCGCGATGAAGGGGATTCCCCGCTCCCTGGCGTAGTGGCGCAGCGCGGTGAGGTCGTCGGTCCAGGCCAGCTCGACCCGCTTGCCCTCGGCCCGCAGGCGGTGGGCCATCTGGCGGTCCAGGGCCAGCACGTCGGGGACTCCGGCCTCGCTGGGGAGGCGCAATGCCTCCATCACCCGCTCCAATCCCACCGTGAAGCCGCAGGCCTGCGGCAGCAGCGTACCGTCGTAGCGGCCCCCGCCCAGGAGGGGCAGGCCGAAGTCCTGGGTGTAGGCCTGGAAGTTGATCCCGGTGTAGTAGTCGAGGCGGCGGGCGCGGCCTAAGTCGAGGAGCAGCGGAACGTCGGGCAGGAGGCTGAGGGTGGCCTCGAGCCAGTCCAAGTCGGCTGTGGCCTTGTCAGTGAGGCTCAGCTCGCGGGCTTTTTGCAAGACCTCACGCCCGCCGTACAGGTCGGGCAGGGCCAGGATGGTCGGGGCGAGGTTCTCGCTCACCCGGTAGGCCTCGAGCAGGCTCGAAAGCTCGGGGATGTTCTTGTGGTGGATGGCCTGGCGCAGGGTCTCGATCTGGGCGCCGCTCAGCCCGGTGCTCTGAAGCAAATCCCGTACCAAAGAGGGCAGCCCCACCTCGATCCTGGCTTCCGCGAAGCCCAAGGCCCGCAGGGCTTCCCAGGCCAGCTCGAGGATTTCCGCGTCGGCCCGGGGGCTCGAAACCCCGATGAGCTCGATGCCGAACTGGGTGTACTCGCGCACCCGGCCCAGCTCGGCGTCGGCCTCGCGCAGCCAGACCTGACCGGCGTACTGCATGCGCAGCGGGTAGCGCTCGGGCGGGAAGGCCAGGGTCATGTTCGCCAGCGCGGAGGTGAAGTCCGAGCGCAGCGCCAGCACGTCGCCGGTCTTGTCCACCAGCTTGAAGGAGCGCTCGGCCAGCACGTGGTGGGGGTCGTAGAGCTCGAGGGCCGGGAGCTCGACCAGCTCGTACCCCCAGGTGTGGAACAGCTCGGTGAGCCGCCCGGCCAGTTCGCGCCGCAGCCGGGCTTCGGGAGGCAGGTAGTAGCGGGTGCCTTCGGGGATCATCGCGGATGGCTGAGAACACAAAGCTATCGGCTATCCGCCACGGGCTCTTTGCTCTTTGCCAGGATCTTCACCGACACGATCTTATCCCGCGCCTCTCCACGCGCCGGGTTGGCCACCCCTTCGGTGGGGGCGATGGCCTCGACTACCTCCATGCCCTCGACCACCTGGCCGAAGATGCTGTACTGCTGGCTGAGGTGGGGGATGGGGGCGAAGGTGATGAAGAACTGTGAGCCGTTGGAACCCGGATCCTGGGTGCGGGCCATGCCCAGGCGACCCTTCTGGTCGTAGTTGAGGTGAGGGGCGAGCTCGAGGCCGAAGCGGTAGCCCGGCCCGCCCGTTCCAGTACCAGTGGGGTCGCCGGTCTGGGCCACGAAGCCCGGAATCACCCGGTGCCATACGATGCCCTCGAAGTAGCGGTTGAGCGCCAAAAACACGAAGGAGTTGACGGTGACGGGGGCTTCTTTGGCGAAGAGCTCGACCCTGAAGCGGCCCTTGCTGGTTTCAAACTCGGCGAAATAGTCGTATTTGTCGGGCTCGATGACCTGCTGGGGCTGGCTGAAGTGCTGCTTAGGCCGATCCGATAGGTAATCCAGTGCTTGCATGGGGGCCTCCTACTTGTTCCTGACCAGAATCCGCACGCTCTTGATCCGATCGCGCTTATCGGGGTTTACGGCTTTGGGGCCCTCGGTGGGGGCCAGATTGCCCAGCACGTCGATGCCCTCGGTCACCTGGCCAAAGATGGTGTACTGCCCGTTGAGGATGGGGGTGGGCTGGTAGGTGATGAAGAACTGCGAGCCGTTGGAGCCTGGGTCGAAGGTGCGAGCCATGCCCACCACTCCCGCCCGATCGTACCTGAGCTTAGGGCTGACCTCGAGCCCGAAGCGGTAACCCGGCCCGCCCGCGCCCGTGCCGGTGGGGTCGCCGGTCTGGGCGATGTAGTCGGGGATGACCCGGTGCCACACGAGACCGTCGTAGAAGCGGTTGAGCGCCAAAAACACGAAGGAGTTGACGGTGACGGGGGCTTCGCTTTCGTAGAGGTCGATCAGCACCTTGCCCTTCTTCTCGATTTCGATCTGGGCGAAGTAGTCGAACTTCTGGGGCTCGATGACCTGCTCGGCTCGCGTGAACTCGCGCAGGGGCTTGTCGGAGCGGTACTCGAGGGGCCGCAGGGCGCGGTTGCCGCAACCGGCCAGGGCCAGGACGCCCACGAGACACACGAGCCAGCGCATAGCTGTGCCAGTTTATACCAGCGAGGGGTGTACGCGTAGGTCCCCGGCGGTCGATGGCCAAACGCCCAAAGGCCGCGGCTCGCCCCTTTCACCCCCTACCCGCCTTCGTTGACGGCGGACCATTAGCGCAAGGCCCGAGCCTTACCCTCCCCCAGCAGGACGCTGCCCCACTCGGTATCCTCCAGGCTCTCCAGCAACGCCTTGTGTGAGCGCTCGAGGTGCCGCTCGATGAGCGCGGCGGCCTCCTCACCCCTGCCCTGCTGCACCAGCTCGATCAGGCGGGCGTGGTCCTCGCGGGCGTGATCGACCCCCTGGGGGCGGGTGATCTCGAGGAAGCGGGCGCGGTAGATGCGCGAGAGCACCTGGGCCAGCGACGAGACCAGGAAGCGGTTGCCCGAGAGCCGGGCCAGGGCCAGGTGAAAGTCGGTGGCCTTCTCGAGTTCGACCTCGGGATCGAGTTCGGTCTCGAGGGTCGCCAGCAGTTCCCGGATTTCCCGGGCCTTGGGCTTGCGCCGGGCCGCCATGCGCACGGCGGTAGTCTCCAGCAGGCTGCGGAACTCGAAGGCCTCACGCAGTTCGTCGAGGTCGATGGGGGCGACGGTGTACACCCGCCCGGTGCGGCGCACCAACCCCTCGCGGGCGAGCTGCTGGATGGCCGCCCGGATGGGCGTGCGCGAGACCGAGAGCAGTTCCTCGAGCTTGCGCTCGACCAGGGCTTGGCCCGGTGGCAGCTCCAGCGACAGGATCGAACGCCGCAGCCGGCGGTAGGCTTCGTCAGTTTGAGGTGCGACCATGTGTAGGTATGGTATTCCAAGCTGGTATACCAAGTAAAGGTTCTACGGTCGAGCGCCAGGGGTGGAGGGCTGGGGGCTCACGGTTATCGGCCTTCAGCATTTTGCGTTTTGTCCCCTTGCACTGTTCGAGCCTCGTTCGTTAAGGTGCGTGCATGTACGAACTCGTCCTCGCCTTGCACAACCTGGCCCGCTGGCTGGTGCTGGGGGTCGCGCTGGCACTCATCGTCCGCGGCGTTCTGGGGCTGCGCCAGGGCAGCTATACCGCGACCGACCGCCGCCTGGGGGTGATCTACACCGGGCTGATGGACCTGCAACTGCTGCTGGGCTTGATCCTCTTCGGCGTCAGCCCCTTCATGCGCGGCCTCTTCGCCAACGCCCCGGCGGCCATGCAGCAGGGCTCGAGCCGCTTTTTCCTGGCCGAGCACTGGGTGTTGATGCTGCTGGCGGTAATCCTGGCTCACATCGGCAGCAGCCGCGTCAAGAAGCTCGAGGGCGATAGGCTCAAGCACCGCCAGAGCCTGATCTTTTACGGGCTGAGCCTGGTGCTGGTGCTGCTGGGAATTCCCTGGTGGCGTCCGCTGCTGCCGCTGGGATAGATGTGAGCGGCGGGATGTTTTTCCTACCCGCCATTGCTCAGGGGTTCGAGCCCCCCTCTTCGTCGGGATTGCCCTCGTCCTGCGGGGGCTGGGGAGGGGCGGTCTCCCCCGGTTTGGGCTGCGCCGGAGGGGTTTCCTTTTTGTCGGGCTTGGCGGCGGGGTTGCCCACGCTCTTCCAGGCATACGAAGCCCGCAGGGCCTCGAGGTCCTTGGCATCGACCACGTTGTCCTTGTTGAGGTCGCCCGGCAGGGTCTGGGGAG
>NZ_QWLA01000086.1 GCF_003574095.1 Calidithermus roseus
CACGTTGGAGGGCGAACTTGTTCCAAACGTTGTCCCTGCGGGCTACCTGAAGGGCGTAGTTACAGGCGTTGGCAAACTGGTTCACCGTGCGGGAGAGCTTCTCGGCTGTACTCGCATGGGGTATCAGCTTGCATTTCACGGACAGGAGGGACATGCCTTGACAGAGTATATCACTCTTCCGGCCATTCAGCAACGCAGATGCGTTGCCTTCCGCTTCCTCTCCGCCGCCCCGCCTTGGCGGGGCGGATGCGGAGCATCCGCGAAAGGAGTTCTGTGAGGCAGGGATGCTCGTTTCATACGATCCTCACCCCAGGCTACGGCGGTAGGTCAGCGCCTCCGCTAGGTGGGCCTCCTGGATATGTTCTGAGCTCGATAGGTCGGCGATGGTGCGGGCCACCCGCAGGATGCGGTCGTAGCTCCGGGCGGTGAGGGCCAAGCGTTTGCTAGCTGCGTGCAGGAGAGCCTCAACGGAAGGGGAAAGGGGGGTGTGCTGGCGCAGGGCTCTACCCAGCAGCTCGCTGTTGAGCTTGCCCTGGCGGGCTTTCATGCGTTCGCGAGCCGCCAGTACGCGTTCCCGCACCACCGCAGTGGGCTCCCCTTCCGGTGCGCGGGCGAGTTCGGCTGGGGTGAGCCGGGGGACTTCCACCACCAGGTCGAAGCGGTCGAGCAGGGGGCCGGAGATGCGGCCCACATACCGGGTGCGCTGGGTAGGGGTACAGACACACGTTCTTTCGGAATCACCCCAGAATCCGCAGGGGCAGGGGTTCATCGCAGCCAACAGCAAAAACCTCGCAGGGAAGGTAAAGCTGGCCCTGGCGCGTGAGACGGTGACAATCCCGTCTTCAAGAGGCTGGCGCAGCACTTCCAGCGCGTCGCGCGAGAACTCGGGGAACTCGTCCATGAACAGCACGCCCCGGTGGGCTAAGGAGATCTCGCCCGGCTTGGGCACCGAGCCCCCGCCAATGAGCCCGGCGTCGGAGATGGTGGAGTGGGGGGCGCGGTAGGGCGCCACCCGGATCAACCCCCCGCCGGCGAGCTTGCCCGCCGCCGAGTGGATGCGGGTGACCTCGAGCGCCTCCTCCCGCCCCAGCAGCGGCAGCAGCCCCGGCATTCGCTTGGCCAACATGGTTTTGCCCGAGCCCGGCGTGCCCACCATCAGCAGGTGATGACCGCCGGCGGCGGCGATCTCGAGCGCGCGCTTGGCCTTGCCCTGCCCCTTCACGTCGAGCAGGTCGGGGATGGCCTCGAGCGCGTCCACGCTCTGGGGAGGGGGGGTAGGCTCGAGGGAGCATTCACCCGTGAGGAACTCGACGGCCTGGCGCAGGTTCTCCGGGCCATACACCTCGACGCCCTCGATCAGGGCTGCCTCCCGCGCCGAGGCAGCGGGCATCAGCAGCTTGAAGCCCTCGGCCAGTGCTCCCAAAGCCAGGTTGACCCCGCCCGGCACGGCCCGCAGTTCCCCGTCTAGCCCCAGCTCCCCGGCAGCCGCGATCCCCTCGAGGCCAGCTTGCGGCAGGGCCCCCTGGGCGCACAGCAGCCCCAGGGCAATGGGCAGGTCGTAGTGGCTGCCTTCCTTGCGCTGTTCGGCAGGGGCCAGGTTGACCACCACCCGACCCTGAGGGTAGGGAAAACCCGAGTTCTTGAGCGCCGAGCGCACTCGCTCGCGCGATTCCTCCACGGCCTTGTCGGGCAGGCCGACGACGGTGTAGCTGGGCATCCCCGGCGAAACGTCCACTTCCACGGTGACGGGCAGGGCCTCGAGGCCAAAGAGACTGTAGGTTCGAACCTGGGCAAGCATGCGTCCTTAGAGCTTATCCGAAACAGTCGGATTCTCGGCAAGATCAGGTTTGATGAAAGATATTGATATTTATTGACAAATAATGATTTTTGGGCAAATATAATCCCCAAAAGAGGTGGTTGATGACAGACGACGAGGTGCTGACGCTGGAGGAGGCGGCGGCCTTGCTCAAGGTCAGCGAAACGCTGGTGTACCAACTGGCCCGCTCAGGCAGCCTGCCGGGGCGCAAGGTGGGGCGGGAGTGGCGCTTTCTGCGGTCAGTTTTGCTGGAGTGGCTCAGGGCCCCGGCGAAGGAGGACGGCGTGAAGGAAGCTGTGGTGCAGCTCGACAAGTTCGGCGGGGAGTACAAGGTGGAAAACGGCCGGGAGTACGTGGCGCTGTGGCTGCCTTTGGGCTTGAGCGAGAAGGAGCGGCTGATCGAGAAGGCGGTGCGGGAAAAAGTCGATCTAAGCGGGATGGTGGCCGACTACCTGCGGGGCTGGCTCGAGGGCTGAGCCAGGACTCGGCCCGGATCACATTGGGCTCCAGCCTGCCCGGTAAAATGGCGCGATGCGTCTTCGCCTGACCCTCGGGAGCGCCCTCTCCCTGCTGCTTTCGGGCATCATCGCGGCCAGTCCCGGCAGCCTCTTGCCCCAGTGGCAGGAGGCCTTCGACGTGGGCTCGAGGCTCTCGCTGTACTTCAACCTGTATCTGGCCGGACTGCTGGCGGGGCTCACCCTCTCCCGCCTCACTCCCCTGCGGCACCCGTGGTTTTCGCTGGCGATGGTGCTGGCGGGGCTGGGGCTTTCGCTGGTGGCTTCGGCACGGAGCTTCGACACCATTTTGTGGGCGGCTTTTCCGCTGGGCCTGGGCGTGGGTGCGATCAACCTCAGCGGCAACAGCCTGCCCGGCGACCTCTTCCCCGAGCGGCGCATGATCGTGTTGAGTCAGGTCAACGCGGCGTTTGGCCTCGGGGCCATCGCCACGCCCTTCCTGGTGAGCATCTTTCCCTGGCGTGAGGTCCTGGTGGCCTTTGCCCTGACGGCCTTCGCAGGGGCGCTGCTGGTGTGGAGGGCTCCGGCGGGCCACGTGGTCAAGGTGGCCAACGGACGCGGGGCTGCGGGCTGGATGTGGCTGCTGGCGGCGGCGATCGCCCTGTACGCGGGCCTCGAGCAGGGCTTTGCCACCTTCTCCGGGGCCTACTTGACCAAGCTGGGCTACCCTACGGCGCTGGCCGGAGCCCTGCTCTCGCTGTACTGGGTAGCCTTCACCGTGGGGCGCCTGCTTTTGAGCTACTGGGTGGCCCACGACCCCCTGCGCCACCTGACCTGGCTGATCTGCGGGGCGGTGGGAGTGGCACTGCTGTACTTCCTGCCCCCCCTGCCCCTGCTGTTTCCCCTGGCGGGGCTGCTGATCGGCCCGATCTTCACCACCCTCATGGCCATGGGACAGGGGCGTATGGGCGTCAGTGCCGTGGCCTACGCGCTGTATGCCGGAGCCAGCGGCAGCACCCTGCTCCCTGCGCTGTTTGCCCTGCTGCCGGTTACGGGGATTCCCTGGGGCCTGCTCCTGACCGGCCTGGCCCTGCTGACCCTGACCCAAAGCCTCAGGAGATACGATGCGCGCCTTGCTGTTTGACCTCGACGGCACCCTGGCCGACACCGACCGCCTGCACGAGCAAGCCTGGCTCGAGGTCCTGCTCCCCCACGGCATCCGGGGAGATCATGCCTTCTACCAGCAGCACATCAGCGGTCACCTCAATCCCGAGATCGTATCCCGGTTGCTGCCTTGGCTCTCCCAAACCGAGGGCAGCGCCCTCATCGAGGCCAAGGAACGCCGCTTCCGCGAGCTGGCCCAGAGCCTCGAGGCCCTGCCGGGGCTGGAGGAGCTGTGGCGGTGGGCCACAGAGCGCTCTGTGGCCCAGGCCCTGGTGACCAACGCCCCTCGTCCGAACGTCGAGCACGTACTCCAGGCGCTCGGCGCGGAGTTCGACCTCGTGGTGCTAGCCGAGGAGCTGGCCGCCGGGAAGCCCGACCCCCTGCCCTACCGCACCGCCCTGGAGCGGCTGGGGCTCGAGGCCGGTGAGGCCCTGGCCTTCGAGGACTCTCCCTCGGGGGTGCGCTCGGCGGTGGGAGCGGGAATTCGCACCATCGGCCTGACCACCGGGCACGACCCCCAGGGCTTGCTCGAGGCCGGGGCTTTCCTGCTGATCGACGATTTCAGCGACAGGCGGCTGTGGGAGTACCTAGAAGAGTCGAAGACCTAACGCCAAGCACCGCGAGCCCCCCGTCACCGTGCCCTTTACCGCTTTTCACGCAGCGCCGTATTACTCTAAGGACCATGCGCAACTTCTTGATTCGCCTAATCATCAACACGGTGGCTTTGTGGGTCGTCAGCTCGCTGTACGGTGGGGTGGCTTTTGCCCCCGGCAGCGGCCTGGGGGATTACCTGTTAGCGGGCCTGGTCCTGGGTCTGGTCAACACCTTCATCCGGCCCGTGCTGCTCGTGCTGACCCTGCCCATCAACTTTCTGAGCCTGGGGCTGTTCACGCTGGTGGTCAACGCGGTCGTGCTGCTGATCGTCGCCGGCCTGACCTCGCTCAACGTCAGCGGCTTCGTGGGCGCGGTGGTCGGGGCCCTGCTGCTGACGATCGTGAGCTACCTGCTGAACCTGCTTTTCCGCTGAGGGCTAGCGCGAGCCGGTGATATAGGACTCGAGCTCGGCGATCATGAACTCCTGCTCGCTCATGATGGCCTTGACCACGTCGCCGATAGAGATCAGGCCCGCCAGCCTTTCCCCCTCCATCACCGGCAGGTGGCGCACGCGCTTGCCGGTCATGATCGCCATGCACTCGCCCACGGTGGTATCGGGGCTCACCGTGATGACCTCGTCGGTCATGATCTCCCTCACCTTGGTCTCGCGCGAGACCCGGCCCACCAGCACCACCTTGCGGGCATAGTCACGCTCGGAGAAGATCCCCACCACCCGCTCGCCTTCGACCACCACCAGCGCCCCGATGTCGTACATCGCCATGCGCTCGAGGGCTTCAAACACGGTAGCCTCGGGGCTGATGGTGTGGACCCGGTTGCCTTTGGCCAGGATGAGTTGCCGCACACTCGAGGTCATACCCAAAACCTCCTCTGCCTGAGCGGTGTATCCGACGGGAGGGTGGGAAACCCAGGCTTTTGGTGCTTCTAAGTGTAGCTTAAAGGGTCGTACGCCAAACGTCGAAAGCCAGACGCCGGGCTCTTGAGGGGAATATCCCTCACGTGAGCGTTCCCTGGGCGACCGGCGCGGAGCGGGGCCGGGCCTCTCGCACCGCCAGCGAGAGGAGCAGGGCGGGGATCAGCAGCAAGCCCAGCACGGCGAGGCTCGGGACAACCCCCACCCGCTCGATGATGGGGCCCACCACCCCGTACAGCAGCCCGGCGAAGCCCCAGGTGAAGCCCATCAGCAGCCCGGAGACGGTGGCCATCTGGGTGGGCTCGTGCTCCTGGGCCATCACCACCGCCACCGGGATTCCCGCGTTCATGAGGGCTCCGGTGATGGCCAGCAAGGGTACGTACAGCAGGTTCTCGGGGGGAAGGGTCAGCAGGCCGATGTAGAGGGGAATGGCGAAGGCCATAGTCCCCACCAGCACGTTGCGCCGCCCCAGGCGGTCGGAGAGGGTGCCGCCCAGGAAAGCCCCGGCGGTGGCCGAGAAGCTATAGACCGACAGCGCCAGGGCAGTCTGGGCATCGGAGAGGCCGCGTTGGGCGAACCAGAAGGGAATGGTGGTGGAGAAGCTCATGAAGGTGATGCTGCGCAGGGTGGAGACCGCCCACAGCCGGGCCACCTGCCCCCGGAAGACCCGCGCTAAATCGGTGAAGCTCGAGGGCTTTGCCTTGAGGGTGGCGGGCGGGGCCTGCCGCAGCAGCAGGATGGCCGGGATCAGCACGATGGGGATCAGCCAGGCCAGGGCCTTGAGCCCGCCGGTGTTGACCACACCCAGCGAGACGATGGGCCCCAGCGACAGGCCCAGATAGCCCCCCGAGCCGAAGGTGCTCAACCAGAAGCCCCGCCGCTCCGGGCTGGCGTATTGCCCCACCAGCGCGGCCCCCGCCGAGTGAAACAGCGCCGAGCCCAACCCCGAGATGCCCAGGGCCACAGCCAGGGTCAGGGGGGTGGGGAAGAAGCCCATCAGTCCCCCGCCCAATGCCACCAGCACCGGTCCCAAGGCCGCCAGCAGGCGGCGGTCGAAGCGGTCGGCGATCAGGCCAGCGGCGGGTTGCAGCAGGCTGCTGGTGAGGGAGTACACCGCTACCAGCAGCGACACCGCCCCGTAGCTCACCCCGAAGGCGGCTTGCAGCTTGGGCAGCAAAGGCGTGAGGAAAGCCCCGAAAAGGTCGTTGGTGGCGTGCAGCCACGAAAGCAGCAAGGGCAGCATGAGGCCGAGCATACCCCTGGAGGTGGGGCTGGGATTGTCAACGGAGGACTATTCTCGACCCACCACCCCTCCCCCAAAATGGCCTCTGAGGAATTGCTCGTGAGCAGGGCAATTCCAGCGCTGGGGTTTGTGCTACAATCCCGGAGGTTGCGCTACTGCATGTGGCCCACTCGACTCACGCTAATCCGGACCTAAGCAAGGGCGGTTAAAAAGGAGTGGCGCGCCCGACAGGACTCGAACCTGTGACCTTTGGCTCCGGAGGCCAACGCTCTATCCAGCTGAGCTACGGGCGCACGCAGAAATGTAGGGTAGCACCGCTCAAGGAGGCAGTCAAGTGTTTGGAATCAGTAAAAGGGTCGTCGCAATCATCTTTGGATTGCTCGTGGTGGCTTTTGCCATCGGGGCCATCCTGCTCTTCACCCCCCAGGGCCAGCAGCAGGCCAGGGGCAAGGTAGAACTCACCGTCAACGGCAAACCGATTTACGAAGTCGATTTGGTCCGCTTCCGCGCCAACGACCAGATCCTCTCGGCTACTGCCGATCAGGAAGGCGTGCTCAAGGTTCTGGCCGAGCAAAACTTCTACAACAACCTGGTGCTCTACCAGGCCGTCACCCAGGACGCCTCGCGTATTCGGGTCTCCAGCAACGAATTGCGCAAGGAGCTTGACCGGATCAAGCAGCAACTGGGCCTCAGCACCAAGGAGCAGTGGGACCAGACCCTCCAGCGCATCGGGTACACCGAGACCCAGGTGCGCAACGAACTGCGTGACCAGATCCGCATCAACAAGCGCATCGAGCAGGTTCAGGGCGAAGCCAAGCCCACCGAAGAGCAACTCAAGCTCTATTACGAACTCAACAAGGCCAACTACCGCAACGAGGAGCGGGTCATCGCCCGCCAGATCGTAGTCGACGACAAGGCCACCGCCCAGAAGCTTTATGAGGAAGCCAAGGCCGGGACCGATTTCGCCGAGTTGGCCAGGAAGAACTCCAAGGTGGGCGCCGACCAGGCCGGAGCTCTGGGGGCCGAGAGTGGCAAGAGCGAGCCCAAGCCGGTGACCAAGGTGATCTTCCCCACCGCGGTGGGCGAGGCGGTATTCAAGCTCAAGCAGGGCGGCATCACCCAGCCCATCGAGTCGGCAGGCCGCTTCTACATCGTCAAGGTCGAGCAGTACCTCCCGGCGGGCGAGTCCTCCTTCGAGGAGGTCAAGGACCGCGTTACCGAGGACGTCAAGAGCCTGCTCAAGGAAGGGGCGCTCGAGGCGTACGTGGAGGAGGTGCGGGCTAAAGTCAAGGTCGAACCGGCCAAGGACTCGAGCATCAAGCTTCAAGACCCTGTAGTGGCCAAGGTGGGCGACAGCGAGATCCGGCTTTCGCAGGTGCTACAGCCGGCCTTCGCCAACCCGCAGTTCCCCAGCTTCGTGGCGCAGGGCCTGGGCGACTTGGCCATCCAGTTCTTCCTGCCCCAGACCCTCGACCAGCTCATCACCCGCGAGGTGGTGCTGGCCGAGGCCAAGAAGATGGGCCAGCCCTTCTTCGGCACCAAGGACTCCATCGTCCAGCAGGCCGAGAGCTACCACGCCCGCAACGTCACCGCCACCGAGGAAGAGGCCCGCAAGTACTACAACGAGAACAAGGTCCTCTTCACCGAACCGGCCACCGCCACCGTCACCGCCGTCAATTTCACCAAGGACCAGGAGGCCAAGGCCAAGGCCTTCCGCGCCGCGGCCCTCAAGGGCGGCAAGCTCGAGGAGTTGGCCAAGGCCCAAGGCGGCAACGTGCAGGACTACGGCGTGGTGACCTCGGGCACCCTGCCGCCGGTTTCCAATAAGCTGGTCTTCGAGACCAAGGCCACCTTCCCCAAGAGCAACCTGGGCGAGGTCAGCGAGGTGATCAAGCTCGAGGACGGCAGCTTCCAGGTGCTCCTGATCAAAGCCCGCACCCCCGAGCGGCTCAAGCCCTTCGAGGAAGTGGCCCAGGAAGCCCGCGACAACGTGATTCGCACCAAGAAGGTCGAAGCAAGCAGCAAGTGGGTGGAGAGCCTGAAGAAAGCGGCCAAGATCGAGAACAAGCTGCAAGAGGTGCTCAAGCAGCTCACCCCGCCCCCGGCCAAGAAGGAAGAGAAGCCCGCGGATTCCAAGGAGTCCAAGCCCGAGGAAAAGCCCGCCACCCCCACCAAGCCCTGAGCGCCACCACGCGACCCTTTAGGCGGCCATTGGCCGCCTTTCTTTGTGGCGTTTTGCATCTTGCGTCCGGCCTACGACGTACGACCGTGCTAGACTGATCCTATGGTAGACGCCGGGCTGGACCGGGCTTTTGAGAAGGTCCGGGCGATCCTCGAGGGCGACCTCGAGCACCCCGGCCTGACCCTTTACGACCTGCAAGAACTGGTGGGCTTCCCCGGACGCAGCGACGGCCCCCTCTCCTACAGCCTGCCCAAAGACAGCAGCCTGGAGGGGGTCAACGCGGTGCGCTTCTTCTACTATCCCAAAGACCCTGAAGTCACCCTCATCGTCGAGGTGGAGGACAAGAGCCGTCGTCGCCACCTGCGCCACTTCAAGTGGAACGGCATCACCTGGGTGGCTCCCCGCGGCTTCAAGGCCGACCTCACCGCGACCCGCGAGATCGTGGGCGGAGTCGAGGAGATCGGGGGGGATTTCTTCCTGGGCTTCAGCCGCGACGAGGCCCGCGAACTCTCCGAGGCTATCCGCAAGGGAGAGGCGGTGGGAGCTAAATACCTGCTGTGCCCCCGCGACAACACCCGCCTGTTCTACGCTCCGGGCGTCTCGGCAGCCGGGCTTCCCTGCCCCAAGTGCGGCAACACCACCTTGCTCTACAAGACCCTCACCTTCAGCGCCCCCGAAGACCGCATCGAGGCCCTCATCCGCGAGCAGCGCGCCCTGCGGGCACAGCTCGAGGACCTGATGCTCTTCCTCAAAAGCCGCCTGGGCACGGCTGAGCCCAAAGACAAGACGGGCAAGGGCGATACCTGAATTGCCTTTTACAAGAAGCGGCGCCTCAGCTCGGGCGTGGGCGTCATGCACTGCTCGAGCCTGCCGAAGAGGCGGTAGCGGTTGCGGGCTACAAACCGGTATACCCGGTCGCGCAGGGGCTTGGGGATGACCCACAGGGCACAAATCAGCCGCCAGGCCCCACCCAGCCGGTAGAGGATGCGCAAAGCCGCATCGGACTCGAGGTAAACCCGTTCCCCCTCGAGCACCACTATGCTTTCGCTCATGCCGCTTGCCTCGAGCAACCCGTGCTTTCGCAAAAGCCCCCTCCCCGCTTCGGACTGCTGCGGGGCGAAGCGGAAGTGGCCCTGCGGGTCACGACGGACGATGAAGCGCACCGTACCGTTGCAGAGGTTGCACACCCCGTCGAACAGCACGATGGTCTCCATGACTCGAGCTTAGCGCGCTCCGGGGTTGTGGAAGGTGGCTCGAGGGGGGATGGGGAAGCCTATGGTGAAAGGGACTACCCTGTATTCGGGATATTTGTAACCCCCCCGACCGCCTAAGCTAAGCGTGTTGCAGTATCATGCAACACGATCCGGGGGCTGTCGGCATGAAACTACTCGATAACTACGGACGTATCATCAAGGATTTGCGCATCTCCGTGACGCCGCGCTGCAACCTGCACTGCCTGTACTGCCACCCGCTGGGATGGGAGATGACCGAGCCCCCTGGCACCATCACTGTCGAGGACGTGCGCAACTTCCTAGAGGCCATGCGGCTGCTGGGGCTCGAGTCGGTGCGCTTTACGGGCGGGGAGCCGCTGGTGCGCAAGGAGCTGCCCGAGATGATCGCCGTAGCCCGCGACCTGGGGATCGAGGACATCGCCATCACCACCAACGGCATGCTCTTAGGGCGCAAGGCCAAAGAACTCAAGGCCGCCGGGCTCAAGCGCGTAAACCTTTCCATGGACTCGGTGACCCCCGAGGTCTTCCGCGCCATGACCCGCGGGGGAGACGTCAGGAAGGTCTGGGAGGCCATCGACACCGCCTTTGAGCTGGGCCTCGAGCCCGTCAAGCTCAACGCGGTGATGATCAGGGGCATGAACGAAGGTGAGGTGATCCCTCTGGCCTCGCTCTCGCTGGACAAGCCGCTGCACGTGCGCTTCCTCGAGTACATGCACCTCGACAACTCCAACCCTGAGGTCTACCGGCAGCGCTTTATCGCCGGGCGTGAAACCAAAGCCGTCGTGGAGCGGCACTTCGGCCCCCTGGAAAAGCTCGACACCGACCCCACCGCCCCAGCGCGGGTCTACCGGATTCCCGGCGCGCTGGGAACCATCGGCTTCATCAACCCGGTGATGGAGCCCTTCTGCTCCAACTGCTCCCGTCTGCGCCTGACCTCCGACAAGAAACTACGCCCCTGCCTGCTCACCGACCTCGAGATGGACATCTCCTGGGCCTTCGAGGCCCCCAACCCGCTCGAGGCCCTGGTCGACGCCATCTTGCTGGCCACCGACCGCAAACCTGCCTTCGGCAACACCCTGCCCCACCTGCGCGAACGGGTGATGGTGGGAATCGGTGGCTGAGGCTTAAACCCGCGGTTCTTCTGGAAGCTCACCGAGCCTCCGGGACCCCCTGCCTCCCGGTGATGAAGGGTAGACCTCCACTTTTTATCTTGCGTTCTGGACGTTCTGGCGGGCCGTGAAGGATTCGAACCTCCGACACCTCGTTTTGGAGACGAGTGCTCTACCGGGCTGAGCTAACGGCCCCCACTTTGCCGATACCAACGCGCTGAAGAGAGTGTGACCCTCTCGCGAACCCTACTTTAGCCGGGGAGGGCCGATATTTCAAGTCAACGACCCGCCCCGGCGGGGTCCTCTCAGCGCCCGGCGTACCACGACCGCATCAATTCCTGGTGCTCCTTCTTCGCGCGCACCCGCCGCCACCAGCCCTCGTTGGCTTGGTACCACCTCACCGTCTCGGCGAGGCCCTCGGGGAAGCGGTACTTGCGCACCCAGCCCAGCGCCTCGGCCTTGGAAGGGTCCACGGAGTAGCGGTAGTCGTGGCCGGGGCGGTCTTCGACGAACTTCATCAGGCTCAGGGGTTTTCCCAGGGCTTTCAGGACGCGTTCGGCCACCTCGGTGCCGGGAATCTGCTCGCGGGCGCCGAGGTTGTAGGCTTCCCCGCTGTTGCCCCGGTGGAGCACCAGATCGATGCCCGAGGCGTGATCGTAGGCGTGCATGTAGTCGCGCAGGGCCTGGCCCTGGCCATAGACCGGCAGGGGCTTGTCCTCCAGCGCGTTGGTGATGAACAGCGGGATGATCTTCTCGGGGTACTGGTAAGGGCCATAGGTGTTCGATCCCCGCGTCACCACCACGTCGAGCTTGTAGCTGATGCCGTAGCTGAACACCAGGTGCTCGGCGGCAGCCTTGCTGGCGGCGTAGGGGCTGCGCGGGCGGAAGGGATCGGTCTCGAGCGAGTGTCCCTCCACGCCCCACAAGTCACCGTAGACCTCGTCGGTGGAGACGTGTAGGAAGCGCTTTACACCCTGCCTGCGGGCTTCTTCCAGCAGCACCAGGGTGCCCTCGACGTTGGTCTTGACGAAGGGGCGGGGGTCCAGGAGCGAGCGGTCCACGTGGCTCTCGGCGGCGAAGTTGAGCACCGCGTCGGCACCCTCCATGGCCCGCTTCACGTCCTGGGGGTCGGCGATGTCACCCTGGATGAAGCTGATACGGTCCATGATGGGCTCGAGGTTTTCCAGGTTGCCCGCATAGGTCAGCTTGTCCAGTACGACGATCTCCCAATCGGGGTGCGCTTCGAGGGCATAATGCACGTAGTTCGAACCAATAAACCCTGCTCCGCCCGTAACCATCACACGCTTGAACGACACTGCGATACCTCCCTGATCCTGTTGATCCTATGCCGATAGCCGGAGTGGTCCGTAGGCAATTTCGCAAGGGGCCTCAGGCTACCCACGGTCCTCCTCCCACAGCTCCGCCCCGAAATAATCCCACGGTAGGCGGCCCTCGTTGGGGTCGGAGGGGTCGAACTGGCTGTTCATCGCGTACAGTAGCAGCGCACCCCGGCTGCCGGCCTTGTAGCCGTGGGCGACGCCGGTGGGGATGTGCAACACTCCCGGCGCCTCGCCCGTGAGCAGGTATTTGCGGCGAGTCCCCTGGCTGGGGGAGCCCTCGCGCACGTCGGCCAGCCACACCAACAGCTCGCCCTCGAGCACGCACCACAGCTCGTCCTGGGGGCGCTTGGGGTGGAGGTGGAAGGCGTTGATGCGCCCTGGCACCGCCCAGGAAAGCGAGATCTGCGCGGTCTCGAAGGCGATGGGCAGGCCCTCTATCCTGCCCCCTTGCAGGCGCAGGTACTCCATGAAGCTCCCCTCCAGCGAGCGGTGCTTGCGCAGGGGCTGGTAAAAGACCCCCTCGATCTCGGGCTGGGGGTCATAGCGTTGAAAGCGCAAAGCCTTCCGGACGGCGGGCTCGAGTTCCATCGTGAAGATTGTAGCCTATGAGCCTCCGGGCTTTGGGGTTCGACGTGTTATCGGGTGTGTCCCAAAAACAACCCAATAGCCTAGACTGAGGCATGAGCCCACTACAAGAGCGGTTGATGGCGCTGATTGGGGAAGCGGAAGCGAAGGGTAAGGGGATGAAACTGGCCCAGCTGGAGCAG
>NZ_QWLA01000087.1 GCF_003574095.1 Calidithermus roseus
ACGTCTCCACCGTCCGCCGGGCCCCCCACCACCCCCTCGTCCCCCTCGCAGCCTCGCTCTCCGAGCGGACCGGCCCGGTGTACGGGGAGGGGGATATCGGCCCGCTGGACCACGACCTCACCAAGAACGCCGCCAAAAACGGTGAGCCGCTGGGCGAGCGCATCATCGTCAGCGGGCGGGTCCTCGACGAGAGCGGGCGAGCGGTGCCCAACACGCTCATCGAAATCTGGCAGGCCAACGCCGCCGGGCGCTACATCCACAAGAACGACCAGCACGATGCACCCCTTGATCCTAACTTCGTGGGTGCGGGCCGGACGCTCACCGATGAGTACGGGCGCTATCGCTTCATCACCATCAAACCCGGAGCCTACCCGTGGAGAAACCACCCCAACGCCTGGCGTCCTGCCCACATCCACTTCTCGCTGATCGGGCGCAACTTTAGCGAACGCCTGGTCACCCAGATGTACTTCCCCGGCGACCCTCTGCTCGAGCACGACCCTATCTACCAGGGAATTCCCGACCCCAAAGCCCGCCGGCGGCTGATCGCCACCTTCGACCTCGAGCTCACCCGGCCCGAGTGGGCTCTGGGCTACCGCTTCGACATCGTGCTGGCCGGCTACGAGCGGACGTACTTCGAAGAAGGAGGCCACTGATGCGCCCACAATCCCCCAGTCAGACCGTGGGCCCCTTCTTTCACTTCGGCCTCGTGCGGGAGGGAGGGAACATCCTGGCGGATGAGGAGGCCCTGGGCGAGCGGATCGTGATCCGGGGCCGGGTGTTGGACGGGGAGGGAGTGCCGGTGGACGATGCGCTGGTGGAGATCTGGCAGGCCGATGCGCTCGGGCATTTCCGCCACCCCGCCGACCCCCATCATGCCCAGGCCGACCCCAACTTCAGGGGCTTTGGCCGCTCGGCTACGGTGGGCGAGGGCTTCTGCTTTCATACGGTAAAACCAGGGCCAATCGGCCAGAACCCGGTGCCTTACATCAACGTGCGGGTGTTCGCCCGCGGCATGCTGACCCACGCTGTCACCCGCATGTACTTCTCCGACCACGACAACACCCAAGACCCCACCTTCGGCAGCTTGGACCCCCTGCGCCGCCAGACCCTGGTGGCCCAGCGCCGCGAAACCCCGGGCGGCATCGTGTACCGCTGGAACATCCGTTTACAGGGGGAAGGCGAGACGGTGTTTTTCGAGCTGTAGACCTGTAGGATATGCCATTTTTACCAGGCGAGTCGAGGCTGTTTGGAGGGGTTTTCGGCGACGAGGCCCTAGCCGCGTTGTTTTCCGATGAGCACCAGGTGGCCTGCATGCTCGAGGTGGAAAGCGCTTTGGCCCAGGTGCAAGCGGACTTGGGCCTCCTTCCTGCGGAAGCCGCGCGGGCCATTGCCGCCGCCGCCGCTCACTTCACTCCCGACTGGGCGGCCCTGGCTCAGGCCACCGCCCGCGACGGAGTACCTGTAGCCGGACTGCTTGCCCAGCTCCGGCAGGCGGTAGAACCCAGCTTCGCGCCTTACCTGCACTGGGGAGCCACCACCCAGGACATCCTGGATACCGCGCTGGTTCTGCAGCTACGGGCAGCGCTGGAGCTGCTGGAGGGCAAACTGCGCCACACCCTGCGGCCTCTTGCAGACCTCGCCGCGCAACACCGCCACACCCTGATGGCCGGGCGCACCCACTCCCAACAGGCCCTGCCCATCACCTTCGGCTTCAAGGTCGCCGGCTGGATGGCTCCGCTGTTGCGGGATCTGGAGCGCCTGCAGCAGATCAAAGCCCGGCTGCTGGTGGTGCAGCTGGGGGGCGCGGTGGGCACCCTTGCGGCTTTGGGGTCGGATGGCTTGCGAGTACAGGAGGGTCTCGCTCGAGCGCTGGGCCTGGGGGTGCCACTTTTCCCCTGGCATACCGCCCGCGACAACCTGGCCGAGTTGGCCGGATGGCTCGCGCTTTTGAGCGGCAGCCTGGCCAAGATGGCTCAGGACGTCATCCTGCTGGCCCAAAGCGAGGTAGGCGAACTGCGCGAGAGCGCCGAGCCCGAGCGGGGTGGCTCCTCCACCCTGCCGCAAAAATCCAACCCCGTGCTCAGCGAAGTCATCATCGCCTCGGCGCGGGCCAATGCGGCTTTGCTCTCCTCCATGCACCACGCCCTGATCGCCGAACACGAGCGGGCCACGCACGGCTGGCAACTGGAGTGGCTGACCCTGCCCTCGATGCTGGCCCACACTGCTGCCGCCCTAAACCAGGCCCGCTACCTGAGCGAGCACCTGGTGGTGAACACCGAGCAAATGCGCTCGAACGTGCTGGCCTCGAGGGGCCTGATGCTGGCTGAAGCCCTCAACTTCGCCCTCGCCGAGCACATGGGGCGCACGCAGGCCAAAGCCCTGATCCGGGAGGCGGTCGAGGCGGCCCGGAGCGAGGGGCGCCACCTGCTGGAGGTGGTGCGGGAGCGGGTGAGCTTCCCCATCCGCTGGGAAGCTCTGAAGGAGGAAAACTACCTCGGCTCGAGCCAGCTCTTCATCGACCGGGTGTTGCAGCAGGCGGAGGAGGTTTTGCATGGATGAGGCACTCATCCTCGGCGTGGCGTTGGGATATGTGGCCATGGGGGTTTTGAGCGCTCGTGGCCTCCGCTCGCCACGGCACTCGGGAGGGATAGGGTGAAACGCGTTCCACAAATCACTGCGGAAGAAGCAGCAGCGAAAGTCAAGGACGGAGATACCCTGCTGGTCGGGGGTTTCGGAATGACCGGCAACCCCGTGCATCTGCTGCACGCCCTGGCCCAGACCTCCGTCAAGAACCTCGTCTACGTCGGCAACAACGTGGGTGAAGCTGGCTTGGGTGGTGGGCGCTTGCTGCGCAACGGACAGATCAAGAAAGCCATTGGCTCGTACTTCACCTCCAACCCCGAAGCCGTCAAAGCCGCGCAAAGCGGGGCCATCGAGGTCGAACTGCTCCCCCAGGGCTCGCTGGCCGAGGCCTTGCGGGCCGGGGGGGCGGGCCTTGGCGGGTTTTACACGCCCACCTCTGCTGGAACCCTGCTCGCCAGGGGCAAAGAGACCCGCGTCATCGGCGGGAAGGAATACGTGTTCATCGAGCCCCTGCGGGGCAACGTGGCTTTTATCCGGGCCTGGAAGGCCGACACCGCCGGCAACCTGGTCTATCGCATGACCGAGCAAAACTTCAACAAGGCAATGGCCACCGCCGCCGACTTAGTGATCGCGGAGGTCGAGCACATCGTGCCGGTAGGCGAGATCGACCCCAACGAGGTGCACACGCCGGGCTGCTACGTGGATTACCTGGTGGAAGCCAGGATGACCCCGGAGGACCTGGGCTCCTCGGCCTCGGTGGCAAACTCCATCAAGAAGGTGGACCCGCTGCGCCTGAGCATCGCCCGGCGCGCGTTGCAGGAGCTCAAGGCGGGTGAGGTGGTCAACCTCGGCATCGGCATTCCTACCCTGGTGGCCGACCTCATCACGCCCGATATGGGTATCATCCTCCACACCGAGAACGGCATGCTAGGGGTGGGGCCAGCGCCCGAGGAAGGTGGAGCGATGGATTACCCGGTAAATGCTGGCAAAATCCCGGTAACTGCCCTGCCTGGCGCTTCCTATTTCGACAGCGCCGACTCCTTCGCCATGATTCGCGGGGGGCACGTGGACGTGGCGATCATGGGTGGGTTGCAAGTAGACGAAAAGGCCAACCTGGCCAACTGGGCCGTGCCCGGCAAGCCCTTGCTGGGAGTGGGGGGCGCGATGGACCTGGCCTCGGGAGCTAAGAAGCTCATCATCACCATGACCCACACCAACCCCGACGGCTCCGCGAAAATCGTCCCCGAGTGCGATCTGCCCCTTACCGCGGTGGGAGCGGTCGACCTGGTCATCACCGAGCTGGCGGTCTTCGGCTACCCAGGTGGAAGGCTCACGCTGCTCGAGCTGATGCCGGGGGCAAGCCTCGAGGAGGTTCGGGCCAAAACCTCGGCCAGGTTTATCGCCAAGGTGTAAGGGGCGCGGCAGGATTTGACCTACATTCCCGAAGAAATCCGGGGCCAACGGGAAAGGTTGAGATGCGAGCGCTGTTGGTGGAGGAGCATTGGCGGACCGGGGCTTCGATTCACAGCCTGGCGAGGAAGTATGGGGTAGACATTGGCAGAAGCCAGCACCGGCTGAGAACCCACTGATAGAAGCTCCCGTAACGTCGCGCTACGTCCTGGCCGAGGAACTTGATGCGTCCAGGGGTGGACCGCAGCAGCACGGTAATCTGACGCACGAAGGTGGTCTTCCCTGCCCCGTTGGGGCCGAAGATCCCCAGGATCTCTCTCCCTGGTGGATCTCGAGGGAGATCGCATCGTTAGCCAACACCCCCGCACCCCGTAGTGTTTGGTGAGCTCGCGGATGACGTAGAGGTTCACAGCGGCCCCCGCCCCGTTTATGGCTTGGTCACCTCGGCCCCATAGGTCGAAGCTTGCGCAGTAAACAGCTCATAGTAACGCCCGCCTTTCCGCAGCAGCTCTTGGTGCGATCCGTCCTCCACGATCTTGCCACCCTCCAGCACCAGGATGCGGTCCGCCATGCGCACGGTGTTCAGCCGGTGGGTGATGAGCAGGCTGGTCTTCCCGCGGGTTAGCTCGCGGTAGGCAAGGAAGAGCTCAGCCTCGGCCTCGGCGTCCAGGCCGGCGGTCGGCTCATCGAGGATCAGCACCGGGGCATCCCGGTACAGGGCCCGAGCTAAGGCGATCCTCTGCCACTGCCCGCCGGAGAGTGCCTGCCCCTGCTCGTCGAACTGTCGCCCGAGCATGGTGCCCCAGCCCATTGGGAGACTCTTTATGACGCTATCGGCCTTTGCCAGCCGGGCAGCTTCCTCGAGCCTGCGGTCGTCGGGGTTAGCCGAGACCTTCGCAACCAGGATGTTCTCCCTGGCTGTGAGGTGGTACCGCACGAAGTCCTGTAGGATGACGCCAAAGATGGCCCGGTACTGCTCGAGCGGGAACTCGCGGATGTCCACCCCATTCAGCAGTATGCGGCCTTGCTGCGGGTCGTATAACCGGGTCAGCAGCTTCACAATGGTGGTTTTGCCGGCCCCGTTCACGCCGACCAAGGCCGTCGCTTCCCCTCCCCTCAGCTCGAACGAGAGGCTCTCGAAGACCGGGCGTGAGGCACCTGTGTAGGTAAAGCCCACATTCTCAAACACGAACTGGTACTCTTCGGAACTCGGCAACGGTCTGGGGGTGGCCGGCGGGCGGATCTTAGGGCTGAAATCGAAGAACCTGTCAAGGTCGCTGAAAAATAGCGAGTTTTCCAGCAGTTCCCCCAGGTTCGCCAGCGCGAGGGAGAGGTTATGCCGAACCGCTACAAGCGCTGCGGCCAGGAGCGTGAAGTCACCGAGGGTGATGCGCCCCGTGGCTGCCTGGTACGCGACGAAGGCCAGGGCCAGGTACTGAGCCCCGGCGGATACGGCAGCCGCCGTAACAAAACTCTTCCCGGTGACCCAGGCCGCTCGCAACCGCCGCTTGATCACCCGCACGGCATACTGTTGGCGCTGAGCGAGCAGCCAGGGGGCGAGGTCAAACAGCCGCAACTCCTTGGCGGCTCCATCGGACATCATCAAGCCGTCGAAGTATGCCGCCCGCCGGCCATCGGCTGTGGACACGTCGTAGGAGGTGAAGGTGATGTGGCCAGAATCCCTAGCCGCGAGCGCGGCGGGGACGAGGGCAATCAGGATCGCGACGACGAGCAGCGGTTGAAAGGCCAGGATCACCAGGACGAAGCCGGCAACGGAGATCGTCTGTTGCAGGGCCGTCACCAGGTTCAACACCATCATCATGGGCCGAAAGCCCAGCTCGCGGTTGGCTTTGGTCAGGGCGTCGTAGTTCTGGGGAACCTCAAAAAAGTCCAGATCGAGCTGGCTGGCGTGCTGGCAGACCTGGATGCTGAGCATCTGCCACAAGCGCTCGCGCAGGACGGCCTGGTAAATGTTGCTTAACTGAAAGGCCACGGCTAGGGCCACCGCCAAAAGACCCTCGGCCCCGACCAGTGCCCAAAGCCCCGCCGTAGCTCCCCTGCCGCTGGCCAGGTGATCCACAATGAGCTTACCGAAGTAGCCCATGGCGGGGGGCAGAAGGCCCTGCAGGATCGTTAGCGCGAAGACAACGTACAGGTGGGATGCCCCTGCATCCCGGAGGAGCCGCAAGGCTTTCGGCACCACCCGTAGGGCAGCAAGTCCCTTTTGCATAGGCATCCCCATCCTCAGCTAGTTGACTGCTTTGCTGCTGGCAGCAAGCGGAATGCCTGGCACGAGAGACGATATGCGACCTCTACCTCACGGAGGTACACTTCGTCCATAGGACTCCCCACCGGGAGGAACACGAAATCTATGCCCTCGACGGGGGGCCCATCGGTGGTCAGCACTCTTCGCTCTCGGAGTTCAACAGCTACACGGTAACCAACCGGGAGTCTGCGATTGATCCAATCGGCAGCTTCTCCAAGGCGGTGCATAAGCGATGCTCGTTCATGCAGTGGCATCAATTTCTGGTACACTTTACGGAACGTACCACGTTGAGCCAAGTATACGCAGGGACAAAACCAAAGGAACTAATCCAGTGGCCCAGTATGTTTCGATCATCTGTGGAAATCCAAATTCTTTTTTGATTTTCTGCTGCGGAAAAGCTTGAAACACGTTTTATCATTTGGGCAATAAGATCGTAATAATATTCTCTAGCTATGATTTTTCTTATTTTGTTTTCACCCTTGCAAAAGGACTGTAGAAGCTGATGTGTTCAGTGTGGGGATAGACAGCAAATTTCGGTAGAAAACTTGGAAGGTGAACCATGGAGGTACCTTTCCCACATAGTCTAGCTCAAGTTCGTAGATTTGTCTTAAAATCCGCATATCATTTCGACACTGATCCAGCGAAAAGTAGCTCGATTCCGGTTCAGAAACGGTTATATCGGTAATTCCCCCTCTTTGTTCAATATCCAAGACCCAGTCAACGATAGACTTTCGCGGAAAGAAGCCGAAACTTTGAAGTATAGGCCAAAGCGGGTGGCTCCCGAGTACGCGCGAAGTTATTTCGGCTTCGTCAACATATGCCTTCTCGAGAATGTGACTGATGAGCACCCTGATTGCAGAGATGCCGCCGCTACTGTCTGGACGATAAAACCAGCTTACAAAGAACTCCTCCGGGCGCATGTAGAGATTGCAACAAGATAAAAGCTCATTGCCTTCCCAAACGCCCCAGCGTGACAGCTCCCCTGCATAAATCATGTCCTTCCTCGCCAAATCCTGGTCAGTAAAGGTAAATTCTGGCCACATTGCATGCATGACTTGGAGGAACGGGCCATAATCCTTTGACTCGTAAGGGAGGACGATGTAGCGCGAAATATCTTCCATAACCCACCCGCTTAGGCTTTGCCAGCTTCGGCATACTTCGAGGCTTGAAGGGTCCAAAGCGAAAAGTACTCTCCCCGCATGGCCAGCAATTCCTGGTGTGTGCCGCACTCCACCAATCTACCCTCCTTGAGCACCAGAATCCGGTCGGCCATCTGTACCGAGGCCAGGCGGTGGGTGATCAGCAAGGTGGTTCGTCCTTTCGAGATGGCTGCGAAGCTTTGGAACATCTCGTGCTCGCTGCGGGGGTCCAAGGCCGCGCTGGGCTCATCCAAAATCAGAAGGTCCGCCTTGCGAAAAAGGGCTCTGGCGATGGCCAGCTTCTGCCACTCACCTCCGGAAAGGTCGGTCCCCCCAAACTCCTTGCCAAGGAGGGTATCGTACCCACTTGGAAGTCTGTCGATGACCGGGCCTAATCCCGCGTTGCTAGCGGCTGCCTCCAGGGCTTCCTGAGTTAGAGGGCGCTCTGGGTCGCCTATCCCAATGTTCTGGGCGACGCTGAACGCGTACCGGCCGTAAGTTTGAAAGATGGCCCCCACTCGGGAACGCCACTCTTCCACCCTCAACTCTCGCAGATCGCTTCCACCCACCAAGATCCGGCCCTCGAGGGGATCGTAAAACCGCAGCAGCAGCTTGACCAGGGTGCTCTTTCCGGCCCCATTTTCACCCACCAGCGCCACCGTCTCGCCGTAGCGGATGTGGAAGGACACATCATGCAGAACCTTACGCCCATCTGGGTAGGCAAAGCTAACCTTCTCAAAAACGATCGAAGGCCTGTAGGGCACAGGGAGAGGGTGGGCTGGGTTGTTCACCTTGGAAGATGCCCTCAGGAAACGGAAGTAGTGGTCAAAAAACAAGGAGCGCTCAAACAGATAACCGAGCGACTCAATAAAGCCTTGAATGCTCGTTTGCATTTGGATGATGCTCTGAACAACTAGGGCTACCGAACCGACCGTAAGCACTCCCGCTATGGAGGTATTTACCGCCCAGGCAAACACAACCCCAACAGCTGCCAGCGAAACTAGCATGGGAAGTACCGTCCTGCTCATTTCCATGGACCTCACCTTCCGCATCAAGCGATGGGATTCCTCAAAGCGCTCGCCGTAGCGCTTTCTCAGCCAGCCGAAGAGGTTGTAGAGGCGCACCTCTTGGGCATGGTCTATGCCCAGCGCCAGCCGACTGTAGTACTCCAGCGCGCGCGCGTTCTCGCTACGGCTGACCAAAGCGCGCCATCCCACTTCCCGTAGATGCAAGGTGGCCCGCGCCAGCGGAACCGTGCCTACGAGCAACAACAGTGGCATCCATAAGGCGTATGGCGCCAGCAGCACGAGTAGAGCCAGAACGGTAACAAGCTCACGAAAGGTGAAGACCATGTTCACCACCAGGTTGAGCGGCCGGCTCTTAGCACCTTCCTGCAGCGTCTTGACATCGTCATGAAACCCCTTCTGCTCTAGGAGATCCAGCCCTCTTATCTCCTCCGCCTTTTGCATAAGTTGCAGGTTGATATAAGCAGTGAAGCGCTCGGCAACATTTCCTTGCAGGATCTGACTGAGCGTGCCGAACAGGACTCCCAAAACCTGACCCAAGATCCAGACCAAGACCAGGGCTACTACGCGTGTCTGCTCACCGCTAACCAGCCCATCGATGGTTAACTTGCTAATGTAAATCGCTACTGCTGGAACCGCCCCTTGCACAAGTAGAAGTAGGACGAGTGTGCTAACCTCTATAGGTGTGCATCGCCATAGCAGCCAAGTAGCCTGGGCCACCCGGCACAAGGCAATGCCTAAAAGGCCTTTATTTGCTAACAAGTGAATCCTCCCTCTTTCGAGTTATTCGGCTTGCTCGTTCGATCTCTGCTCGCAAGATATCAACTGATCGATCTCTGTAAGACTTATCGAATTCAACCATATTTCTCGCCAGATGCACTACCGCAGATTCTGCAAAGAAGTTTGGATACTCTTGATCGAAGCCATCAAAGATGGAACGTTGAGCTGGCCTGTGGTAAAAGTAGGGGATATCAAAACGCTTCAGATCCGCTACCTCATACCCGATAAACTGATTTAAATCTGTAGGTGATTTAGCCAGCTGGTGTCGTAAAAAACTTCCTATGGATTCAGGTTCTGCACAGTAGCGAGGTTGTTGTATAAGGCGAATTAGCATCGCATAGTAAACCGTCGGACGTATAATGAAACGAGGTCTGCAGTGACCGAGCGCCGACCACCAGTTCGGAGAAAAAATCCGCTCTACACGTTTGGTTATTCGATCAAATCCGTACCGGTAGCCCTCGATAATAGACTCTACGTAGCTTCCCGGTAGATAAATTTGATCGCCAAAAATGGGATTGTTCTGGGTGTTTGGTGCTGGCACACCGTGGAAAAGAATTTTCATTTCATCTGTTTGATCATTTTGAACATAAGGAAAAACCATGTGAACCCGATTATTTGAAGGTGCTTGGATTGCTGCGCTGAAACGAAATCCGTCAAGATCATCAGGAATTTTTTGCACCAGCATAGTAAATAAAGGAGAGCGGTTTTCCCTGTTCGCAGATCCAGGCTGGAATAACGTTTCGGTGTCTACCAAAATCTGGATATGGTCCGAAGGCAATTAGGTTTTCGGTGTGCCCATCGGTGTAGTTTAAGTAATCGGCAATTGCCAGCAATACACCTGTTCGACGATAATAGTCGTCGATTTCATAATACTCAGAACAGCTTTCGTGTGGGATGAACTCAATCCAACCATAGCCAACCCTGGCCATAACCCGGGCATACCTGAGATCGAACGGTTTTGGCAACTTTAGCAGGTCAATAAACGAACCGAAAAGAACATCAGATACTAAGTCTGTCGGTTTATATATGATTTTGCTTCCTGATTGTAATTCGAGTAATATGGGTTGCCGTCCCATACGATGGCGATCCGACGAAAGAAGAGTAATTTTCTTTATCCGCGCGGAGCTTTCCTCCGTGAGCAGGAACTGCTTGAGACGTGTCCAGTCAGCGTGAAATCTGGTCAAGCATTCAATGAGGTTGTTAATCGAGTAAACAAGGGCATCCGACACGGCATTGAATAAAAAGCCGTACTTTGTCCTAACTGCTCTAAGGTGAGGGGCCCATCCCTCAGAATCAAGGAAGAAACTACGGTAGCGGCTTTGCGTAGTACTTCCTTGTAAACTTGTTTTTTGTTTGGCCAGAGTAATCTCATAGGCAAACACGGGAGCCATGCTGCGATCAGCATCGTCAACAAGGCTATTAAAAAAAGGAAGCAAAGCCTCGATTTCTACGGTATGGGGATTCCTGGAACTCAATAGTCTCGCCAAGCCAGATTCGATGGCCTCCAGATAGAAAAAGGCACGGTAAGCGTCGGGGAACTCTATCCTGTCAAGAAAATCTTGAATGTGTAGGTAGCCAGGCATACTTACTTGAAAAGGGAGGGCAGATTACACCCTCCCTTCGGCAGTTATCACCAGGGTCGACCGTAAGCCGCTAAGACTTTACCAATGGGCACAGAAGTTTTTGCAATAGCAGGGATGCTCAAATTGGGAGCGGCGGTAAAGTCTTCACAGCTGTCAGTTCCACTAGCACAGCACTTGGTAGTTTCGCAACTATCACACAGCAATCTGTAGGCAAGTTCATCAATTTTGAGTTCACTCAAGCCAGTTATGGCATCCAAGTGGCTTGCCATTGCTACAGTTTCCATCCCTTTACCTCCTTTTGAGTTCTATCCATGTGCTCATGCTCTGTTGCAAACCTAGCACGTGTCTAGACCTTGCAACTATGCTTATCAAACTAAGCAATGAAGCTATACGTTATTTCACCTCCCCTCCACGTAGAATCCCTAGGGCACCCTCAACCTAGCACCCCCCAGGTAACCAAACCCCCTCTCAGAATGGTGACCTTCTTAACTCATTTTGGTTACCTTCTGACTCGGTTGGTTACCTGGGGTTGGCTAGGGTGGAGGTATGCGCAGAGCGATTCTGTTTCTGGCCCTGCTGGTCTTGCTGGCTCTGGCTTTCCGGGATGCAGCCTACGCCTGCGCCCGCCCCGACTGCTTCCCCCCAGGTGCGGTGCGTTCAGGCGGGCCTAGCGGTACTGGGCGCTGAGCCTTCTTGCCCAGGCCAGCACCGCCGGGTAGCGGGGGTCTTGGGCGGGGAGGCGCTGGAGCAGGGCCTCCCAGAGGGCGAGGTCATCTGGGAGTTTCTGGGCCAGCCGGTAGAGGGGTTCGGGGTCGGGGTGGTCGAGCACCCGCCGTTTGAGTTGCTCCTCGATCCGGTTCCGCAACGCCTCGACGCCCGGGGCCTGGCTTCTGGGCAGGAGGGGGCCCTGGTAGAGGGCCAGGGCTGGGTGAAGCTGATTTTGCTGCAGGGCCTCTTGAAGCTTCAGGAAGTCGGCCTCGATGGGGGTGAGGAGCCGGTAGGGGCGGTTTTGGATATCGAACCCCTGCTGGCGCAGGCGGCAGAGCTCGGTCTTGAGGGCCTGGGGGTTGGGCTCGGAATAGAGTTCATGGGCCAGGGCCTCGCCCGTTATGCCTTCCGGGTGGGCTAGGAGGAGGGTGAGGAGTTCCAGGCTGCGGGGCCGCAGATTGGGGTAGCCCTGAAGCTGGGCCTTTCCCAGGGTCTCTAGGTAGGGGGTGGTCAGGTTGAGCGTAGGGAGTTCGGCTGGCAGGAAGAGGGCTCTGGCCTCGGGGCGCAGGGAGCAGGCCATGCTGCGGTAGGGCTCGGGAAGGGGCTGGCCCTCCAGGGCGCAGAGGTGGGCCACCGCCCGCAGGGCCTCCTCGGCCCACTCGGCTTCCAGGGCGGGGAGGCTCTCCTCCAGCAGGGGGCGGGCCTCGAGCTGGGGGTAGCGGTAGAGCCCCTCGGCCAGGGCCAGGAGGGCCTGGGGCAGGGGTTCTCTGGAGGGCTGGGCCCGGGCCGCCCGCAGCAGGCGGGTGAGATGGGGGTGTGCAGTGGAGGAGGGTTGCGCAATAGACAGTACACGGTGCTTGAAGAGCTGCACCAGGAGAGGCAGGTCGTAAGCCAGGAGGGGACTCCGGCTATGCTTCAGAAGGGCCTGAAGTAGCTCGGGGTTGGCCTGGCCTTGCATGCCTTGTAGCAGCAAAGATAGCCACAGCGCGTAGTAGCGCACCGCGGTGGCCGACCTGGCGGTGGAGGACGGAAAAATTGTCCAGGTCGGCCCGGAACTGGGGGCGGGCCGGG
>NZ_QWLA01000088.1 GCF_003574095.1 Calidithermus roseus
GGTGGGGGGCGGGTGCGGCTCGGGGAACTGCGATATCGGGCTATCTTTTCCCGATCAGATAGACCCCATAGAGGAAAAGCCCCAGCACCAGTAGCTTCGCCAGCACCAGCAGCCACAGCCAGCGGCGTACCTCGGGGTCCATGCCCTACGCATACCACCCTTCGATGTGAGGGCTCGAGGGAGGAGCTGAGAACGCGCGTTTTAGCGGCGGGTAGCCGGCGCGAAACCGACGAACTTGCGCTCCGCCTGAAAAGTGTATACAGTATACACGTGACCGAATTTCAACGCCCCAGTTCGGTGCGCGAGGCGGCCTATCTGCACCTGCGCGAGTCCATCCTGAGCGGGATTCTCTTACCGGGGACGCGCATCTCGGAGCCGGGGCTGGCCGAGAGCCTGGGCATCAGCCGCACGCCGGTGCGCGAGGCCTTGCAGCGCCTGAGCCAGGAGGGGCTGGTCGAACTCTCGCCGGGCCGGGGGGCCCGCGTGCGGGTGATCACGCCCCAGGAGGTGCGCGAGGTCTACGAGGTGCGGGCGCTGCTCGAGGCCGAGGGGGCTCGGCTGGCAGCCCTCAACGCCACGGGCGCCGAACTCGAGGCCCTGGAGGAGCGGCTCGAGGCCCTCGACCGCATCCCCGCCGAGCAGTACCCCGAGCAGATGCGCGTGGACTTCGAGTTCCACAGCCTGCTGATGGAGGCCAGCCACAACCGCACGCTGGTGCGGGTCTACCAGGACCTGCGCTCCGGGCTAGCGCTGGTGCGCGCGCACCAGCAGACCCTCTCCCAGCACCCCAAGACCCGCGAGCAGCACCATCAAATCCTCAAAGCCCTTCAGCAGCGCGAGGCCGAACAGGCCGCAAGGGCTGCCCGGGCCCACGTGCTCTACTTCATGGAAGTCGTACTCGAGGCCGCCCAGCGGCAGGGAGGACAGCAGTGGACCTGAACCAAAGCTACCGCTCGTTCGTGCTGGCCATCGCCCAGAACGAGACCTTCAAGAGACTCGTCATGACCCGCGGCAAGAACTTCGCCCGCCGCTTCGTCGCGGGGGACACCCTCGAGCAGGCCCTCACCGCCGTGGAGGCGCTCGAGCAAAGCGGCGTGCACGCCATCTTAGACCTGCTGGGCGAGATGGTCACCTCCGAGGAGCAGTCGCGCGGCTTCCAGGCCGAGATCATCCGGCTGATCCAGGCCCTCGGCGCCCGACCTTACCCGCGCTACGTGGCGCTCAAGCTCACCCAGCTAGGTCTCGACCTCTCCGAAGACCTAGCTTTTTCCTTGATGACCGAGATCCTGGCCGAGGCCCGGAAGGTCGATTGCTTCGTGCGCATCGACATGGAGGACAGCCCGCGCGTGGACGCGACGCTGCGGGTCTATCGGCGGCTGCGCGAGGCGGGCTTCGACAACACCGGGGTGGTGCTGCAGAGCTACCTCAAACGCACCGAGCGTGACCTCGAGGAACTGCTGCCGCTCAAGCCCGCCGTGCGCATCGTCAAGGGGGCCTACAAGGAGCCCGCCGAGGTGGCCTTCCAGGACAAGCGCATCATCGACAGCCAGTACCTTTTGCTGGTCAAGAAGGCCCTCGAGCACGGCCTCTACACCGCCATCGCCACCCACGACCCCCACATCATCGAGGAGATGAAGCGCTGGACTGCCGAGAAGGGCATCGGCAAGGAGCGCTTCGAGTTCCAGTTGCTCTACGGCGTGCGCCGTGACGAGCAGAAGAAGCTCGCCGCCGAGGGCTATACCGTGCGGGCTTACGTCCCCTACGGAACCGACTGGTATCCCTACCTCTCCCGCCGCATCGCCGAGCGCCCGGAGAACCTGATCTTCGTGGCCCGCAGCCTGGTGCAGGGGTGAGCGATGCCGGACGCCCAACGCCGGACGCGGTCGTACGTCGTACGTCCTACGCAAGACGCCGAACGCCAAGAGTTGTACGTCCTACGTCGTACGCAAGATGCAATACGCAAGACGCCTCGGCCCTCAGCCCTCGACATGATTCAAAGGAGCTAATCATGACCCCCGAACCCTACCGCCCCGAGCCCGTAGAGACCTTCCTGACCCCCGAGCCCCTGGCCGCCATGCACAAGGCGCTGGTGGAGGTCAAAGCCCAACTGGGCCGCCACTACCCGCTCATCATCGGCGGGGAGAAGGTAGACACCGCCCGCAAGGTGGTCTCTACCAACCCCTCCGACCCCGCGCAGGTAGTAGGCACGACGGCCATGGCCTCCGCCGCCGAGGCCGACGCCGCCCTCGAGGCCGCCTGGAGGGCCTTCGCGAGCTGGAAGAAGTGGCCCCAGGAAGACCGCAGCCGCCTGCTGATGAAGGCGGCGCACATCATGAAGCGCCGCCAGCGCGAACTCGAGGCCTGGTTGGTCCATGAGATCGGCAAGAACTACTTCGAGGCCGCCGCCGAAGTGGCCGAGGCCATCGACTTCCTGCGCTACTACGCGACCCAGGCGCTCAAGTACGCCAATGGCGCGCCCGTTACCCACTTCCCAGGCGAGGATAACGAGGCCTTCTACATCCCGCTGGGCGCGGGCCTGGTGATCGCCCCCTGGAACTTCCCCATCGCCATCCTCTGCGGCATGATCATGGGCCCGGTGGCAGTGGGCAACACCGTGGTGGCCAAGCCTGCCGAGGACACCGTGGTCATCGCGGCCAAGCTCTTCGAGATCTTCGAGGAGGCCGGGTTCCCGCCGGGCGTGGTCAACTTCCTGCCGGGTGAGGGAGCCGAGGTAGGGGCCTATCTGGTGGCCCACCCCAAAACCCGCTTCATCAACTTCACCGGCTCGCTCGAGGTGGGCCTGAAGATCAACGAGGCCGCCGCCAAGCTTGCGCCGGGCCAGATCTGGCTCAAGCGGGTCTTCCTCGAACTCGGCGGCAAGGACGGGATCATCGTAGACGAGACCGCCGACCTCGAGGCCGCCGCGCTGGGCACCGTGCAGAGCGCATTCGGCTTCCAGGGGCAAAAGTGCAGCGCGGCCAGCCGCCTGATCGTGGTGGACAAGGTGGCCGACCTGGTGGTCGAGCGCGTGGTCGAGCGGGCCCGAAAGCTCAGCGTGGGCCCCGCCGAGGAGAACCCCGACATGGGGCCCGTCGCCAGCGCCCAGCAGGAAAACACCATCAGGAAGTACCTCGACATCGGCCAGGACGAGGGCAAGCTGGTGCTGGGCGGCCACCGCCTGGAGGGCAGCGGCTACTTCTTCGAGCCCACCATCTTCGACCACGTTGCCCCCGATGCCCGCATTGCCCAGGAGGAGATCTTCGGCCCGGTGCTCTCGGTGATCCGCGTCCCCGACTTCGACGCCGCGCTCGAGGTCGCCAACGGCACCCGCTTCGGCCTCACCGGCGGCCTCTACTCGCGCAGCCGGGAGCGGCTCGAGCGCGCCCGCCGCGAGTTCCACGTGGGCAACCTCTACTTCAACCGCAAGATCACCGGCGCGCTGGTGGGCGTGCAGCCCTTCGGCGGCTTCAACCTCTCGGGCACCGACACCAAGGCCGGCGGCCCCGACTACCTGCTCAACTTCCTGCAGATGAAGAGCGTGACCGAGCGGTACTGATCACGCCAAACGCTCACCGATAGCTATCGGCCTCACCGCTTCAGAGCCGACATCGGCCCGTTCGGCTCGAGGATGCCCTCGAGCCTCGAGAAAGGAATCAGGGTTTCGATGTAGTCGCCCAGCACGTGGGGCACGGACCAGTAAACGTGCAGGCCCTCGGGGCTCAGGGCCCATTGCAGATAGCGGGGGTCGAGGTTGTCTCGAATGGCTTCCCTGGCCGAGGCGTCGTAGGTGCTGGTGGCGACTTCCACGCCTATCTCGCGCAGGCGGGATAGATAATTGCTGCTTTTTTTGAAGAGCTGGCTGAGGGCGATGCGCTTGCCGCTGCTGGGCTCGAGGGTATAGGCCATCACGAAGCGGCTGGGGTGGGCGCAACCGCCGGGACCGCAGCCGTAGCCCCTCATCACCACGCTCAGCAGGCGGTCGGTGCCCAGCAGGAGCCGGTAGTCGAGCTCGAGGGCGCCCATCTCGAGCTGCCAGCGTTCGATCTGGCCCTTGCGGAAGCTCTCGAGCGCCTCGGCGTAGTCCTGGCGGTACTGCCAGGCCAGGCGGGTAGGCTCCTGGGCCAGCACCTGGTTAATCCGGTTCCAGCCCGCCGCCTTGTCCACCCCGCTGAACTGGGGGTAGAGCACCTCGAGCCCCCTTTTAGGATCAGCGATGACCCGTGTGGTCAGACGGGCCTGGGCGAAGCGGTGATCCTGCTCGAGCAGGCTGAACCTCCCCCTGCGCTTGCCGTCGGGGCTGGTCCAGCTTCCCTCGAGGCCGCTTTTGTCCAGGCGGCCATCGAAAGTTCCCGTGGGCTGCTGGCCGGAGTATTCCCGCAGTTTCAGGCGGTTTTGCTCGAGGCTGCCCTCCAGCTGCAGAGGCTGGCCGATCTTCTCGTAGAGGTAGGAGCCTCTGACTTTGCCGCCGCTGCTTTTCAGGTGCATGCGTATGGGCAAGGACTGGGAGCCGATCTCGAGCCGTCCTCGGAATACTTGCTCGGCATTGGGATTGGAGGCCGCCAGGGCCAAGGGCAGGAATGAGGCCAGCAACACCCGGTAAAAGCGCATGTCTCAAGCATAGCCAGCCGCCTGTGGGTTGTGTTGGAGCGAGGTTGGCTCAACTTGACAGAAAGAACGCCCTTTCGCATAGTAATAGAGCGGCCAGCGACCCGGTTGGGTTGCCGATTGGAGGGATGGCCGAGCGGTTGAAGGCGGCGGTCTTGAAAACCGTTATGGGTGCAAGCCCATCGGGGGTTCGAATCCCTCTCCCTCCGCCAAGCAACGTCCTCCTGGAGAGGTGGGTGAGTGGCTGAAACCACAGGTTTGCTAAACCTGCATAGGGGGTAACCCCTATCGAGGGTTCGAATCCCTCCCTCTCCGCCAAATAAGAGCCCAGACGGGCTCTTTCGTTTTTGCGATAATCCGAAGGATGCGCCTGAAGCTACTGGGTCAAACCCCCTCCATTCCTTCCCCCGGCCTCGAGCTGCTGACCTACCTGTGCGCCCGAGAAGAAGCCCTGCGGGAGGAGGTGCGCTCGGTGGTGCCGCTGGGAGCGGCGCTGCAAGCGCTGCACGGGACGACCTGGAGTGAGGGGGTGGCGGCTCGAGGCGAAAGCTTCGCCTGGACGGGGGAGAGCGACCTAGGCTCCCTGCGCCGGGCTTTGGGGGAGCGGCGTTGGCTGGAGGCCTGGGCGTTGTACGGGGCGCTGCTACCGGGCTTCAGGAGCGGGCTCGAGGCCTTCCAGAGCTGGCTCGAGGCCCAGCGGGCCTGGCTGCGCTCGGCCATGCACGTCCTCAGCTTGGCCCTGCCCGTGGAGGAAGTGCTGCGTCTGAGCGAGGAGGAGTTGCGGGCCCCTGCCGACCAGGAAAGAGCGCTGATGGCCCTGCTGATGCAGGGACAGGCCCTGCTGCGCGAGGGGCGGGGCAAGGAGGCGGTGCTGGTGCTGGGGCAGGCTTTGGGGGTGCAGGAGTTTGGGAGAGGGGAGTTCTCCGGGCTCTCGCTGGCCTTGCTGGCCGAGGCCCACTGGCTGTGGGGCAAGGGGCCCAAGGCCCGCCAGACCGCCGAGAAGGCCCTGCAGCGCTGTGCTGACGCCTACAGCCAGGCCCGGGCTTATCGGGCGTGGCACCAGATCACGGGTGATGCAGGCGCGCTCGAGCAGGCCCGACGGCTGGCCGAGGGCCTGGGGATCGCGGACTTGCTGAGCCTGGGGTGACTCAGGCTCCCACCAGCACCGACTCGATGCGGCGCAGGGCCTCGGGGATGTCCTCGTCGGAGAGGTCGCGGTGAGTGACCAGCCGAATCCTCTCGCCCAGCGCGTTGCACAAAACGCCCACCTGAGCCAGCCGGGCGGCCAGGCCGGTCGCGTCCTTGGGCTTGAAGTAGACCATGTTGGTCTGCACCGCGCGCAGGTCCACCTCCAGGCCCAGCCGCACCAGCCCCTCGGCCAGGGCGCGGGCCATCTGGTGGTCTCGAGCCAACAGCTTCGGTCCTTCGGTCAGGGCCAGGATCCCGGCTGCCGCCAGCACCCCGGCCTGGCGCATCCCCCCACCCAGCAGCTTGCGGTAGCGCCAGGCCTCGGGCCGCAGGGCCCTGGGCATCAGCAGCACCGAGCCCACCGGAGCGCCCAGGCCCTTGGAGAGGCAGATGGAGACGGTGTCGAAGCCCCTGGCCAGCTCGGCGGCGGAGGTGCCGAGGGCCACGGCGGCGTTGAACAGGCGGGCACCGTCGAGGTGGATGGGCAGCCCGGCCTCGCGCGCGACCTGCTGCACGGCGCGCTGGGCCTCGAGCGGCACCACGGTGCCCCCGGCGGTGTTGTGGGTGTTCTCGAGTTCGATCAGCCCGGTAGGGGCTTGGTGGATCGAGGTGTGGATAGCGGCTTTGACGTCGGCGGGGTCGGGGATGCCGTAGGGGGCCCTCACCAGCCGGATGGTCCCCCCCGAGAGCACCGCCAGCGAGCCCGGCTCGTACTCGTAGATGTGGGCTCCCTCGGGGGCGATCACCTCGTAGCCGCGCCGCAGGTGCAGCATGAGGGCGATCTGATTGCTCATCACCCCGCTGGGCACGAAGAGCCCGGCTTCCAGGCCCAGGGTTTCGGCAGCCAGGGCCTCGAGGCGGTTTACGGTAGGGTCTTCGGAGTACACGTCATCGCCCACCTCGGCCTCGGCCATGGCCTTGCGCATGGCGGGCGTGGGCTTGGTGACGGTGTCGGAGCGGAGGTCGATCACGCGCATGAGCCCTAGCTTACGCCTGTCGAGGGTCGGTAGCCTATAGCCGAGCGCAGGTCGTACGTCGTACGTCCTACGTCGTACGCAAAACGCAAAACGCCTTTTGTTTACCCCCTTAGCAAGGGGGCTGGGGGGGATACCCCCTCCCCGCATGCGGGGAGGGAAGGGGAGGGGTAACCATGGGCCACGAGCCATGGGTCACGGGCCTCCCGCTGATAGCTGAAAGCTGACGGCTGATAGCTGCCCGCTAAGGTAAAATCGCGTTTGTGAATGCCTTCAAGCCGCACTTGCGCGGCCTGCCCAGCTACCCTTACAAAAAGGTGGAAGCCCGCATCAAACTCGACCAGAATGAGAGCCCCCTCGACCTTCCCCCATCCCTCAAGCAGCGGGCGCTCGAGCGGCTGGCGGCTTTGTCCTGGAACCGCTACCCCGAGCTGCACGCCGAGGACGTGCGGGTGAGGCTGGCCGAGTGGCTGGAGTGGCCCTTCGAAGGCATCGTGATGGGCCCTGGCTCCAACCTGATCATCCAGGGTCTGGCCCAGGCGAGTAATTGCGTTCTGGACACCGCTCCGGCCTTCCCGCACTACGCTTTTTCCGCGAAGATCGCCGCGACGCCCTACCGTGCCGTGCGGCTGGGCGAGCGCTTCGAGCTGCCGCTGGAGGGGCTGCTGGGGGCCATGGAAGGGGAGCCCGGTGTGCTGTTCTTGCCGGTGCCCCACGCCCCTACCGGCGCCCTTTTTGCCCAGGCCGAGGTGGAGGCGCTGGCCGAGCAGGCTGTCCGGAGCGGCTGGCTGCTGGTGCTCGACGAGGCCTATCACCAGTTCTCCGGCACCGACTATCGCCCACTGGCTAAGGCCAACCCCAACGTGGCCCTGCTGCGCACCTTTTCCAAGGCCTGGGGGCTGGGGGGCATCCGTGCTGGGTACTTGCTGGCTTCGCCGGAGGTGGCGGCGGTGGTGCAAAACCTGGTTCCGCCCTTCGGCCTGCCCGCCCACACCGCCGCCATCCTGCTCACCGTGCTCGAGCAGCCCGGCTATGCGCTGGAGCGGGCCCAGGCCACCGCGCTCGAGCGCGAGCGCGTGTACCAGGCGCTGCTCGAGCACCCCACCTGGAGGGCCTATCCCAGCCACACCAACTTCCTGCTGGTGCGCACCCCCGATGCCGCCGCCGCCTTCGCGGGGCTGCTGGGGCGCGGGGTGCTGGTGCGGCGACAGGACCATTACGCCGGGCTCGAGGGCTGCCTGCGGGTGAGTGTGGGCACACCCGCCGAGAACGACGCTTTCCTGGAAGCCGCCTTCGCCCTGGCCGAGGTGGGTCATGCGTAGCGCGACTGTCGAGCGGGCCACCGCCGAGACCTGGATCCGGCTCACCCTGGGCCTCGACGGTCCCGTGGAGGGCAGGATCGCCACGGGGCTGCCCTTCTTCGACCACATGCTCACCGCTTTCCAGCGCCACGGACGCTTTCACCTGACGCTGGAGGCCAAGGGGGACCTCGAGGTCGAGCCCCACCACCTCGTCGAGGACACCGGCATCGTGCTGGGGCAGGCGCTGAAGCAGGCCATCGGCGACGGGCGGGGGCTCGAGCGCTACGGCGAGGCCAGTGTGCCCATGGACGAGACGTTGGTGCAGGCCGTGCTCGACCTCTCCGGGCGGCCCCACCTGGCCTTCTCACCCGAAGAACTCGCCATCGACGGGGCGCCGGGCGGCATGAGCGCCTACCACCTGCGCGAGTTTCTGCGCGGGCTATGCAACCACGCGGGCCTGACGCTGCACCTGCGGCTGTTGGCGGGTCGGGAGGCGCACCACGTGCTCGAGGCCAGCTTCAAGGCGCTGGCACGGGCTCTTTACGCCGCCACCCGCCTCACCCGCGACGACCTGCCCAGCACCAAGGAAGCCCTGTGAAGACCCTGCTCATCGACTACGGCTCCAGCAACCTGCGCAGCGCAGCCAAGGCGCTCGAGGCCACCGGCTACGACGTTAAGGTCTCCCACGACCCCGCCGAGGCCCCAAAAGCCGACTTGCTGGTGCTGCCCGGCCAGGGCCACTTCGGCCAGGTGATGCGCTCGTTCGAGGCTTCGGGCTTCGAGAGCGCGGTGCGCGAGCACATCGCCGCCGGGAAGCCTTTCCTGGGCATCTGCGTGGGGATGCAGATCCTCTTCGAAGCCTCCGAGGAGGCCCCCGAGGTGGCCGGTTTAGGGTTGGTGCCGGGGGTTCTGGCTCGGTTCAGGGCGCGCCGCGTGCCCCAGATGGGCTGGAACACGGTCGAATACCGGGGCCTTTTCCAGGCGCTGTCGGGGCGGTATTTCTATTTCGTGCACTCCTACTACGCCCCCCTCGTCGAGGGCAGCGTGGGCATCACCGACTATGAAGGGACTCGCTTCACGGCAGTGTACGCCAGGGACAACCTGGTAGCACCCCAGTTCCACCCCGAAAAGAGCGGCGACAGCGGCCTGAGCCTGCTGCGGGCCATCCGGGACTACTTCAGGAGGCTTTGAGCGCGTATGGCAGGGGGCCAGGGCCTCGCGCCTTGCGCCTGGCGTTCGGCTATCAGCTATCAGCTATCGACTTCGTCTGCAACAAATCCTGCGGCGTCACCAGCCGTCCCTGCGCGCCCACCGCGGTCGCGGCCAGCGCCCCGGCCAGGTTGCCCAGTCGTGCAGCGGTGACCAGGTCCCGACCTTCCATCACCGCGTGGGCGAAGGCAGCGGTGAAGGCGTCGCCGGAGCCGGTGGTGTCCACGACGTTCTCCACCGGGAAGGGCTCGACGAGTTCTTGCTGCTTGGCGGTGACCACGATCGACCCCAGGGCGCCTACTTTGATCACCACGTTCTCGAGGCCATAGCCCTTGAGGGCTTCGACCCCCTCGCTGATGGAGTCGGTCTGGGTGAGGGCTAAGAGTTCCTGCTGGTTCATGGTGATGTAGGGCACGCCGCGCACGTACTCCAGCAGCGGCTTCCCTACCGAACGCACCGCGCCCGTGCCGAGGTCTACGAAGATGGGCAACTCTCGCTTGCGGGCAGTGTCTAGCGCCTTGACGGCGTATTCCCGCTGAGGGCCGCCTACGAGGGCGTAAGCCGAGAGCACCAGGGCATCCACTTGGTCCATGTGTTTGCTCTTGAACTCAGCGGCGTCGAGATAGCGGCTGGCCCCGCCCGCCGAGATCATCGAACGCTCACCACCGGGCACCACCAGGATCAGCACGCTCGAGGTCTGTCGCTCGGGGTCTTCCTGCAAGTAGCGCAGGTCCACTCCTACGCGCTCGAGTTCGCTCAGGGCCAGCTCACGGAAGGGGTCTTTGCCCACCCGCCCGGCCAGGTATACCCTGTGCCCCAGGCTGGCTAGTTGTGCCGCCAGCGTCGCCCCGGCCCCGCCGGGCTTCATCAGAGCCCGCTGCGAGGGCACCTCCTCGCCGGGCTCGGGAATTCGTTCGAGAAAGTAGATCAGATCTACGGAAACGTCCCCTAAAACAAAAAAACGCATAACCTCCGGTCCCCCTGCGCCTTGGAGTTCCTGGGTAACAAAGGCATTGTACCGCAGGAAGCTTGCTCGCTTCGTCTTGAAGTATAAGCCGGATGGAATGAGAAATCCATAACAAGGGGTTGTATGCCGAGCGCGAGATGCGAAGGGGCGAACCTCGAGTCCCGCCCTTTCCTCCATACACCCGTCACCCGAAACCCGTTCTCGGCTTCAGATATCGCTCGAGAGCAGCCCCTCGAGCGCGCGGAATTGCTCGAGGGAAAGCGCCTCGCCGCGCACTTGGGGGGAGAGGGAGAGGCGCTCGAGGGCGGTCTCGACGCGGGCTTCGGGGTAGCCCCTGCTCAGCAGGGCGTTGCGCAGGGTCTTGCGCCGCTGGCTGAAGGCGGCCTCGATCAGGCGGAAGAGTTCAGGGTCGTCGGGGATGGGCTCGGGGTCGAGCCGGATCAGCGAACTGGTCACTTTGGGGGCGGGGTAAAAGACACCGGGGGGAAGATCGAAGAGCTTTTTGGCTTTGGCGTGGTGCTGCACCCGCAGACTCAGCACGCTGTAGGAGGGGCTGCCGGGCTGAGCCACCATGCGCTGGGCCACCTCCTTCTGCACCAGCACCACGATGCGGCGGAAGCGCCCCGAGCGCAGCAGATCGGTGATGATGGGGGTGGCGACGTTGTAGGGGAGGTTGGCGGCAAAGAGGCTGCCGGGGGGCACCTGGGTCCAGTCGAACTTCAGTGCGTCTGCCCAGATCACCCTCACCTCGAGCCCGGCCAGGGTCTCGGCGTGGACGGGTTCCAGGCGCCGGTCCATCTCCAGGCTCACCACCCTGGCCCCACCCAGGGCCAGCGCCCGTGTGAGCGTCCCCAGGCCCGGCCCCACCTCCCACACCGTCTCGCCGGGGGCGAAGCCCACCGCCTCGACGATGCGCCGGAGGTAGTGCGCGTCGATCAGGAAGTTTTGCCCGAAGCGCCTGTCGGCCCGCAGCCCGTGCCGCTCGAGCAGCTCTCGCACGGTGGAAAGGGAGGTGAGGTTCATTGAATGGGCAGGGGCTGGACGTGGGCGATTTGCACCTCGAAGTGGTCGTCATCGAGGTAGAGCACCAGGTACTGGTCCTGGTCGAAGGCGTCGATCAGGGCCAACTGGTCGAAGATCTGGATGCCCTCTTTCATTACGGTGTGGCCGTAGACCCCGAACCTGTAGCCCATGCGGCTGACGTAGTCGGGGTTGTGCTGCCACCACTCCTTGGCCTCGCGCCCGTTGTAGAACATCTCGTCGTAGCTCTGCAGCCAGGGCACCGGCCCCACGTGGGAGAAGTTCACCCCGTAGAGGTTGATCTCGGTGGGGAAGGAGAGCAGCCAGGCTTTGAGGTCTTCGGGCATCGAGATGCCGCCGTGCTCGGGGTGGAACTCGTGGTGCTCGAGGTAGGCGTTACCCAGCACGAAATTCCCGGTGGCCGCGGCGTGGTCGTGGTTGCCCAGCAGGATGGTGACGTGCTCGGGGGCGGCCTCCTGGTAGCGCTTGATGCGATACATCTCGCGGATCTGGGCCTTAGCCGCCATGCGCAGGTGGGTGGGGTCTGTGGGATCGAAGTCGTCGAGGCCGGTGAGGCGCTGGTAGTGCTCGAGGGTCTTGGGGTGCATCAGGTCGCCCATCAGCACCACCCGGAAGCGCCCCTGCTGCACCGGCTCGCTGGGCAGGAAATCCTCACCGGCCAGGTAAGCCCCACGCAGCGCTCGCCACAGCCGGGGGAACTCGGCGTGCAGGTCGCCTATGACCGTGACCTTGATCATGATTTCCCTTTGAGCAGGCCGCGCAGTTCGCCGTAGAGCTGGCGGGTCTCGTCGAGGTTCTTGCCGTAGCCCTGGTACTTCATCACGATGCGGGCTACCTCCTTGCCCATCCCCATCTCCTTGAGCCGGTCGATCAGGCGGTCGATGAGTTCCTGGGGTTCGGGTTTTTCGGCTTCGGCGAGGACTTCCTGGGGATCGGCGTGGCCTGCCCTGGAGGGCCGGGCCGGGCGCTCGGCCTGGGGGTGGGGGC
>NZ_QWLA01000089.1 GCF_003574095.1 Calidithermus roseus
ACTACCAGCCCGCCCGCCCCTCCCAGCCCCAGGCCGCCCTCAAGCGGCTGCGGGTGCTGGTGGTGGGGATCAATAAGTATGAAGACCCCAACATCCGACCGCTCGGCCTGGCCGAGAAGGATGCTTCCGATCTGGCGCGGGTCTTCGAGCGGCAGAAGGGCCGGGCCTACGACGAGGTGCAGGTAGTGCGGCTGCTGGGCAAGGATGCGCTGCTGCCAAGGGTCAAGAGCACGCTGGGCGAGTTCCGCCGCAACGCCTCCGACAGCGACACCACGGTGCTGTTCTTCTCCGGCCACGGCTTCAACGACGGGCAGGTCTACCTCATCCCCATGTACAACAGCCGCCTCAGCGACCTCGAGAGCGACTCGTTGCGCCAGTCCGACGTGGAGGACTTCGTGAGCAAGACCCGCGGACGGGTGATGGTCTTCATCGACACCTGCTACTCGGGCGCGGTGGTGGGCGGGCGCAGCAACAACCCCGACCCCGACCGCTTCGTGCAAAGCCTGGCGGCGGGCTCGGGCGACCGGCTGGTGATGGCCGCTTCGCGGGGTGGGCAGCCCGCGCTGGAGAAACCTGACTGGGGCAACGGGGCCTTCACCAAGGCTCTGCTGGAAGCCCTCGAGGGGGGAGCCGCCGATGCCAGTGGGGTAGTGACCTCGAGCCAGCTCTTCGCCTACGTCAGCCGGCGGGTGCGCGAGCTGACCCAGAACCAGCAGATCCCCCAGCAGCGCTTCGTGGGGGAGGATTTCCCGGTGGCACGGGTGCGATAATGGCAGCAACCGTATAACGCCGGATTAACCATTAGCCCATTATGGGCTCCGCGAGTGAATTACGGGAGGCTGGGCGATATGAAGCGATGGGCATCGGTGGTTTTGGCGCTGGCATTGGGTAGCCTGGCCTTGGCCGAGGACCGGGCGCTGATCATCGGCATCCGGGAGTACGAAAAACCCCTTCCCGGCCCTGACCGCGACCTCGAGCTCATGCGTCAGGTCTCCCTTAAGCTCGGCTTCCAGCCCGCGCAGATCCGGCTGCTCAAGGACCGCGAGGCCACCCGTGAGGGCATCCTCAAGGCCACCGACGAGTGGCTGGTGAGGGGCACCAAGGCCGGCGACCGCGCCATCTTCTACTTCAGCGGCCACGGTACCCAACTGCGCGACCTCAACGGCGACGAGGACGACGGCTGTGACGAGGCCATCGTGGGGCAGGACGGGCGGGTGGTCAGCGACGACGAGGTGGACGGTCTGCTGCAGAAGGTGGCCGCCAGCGAAATCTGGGTCATCCTCGATAGCTGCTTCAGCGGCACCGCCACCAAGTCGGCCCTGTTCGGGGAGCTCGAGGGCAAGCTGTGGCCCAAACCCGCCCAGCAACCCGTCTGCGCCAAACCCGCCAACATCCGCTCCATCAGCGTCGAGCAGGACAAGGCCGGGCCCCGCGTCATCAGCCTGAGCGCCGCGGCGCAGAACGAGGTGGCGCTGGGGGCGCTGGCCGTGGGCCAGGGGAGCGCCTTCACCCAGGCGCTTTACAACCTGGTGATGCAGCCCGGCAGCCTCTCCTTTCTGCAACTGCGCGACCGCAGCGCCGACGCCATCCGGCAGGCGGTGAGCCGCTTGCCGCGCTACCTGCCCCATACCCCCCAGCTCGACGGCCCCCCGGCCTGGCTGGGCAAGGACATCCACGCCTTCGGCAAGCTGGGCCAGCCCGAGACCCCGGCGCAGCCCTACACCGGAGCGGTGGAGCAGGCCGACACCCCCGGCGAGTTGCTCAACCGTATCCTGCGCAACAGCCAGTTCCGCGTGGAGATCGCCGCCAGCAAGCCCAGCCGCACCTACAGGCTGGGCGAGGAGCTGAGCTTCCGGCTGGTCAGCTCCAAAGCCGGCTACCTCAACCTCATCGAGCTGGGGGCCGACGGTAAGCTCACGGTGATCTTCCCCAACCAGTTCAACACCGACAACCGCCTCGAGGAAAACGAGATGGTGGAGGTGCCCGGAAGCAAGGTGGGCAGCTTCGTTTTTCGGGCCATCGAGCCGGTGGGCAAGAGCCGGGTGCTGGCCCTGGTGACCACTGTCCCGCTCAACCTCTACAGGGCCGGGTTGGGCAGCTTCAGCGGCCAGTTCAAGACCTTCGACTTCAGCGGCAGTCAGCTTCCCGAGCTGGCCACCACCATGAGCCGCAACATCGGCGTGGCCGCTCCCGCCCCCCAGCCCGACCGCAACCGCCAGGCAGCGCTCGAGCACGGCGCCGCCGAGGTAGTCGTCGAAGTGGTGAAGTAGGCCCAGATGCGACGGCTGGCCTGGCTCTGGCACGACCCCATCGCGCGGAAAGCCCTGCACCGCACGGTGCTGATCCTGCTGGTGATGGGGGCCTTGCAGCTCATCCACCGCTACGACCTGCTGGGGCCGCTGGGTTTCCTGGTCGAAGTCGAGCAGAACGCTCCCCTGGACCAGCTCACCCGCGTGGTCTACCGCTGGAACGCGCCCCAGCCGCGCCGGGCCTTTCCCCCGGTGGTGCTCGTCGAGGTCGACCGGCCCAGCCTCGAGGCGCTCAGGGTGCGGGGCTACCTCTTCCACCGCAGCCGCATGGCCGACCTGCTGCTGCGCGTCGCCGATTACCGCCCCGCCGGGGTGCTGCTGGACTTCGACCTGAGCTTTGGCTCCAACGAGCAGGCTGCGCTCTCGGAGGGCGATGAGCGCCTGCTGCGGGTGTTGGGCCGCTTCCCCTACCCCCTGCTCCTGGCCGACGACCGCCCCTTCGAGGCCCTCTCCGACGCCGATGGGCTCCAGCCCAGTGTGCTGGGCCTGCCCATGCGCCAGGTCAGCCCCCGCTTGTTCCCGGTCAACGCCTTCGTGCTCTACGACAGCGACGGGGTGACCCGCTGGATCCCCAAAGCCGAGCCCGCTCAGCCCCTCCCGGCGGCGCTGGCGCTGTACTGCCTGGGCATCGGTCACGACCTCAGCCGCCCAGAGGACCTCGAGGCCTGCCGCAAGCTCAGCGCCGGAGCCTTCGGGGTGGGGGAGCGCATCGTCTTCCGCGAGATCCAGCGCTTCGCTCCAGGCACCCAGGGCGAGCAGCTGTGGAAGGGCCTCACCGTCATCAGCGCCGCCGAATTCCTGCGCGGGGGGCTGTTGCAGGACCAGAGCACCCAGGGGGCCATCTTCCTGCTGGGCCGCACCTGGCCACCGGACTCCGATCAGCACTTCGTGCCGGTGCGGGCGGCCTCCAGCGGCCTGCAGGGCATCGACATCCACGTCAGCGCCCTCATGACCCTGGTCACCTACGGCCACTTCAGCGAGGGGCTCGACCTGTGGCTGCTGGTGCTCCTGGTGCCCACCCTGGTCTTCGCCTCGCTCCTCATCACCTACGGCATCACCGACGGGCTGCTGGGCCGCTCGAGGTTCCGCAAGGTGATCAACGGCCTGCTGGAGCCCACCATCATCGTGTGGCTGCTGTTTTGGGTGGGGGCTTTCATCGTCAACCGCTTCGGTTATTTCCTCGACTATTTGTTCCCGGTGGTGGCGATGCACTTCGCCCTGCTGGGGCTGAAGGTGTGGAGGGGGGCCAGAGGGTATGACGCGAAGCCGGATTAATGGGTTGCTTCGTCACTGGAAAGCGCCCAGCATTGGCGCTGCATTGATCTTGCTGCTGGGCCTGGGCCTGGCGGTGCAGGTCAGGCTCGAGCTCAACGGCAGGGCCCGGCTCGAGCGCAGGGGCAGCGTGGAGCAGACCTTCGAGCGCGCCGGAGGCAATCCCCTGACCCTGGAGCTACAGCCCGGCGACCGGCTGTGCGTGGAGCGAGGCGAGGCCCGCCTGACCTACGGGGTGCGGGTCTATACCCTGGGAGCCGCCACTGCCTGCTTCCAGCTGGCCGACTCCCCCAGCTTGTGGCAGCGCCTGCTGGAAGCCTGCAAGGACGTGGGCATCTGCAAGGACCAGGCGGCGCGGGCCTTTGCTAAGCGGGTCACCAGCCGGGGGGAGGGCGCGGTCCCGGCCCTTTACCTGCCCACCGACTACAGCCTGCCCGAACTGCGCCTGCCCATCGCGGGTGGGCAGCGCCTGCGCCTGCTGGGGATCGGGGGCGAGGAACTCTTTGGTCAGCAGGCCGCCGACGGGCTCTTCACCCTGCCCACCGGCGCCCTGCGCTTCGCTCAGCGCCTCGAGGTCTCCTCTGCCAGCGGTCCGGTCTACGCCGCGCCCGTGGTGTGGGTAGCGCTCGAGGCCGACGACATCCCTCAGCGACCCCGTGAGCAGGGCCTGCGTCTGATGCTCAGCGAGCAAATCGGCTTCGCCCCGGCGGCCTACAGCTACTTGCTGGCCGCCGGAGAGCGCGACCTGGCCGCCGCAATTGAAGCGCAAATCCGCCAGGAGTTCAGCGGAACCTCACCGTGAGGCAGGAAGGGGGAAGCAGGAGGCCCCTGGAAGCCCGAAATCTCCGATACCCAGGTCGTTGACACTCCCACGGCTAAAGCACGTGGGATTCTTGGGCTCACCAATGCGCCCGGTACGAACGTCTTACACGGTGATGCACGGTATTTCAACCGTCTCCTCAAGCGTGACTTCCCGTGTGTCCCACGGTACGGAGTTTGGCCAAGAGTGTAGCTTGGTTTTCGCCACACCAGACCGAGATTCGCACGCTACAGGTTTTACCCGCCCAGCGCTTCGTGGACGGAACCCCCTACCCCGCCCCGCCAAGGCGGGGCGGCAAGAACCTCGGGAACTGCTGTTCCCGATGGGCATTTTATCACAGCCAGCCCTATGCCACGTGCCCCTGCGGGGCACGTGGGGGAGTCCTCGCCTCGCCGTGGCGAGGCGACCAGGGCTAAAGCCGCTGGGTTTTATAGCTCCCCCACACCCCCTCGCTTCGATAACCCCTTGCATTTTGCCTTCGGCACACCTATTCGACGACGATCACCCGGTAATCGTTGAGGTTGTTCTGGGTGGGGCCGCTGATCACCAGGCTGTCGTGAGCTTTGAAGAAGCCGTAAGCGTCGTTGTTGGCGAGGTGTTGCTTGGCCTTGAGCCGTCGGCTTCCACTCAGAAGCTTCGGATGAATCACCGCCCCCGCCGCCTCGGTGTTCCCGTCGATGCCGTCGGAGTCGCAGGCCACCGCCCACACTCCACCCTCGCCCAAGAAGCAGGCCAGCCACAGCAAAAACTCCTGGTTGCGCCCCCCCTTGCCCGAGCCCCTCACCCTCACCCCGGCCTCGCCGCCCGAGAGCAGCACTACGGGTGGAGGGACCGGCTGCCCCGCCTCGCGGATGCTCTGCACCATCGCCGCGTGGAAGCGGGCCAGTTCGCGGGCTTCGCCCACGAAGCGGTCGGAGAGGACCAGCACGCGGTAGCCTAGGCCTTCCCAGTAGCTCCGGGCGGCCTCCAACAGGTGCCGCGCCGCTCCGATGAGCCGGTTCTCCACCCGCTCGAACACGGGGTCGCCGGGCTTGGGCGACTCGGGAAGCTCGCCGCGTGCGCCGCGCTCGAGGTGCTCCCGCGCCGGGCTTTCGATGCCGTAGCGCTCCAGCACCTCCAGGGCCTGGGCGAAGGTGCTGGGGTCGGGCACGGTGGGTCCGGAGGCGATCACCGAGGGGTCGTCGCCGGGCACGTCGGAGAGGAGCAGGCTGGTGATGCGGGCTTGGGTGGCCGCCGCCAACCGCCCGCCCTTGAGCCTCGAGAGGTGCTTGCGCACCGCGTTGACCTCCTGGATGTCGGCCCCCGAGGCCAGCAGGGCCCGGCTGAGCGCCTGCTTCTCCTCGCTCGAGATGCCCCAGGGCGCGCTCACCAAAGCGCTCCCGCCGCCCGAGATCAGCACCAGCAGGTGGTCGGTGGGGGAGAGCCGCCCCACGAACTCGAGCACCCGTTCCCCCGCCCGGAGGCTGCCCTCATTGGGCACGGGATGCCCGGCCTCGAGCAGTTCGACCCCCGGCAGGCGCACGCTGGGCTCGAGGTGTCCGTAGCGCGTGATGCCCAGGCCGGGCACGCTCCCGTAGGCGTCGCTGACCGCTTTGAGCATCGGGAAGGCGGCTTTGCCCAGAGCCAGCACGTGGGTGGGCGGGGTCTGGGGCAGGGCCTGGCGGGTCAGGCGGTAGGGGTGGGTGGCTTCCAGGGCGAAGCGGAAGGACTCGAGCAACTTCTGGCGCATTGACTTAATGTACGGGCTGTCCGGGCTGAGTGGCTTGGCCCCAGCGGTGCTTGACAGGGAGGGTGAAGGGCCTTACCCTGAGCCCGATATGTTCGCGTCTTCGCGCAAACCTATGCAACGGGAGGTGGGTTAGGCCCTATAGGCTTTGAACCCGGCTCCCGGCCCTTTCGCGTGGGCCGGGTTTTTGTTTGGGGAGGCGAACGTAGAATGGAGGAATCATGCAGACGGCGCTGAACTGGCTCGAGGTGGAGAAGGCCCACGACTCCGGCGTGTACAACAAGCACGACGTGGTGATCGTGCGGGGTGAGGGTGCCCGCGTGTGGGACAGCGAGGGCAACGAGTACATCGACTGCGTGGGCGGCTACGGCGTAGCCAACCTGGGGCACTCCAACCCCTTTGTGGTCGAGGCCGTGCAGCGGCAGGCCGCCACGCTGATGGTGATGCCCCAGACCCTGCCCAACGACAAGCGGGCCGAGTTCTACGCGGCCATCACCGGCATCCTGCCCCCCTCCTTGCGGCGGGTGTTCCCCTGCAACTCGGGCACCGAGGCCAACGAGGCGGCGCTCAAGTTCGCCATGATGGCGACCGGCAAGCGCAAGTTCGTCGCGGCCATGCGCGGCTTCTCGGGCCGCACCCTGGGCGCGGTGGCACTGTCGTATGAGCCGAAGTACCGCGAGCCCTTCGGCCCCTACGGCCACGAGGTGGTGTTCATCCCCTACAACGACGTCGAGGCCCTGAAGAACGCCGTGGACGAGAACACGGCGGCGGTCTTCCTCGAGCCCGTCCAGGGCGAAGGCGGGGTGCGCCCGGCGACGGCGGAGTTCCTCCAGGCCGCCCGCCAGGTCACCTCCGAGCGCGGCTGCCTGCTGGTCCTCGACGAGATTCAGACCGGCATGGGCCGCACCGGCAAGCGCTGGGCCTTCGAGCACTTCGGGATCGTCCCGGACATCATCACCATGGCCAAGGCGTTGGGCGGAGGTGTGCCCATCGGCTGCATGGTCATGACCGACGCCGTGGCCGACAAGATGCCCAAGGGCGGCCACGGCACCACCTTTGGCGGCAATCCGCTGGCCATGGCCGCTGGGGTCGCGGCGATTCGCTACCTCGAGCACACCCGCCTGTGGGAGCGCGCCGCCGAGCTGGGCCCGTGGTTCATGGAGCAACTGCGCTCCCTCGGTTCGCCCAAGGTGCGCGAGGTGCGCGGCCTGGGCCTGATGATCGGCATGGAACTCAAGGAGAAGAGCGCGCCCTACATCGCCCGCCTCGAGCGCGAGCACCGCATCCTCACCTTGCAGGCCGGGCCTACCGTCATCCGCTTCCTGCCGCCGCTGGTCATCGAGAAGAGCGACCTCGAGCGGGTCGTGGAGGCTGTGCGCGAGGTGCTGGCCTGGGATCCCAAGGCGGAGTGGGTGGGGTGAGGCAGCCTATGGAGGCGGTGGAGTTTCTCAAAGGGGCGCTCGAGATCCCCTCGCCTTCGGGGTCGGAGCGTCTGGTGGCGCAATACCTAGTCCATGGCATGGAGCGCCTGGGCCTCAAAGCCTGGGTGGACGAGGCCGAAAACGCCCGTGGAGTCTGGGGGCATGGCCCTTTGCAGATCGTGCTGCTGGGTCACATCGACACCGTGGCCGGGGTGGTCCCGGTGCGGGTGGAGGGTGAGAAGCTCTTCGGGCGGGGTTCGGTAGACGCCAAGGGCCCTTTCGTGAGCTTCGTGTTGGCGACGGCGGGGCTGCCGGAGGACCTCAAAAGCCAGATCACCGTGCACCTGGTTGGCGCCACCGAGGAGGAAGCCCCCAGCTCCAAGGGGGCGCGCTACGTGGCCGACAAGCTCGAGCCCCACTACGTGGTGATCGGGGAGCCTTCCGGTTGGCAGGGCATTACCTTGGGCTACAAGGGCCGCCTGCTGGTCAAGGTCCGCCGCCAGAAGGACCACTTCCACTCCGCGCACCACGAACCCAACGCCGCCGAGGAGCTCATCAGCTACTTCACCTCCATCAAGGCTTGGGTCGAGGCCATGAACGTGGGCCAGGGGGCTTTCCACCAGATCCAGTACACCCTGCGTGACTTCCGCATCGAGCCGGCTGAACTCGAGCAGGTGGCCGAGATGTTCTTCGATTTGCGCCTACCTCCCCGCCTGCAACCCGAGGACGCGGTGCGACATCTGCTGGCCTATGCTCCCCCCACCATCGACCTGGTGTTCTCCGGGCGCGAGGTGCCCTACGTAGGCCCCAAGGATACCCCCCTCACCCGCGCCATGCGCCTGGGCATTCGCCAGGCGGGGGGAACCCCGGTCTTCAAGTACAAGACCGGCACCTGTGACATGAACGTGCTGGCTCCCCACTGGTCGGCTCCCATGATCGCCTACGGACCTGGCGACTCCACCCTCGACCACACCCCCTACGAACACGTGGAGATCCCCGAGTTCCTCAAGGCCATCGAGGCCCTGCGGACGGCGCTGGTTCAGCTCAGCCGGAGCGGGGTTCCAGCGGGGGCGAATGTGGATAAGCGCCGGTAGTCGAATACGTGGCCCTCGTCAGGCGTAAACGAGCCTGGCCTCGAGCGTGATCTCGGGTACGGCGGCCAGCGCCTTGGAGACGGGGCATTTGGCCTTGGCTTGCTGGGCCAGCTCCTGGAACTTCTCCTCGGAGAGGCCGGGAACTTTGGCCTCGAGGCGCAGCTCGATCTTGGTGATGGTGGGCCCTTCGCCCAGGTGGACGCTGGATCGGGCGTGCAGGCGCTCGGGGGTGAAGCCGTTGTTGGTCAGCAAGGCCGAGAGGAACATGGCGAAGCAGCCTGCGTGGGCCGCCCCGATCAGTTCCTCGGGGTTGGTGCCGGGCGCGTTTTCGAAGCGCGAGGCATGGGTATAGGGGCCTTCATAAACCCCGCTTTGCAGCTTGAGGTGGCCTTTGCCCTCCTTGAGGGTGCCCTGCCAGACCGCTTCCGAGGTACGTACGGGCATGCTTTCCTCCTCGCGGCGTTCTACGAATACTCCAAACGGGGGTAATCGTGGAATCGCTCTTGCAGGGGTAGCATATCCACCGCCCCTGGGGCACACCTATCCTTTAGCTCACTATCTGTAAATCTACTGCGAAGCCGTCCTGCGCGGCTCGAGGTCCTGGCTGCGCGGGGGTTCGGTGACCATCACCCGGTCGCGGCCCGCCTCCTTGGCGTGCAGCAGGGTCCAGTCGGCCTGGAGGATCCAGGCTTCCAGCAAGCCCTCCGAGGCAGGAACGCTGCCCCCGGTGAGGCCCGCCGAGAGGGTGACGTTCCAGGAGATGGGCTCGACCTCCAGCGCCCTCATCTCGGTCCGGATGCGCTCGAGCACCCGCCGCGCCTCCTCCAGCCCCGCCCCGTAGAGGAACAGGGCGAACTCCTCGCCTCCCCAGCGCACCGCTAGGTCCTCGGTGCGCAGGTGGTGGCGCAGCACCCCGGCCAGGGTTTGCAGCACCCGGTCGCCCACCGAATGGCCGTAGGTGTCGTTGATGCGCTTGAAGTGGTCGAGGTCGAGCATGGCCACGCTCAGAGGACGCTGGCTGGTGTGGCATAGCTCGATCAGGCGGGGAATCTGGCGCTCGAGCCCCCGGCGATTGAGGAGGCCGGTGAGGGGATCGGTGAGGGCGCGGTTGCGCCACTCTTCCAGCGACAGCGCCGAGCGCAGCTTCTCGGCCACGAAGGGGCCCAGCACCTCGAGGTCGTGGGCGTCGGAGGGGCTGGGGGTGCGCTCGAAGTACAGTCGCCCCTCGGCTTCGTCGGCATAGAGGGGAAAGTGCTTGACGTAAAGCGCGGCCTTGCCCACCCGCACGGATTCGCGGTTGCGGATCTCGATGCCCACCAGGTCGGGGAACACCGGCTGCAAGGCATCCAGCACCCGCCGCATCAACCCGGCTGCCCCCAGGTTCTGGGTGGTCTGCACCCCGGATTCCAGCTCACCCAGCCGCTCCAGTAGCGAGGTCCAGCGCTCCAATCGCTCCTCGGCCCACCGACGGTTGCGGTAGAGCACTCCTGAAAAAGCCAGCACGACCGCCAGCAGGGGGTAAGCCGCCAGCAGCGCCGCCTCGACCAGCATCGACGGGTAGAGCAGGCTGGCGGTGTGGATGAACAGCAGATAAACCCCCAGGGTGCTGGCGATGCCCAGCAAGTAGGGCCAGAACCCCACCCGCCGCTCCAACTTGCGCACCTCGAGGTAAGCCCCCAGGCCCATCAGGGCATAGCTGCCGCCCCACATGCTGAAGTCCAGCATTCCCAGCGCGGGTTCGCCCAGCCAGTAGTACGCGCTGTGCGCGCTCACCCGCATGAAGATCCCCAGACCCAGCAACAAGCGCCCCACCGAGGCCTGGCCCCGCAGGGCGGGCTCGAGCACCGGCAGGGCGAAGATCATGAGCAGGAGGTCCAGCGACGAAACCACGGCGGAGAGCAGGGCCGAAGGGCGGGCCAGCAGGGCAACCGTGCAGAGCAACAAAGCGGGCACCAGCAGCAGGCCCCAGCGCGGGGTAGCCCGCACCTCGAGGCGGATGAGGGTGGTCATCCAACTGGCCGCCCCCGCGTAGAAAAGCACGTCGGCGGGGGTGATCACCGCGCTGAAGCCCTGGCTGCGCTGAATCCACCAGGCCAGCTCCTCGAGGGCCCACAGCAACAAGCCCCACGCCGCTCCCTGCCAGACGGGCTGATGCCTTGCTTCGCGCAGAAGCAACAATCCAAACCCTAGAGCTATTACGCAAAGCAGGAGTTCAGGCCCTAGCACATCACTCTCCGCAGGTATCCTAGCATGAAGACGGGCCGGTTCTGGCTCGAGCTGAGCAAAAGGCGCTCGGCGAGAGACATGAAGCTGGAAAAAGGCCGTCAACGGTCGTCGGCCAGTGGGGGCTCGAGCTTATCAGCCTTCGGTGTCTTGCGTACGGCCTAAGTCCCATGTCTATCGACCACCGACTTATAGTGGGCTCATGCTGCGCGTGGTGCTTTACCAACCCGACATCCCGCAGAATACCGGCAACATCGCCCGCACCTGCGCCTCGGCGGGAGCCGAGTTGCACCTGATCCGCCCCTTTGGCTTCCGCTGGTTCGAAGGTGGGATGGCTCGCTCGGGCGATCCCAGGCTCAAACGGGCCGGACTGGACTACTGGCCTCACGTGCGCTACGTGCTGCACGACTCCTGGGCAAAGTTCGTCGAGCAGCTGGAAGCGGGGGCGAGGGTGTGGGCCTTCAGTTCCAAAGCCCAGCAGCCCTACACCGACGTTCGGTACCGGCCCGGCGACTACCTGCTGTTTGGCCCCGAAACTCGCGGCCTACCCGAGGAAGTCCTGCGCCAGTTTCCCGGAGTGAGCATCCCCATGCCCGGCCCGGTGCGCTCACTCAACGTCTCGGTGGCGGTGGGCATCGCCTTGTTCGAGGCGCTGAGGCAACTGAGGAGCGATGGTGTATAGCGCTAAGTACCCCACGGGAAGCTTCGCGTCTTGGCAATCTTCCCGTCACCGCGCCCACAAACGCTACCCGTGGGAGCCCCAGATGAGGGAAAATCAAGCGGAGGGCCCTTAGTATGAGGGCGTGGTCTTTGATTTCGTCGAAGAGGTCATGCAGCGCCCCCCGCTGGTCCTGGGCGTTGACCCCCGTCCCGAGCTGCACCGGGTGGAGGGGGTTCGCGGATCGCTCCTGCCGCACATCCGCCGCTACACCCTCGAGCTGATGGAAGCCCTGGCCGCCAGGCTCTGCGCGGTCAAGTTCCAGGCAGCCTTCTTCGAGGCGCTGGGGCCGGAGGGCTTCGCGCTGATGCACGAGCTGGCGGCTGGGGCACGGGTGCTGGCCCTGCCGGTGATCTTCGACGCCAAACGCGGGGATATCGGCTCCACCGCCGAGGCCTACGCCAGGGCTTATCTCGAGGCCTATCCCGGCAGCGCCCTCACCGTCAACCCCTACCTGGGCGAGGACGCCATGGAACCCCTCCTCCAGGCCGCCGACCGCAGCCGCGGCGCGCTGTTCGTGTTGGTCAAGACCTCCAACCCCGGTTCGGGGCTCTTCCAGGACTTGCGCCTGGCCGATGGGCGCAGGCTCTCCCAGGCGGTGGCGGGCTGGGTGGCCGCGCAAGCCGAGCGCTACCGCGTGGGGGAGTGGAGCCGGGC
>NZ_QWLA01000009.1 GCF_003574095.1 Calidithermus roseus
GGGACGGACTGCAGCAGGGGGGCCAACAGTTGTTGGGCCTTGGGAAGGTCGGCGGGGTTGTCGGGCGTGTAGAGGCCGTAGAGCTTGATGCTTCTGGTCACGGTGAGCTGGAGGGCGGTGGAGACATCGTTATCCACGCCCCAGGCCCAGTCCTGCCAGGCCGCCACCACCGCTTCGAACTGGCTCCAGTCCCACTGCACCATGAAGGCCACCGCGTAGGAGACGGGGTGCACGCGGAAGAAAAAGCGTGTGGCGATACCGAAATTGCCGCCCCCACCGCCCTTGCAGGCCCAGAACAGGTCGGGGTGGCGGAACTCGCTGGCGATGAGGGCCTTGCCCTCGGCGTCCACGATCTCGAGCCCGATGAGGTTGTCGCAGGTCAGGCCGTACTTGCGCGAGGTCAGGCCGAAGCCACCCCCTAGCGCCAGCCCGGCTAGCCCCACGGTGGGGCCGGTCGCCAGAGGGAGGGTCACGTTCACCTGCCCCAGCCACTCGGAGAGCTCGAGCATGTGGATGCCCGCCCCGATCTGGGCGATCATGTGCTCGCGGTTCACGCTGACGTTGTCCAGATCGCTGAGGTCGATGATCAGCCCCTCGTTAATGAGGGAGTATCCCTCGTAGCTGTGCCGCCCGCTACGGGCGCGGAAGGGCAGGTTGTTCTCCCTGGCCCAGAGGATGGCGTTGGCGACATCGCGGGTGCTCTGGCAGAACACCACGGCCCTGGGCTGCACGTCAAAGCGCTGGTTGAACCCCTTGCGCGCATCGTCCCAGCCGAAATCTCCAGGATAAACCACACGACCCGTCAGCTTTGCTTTCGCCATGGCATTCCCCTTTCCGGCCCCAAAAATGGAAAAGCCCCCTGATCTTAGATCACCGGGGGTTACGCGTGCGTTACGGTCAGTGTGCGGTCAGTGCTCGCAGCGGTCCATGCGGCACAGGCGGAAGTTTCGCAGGTGGGCGCCGATCAGCGTGAGGCTTCCGGCCACGGTGGACCAGGTTTCCAGCGGCGACTCCTCGAAGCTGCGCGCTATCACTAAAAAGGCCATGCCCAGCACTCCGAAGGCGATCACCACCCGATCCTTGTGTTCGCGACATCCCAGCCACAGCCCCAGCCCGCTGACCGGGATGGTCAGCCAAAGCAGCAAGCTATGCACGGACTCGCTGCCCAACACGCCCTGGGCCAGCAGGGGGAACAATGCCAGCAACACCGGTGTCAGCAGGCAGTGAGCGAAGCACAGCCCGCCCAGACCCATAGCCAGATGATCCCAACTCAGACGCTGGCGCAACATAGACTCGAGTCAGTCTAAGGCAAGCCCACGGGCAGTTTGTGCCTTGCCGAACCTTGCAGGAAAATCAGCAGCGCGAAAGCCGCCATGCTGCTGCCGAAAAAGAAGGCGACAGGGGCTCCGAAGCCTTCCCACAGCAGGCCAAACAGCAAACTGGCAGGGAAGAGCAGCAGGCCCATCAGGGTGTGGTAGAAGCCGATGGCGCTGGCTTTCTCGGTGGGCGGGATGAGGGTGGCTAGGTAAGCCCGGCTGCTTCCCTCGAACGCGGCGCTGTAGAGGGCGTAGAGCCCGAACAGGGCGATGCCTTGCCAGGCCTGACTCGAGAGCCCCAGGCCCAAGTAGACCAGCGCGTAGAGTGCCAATCCCGCGGCTACCATCCGCCGCAGCCCGAAGCGGTCGGCCAGCAGGCCCAGCGGGTAGGAGCTCAGGGCGTAGAGCAGGTTGTAGCCGGTGTAAGCCAGCGTGGCCTGGGCGTCGCTCAGCCCCAGGTCGGTGAGCCGGAGGATCAGGAAGGCGTTGGAGGAGAGCCCCAGGGTGAACACCCCTGTGACCAACAGGAAATGGCGGTACTGAGGGGAGAAGTTCGAGAAGCGCAGGGGTGGCAGGGGTCTGGCGATCCCGCCCTTCTCCCTGACCGCGAACACGATGACCAGCACCGCTAGCGCAGCCGGGATGGCCGATAGCCAGAACACCCCGCGAAAGCCCACCAGCGGCAGCAGCGCGAAGGCCAGCAAAGGGCCGATGGTGGCTCCCACCGAGTCCATCGCCCGATGTAGGCCGTAAGCCCGCCCATACTGCCCCTTGGGGGTAACCTCAGCTAGCAGGGCGTCGCGGGGCGCGGTGCGCAGGCCCTTGCCTACCCGGTCCAGGAAGCGGTAGGCCAGCACGTGCCAGGACGCTGTCGCCAGGGCCAGGATGGGGCGCAGGAGGGCCGGGGTACCGTAGCCCGCCAGCAGCAGCGGCTTGCGGGCGGCGATGCGGTCGGAGATGCGGCCCCCGGCCACCTTGAATAGGCTCGAGGTGGCCTCGGCCACCCCTTCTACCAGCCCCACGATCTCCTTGCCCAGCCCCAGGCTGCCGGTCATGAATAGCGGCAGCAGCGGGTAGACCATCTCCGAGGCGATGTCCATGAGCAGGCTGACCCAGCCCAGTGCGTAGATTGCTCGAGGTAGGCGAGGCATGGAGAGATTCTATCGCTCGTACCGCTGTCTATCGACTTCTCACCAAAGTCGCATGCCGGGAACCGGGTTCATGTTGGTGAACATCTGGAACAGCACCGGTCCATAGGCCACCAGGATCAGCACCACCGCCACGCCGAACCAGAACCCCACCCGCTCGGTCATCAGGGCCAGGCTGTTGCCTTCGGGCTTGGAAATCGCCTCGGCAAAGGGGATTTCCTGGTGCTCGGAGAAGTCGCGCCGCGCTTGCAGGGCGGTGGCGAAGATCACGTAGAAGAACATCACCGCGGCCACGAGCAGGATTATCCCCGAGACGATGTTCATGACCATCCAAGCTGCCGACTCCCGGTATGCCTCCATAGCAGCGGGGCTCTCGGCGATGTGGGCGCGGCGGGGGATGCCCCACAGGAAGCCCATCCAGTGCAGAGTGAAGGTCATGATGAACATGCCGATGAACCACAGCCACATCGAGGCCCAGGCCAGGCCCGGCCGGACGAGGGGCTTGCCGGTGAGGTGGGGGATCAGCCAGAAGGCGGTGCCCATGACGGCCATGGTGACCAGGGTAGCGACTTGCAGGTGGAAGTGGCCGGGGATCCAGGTGGTGTTGTGGACAGCCTGGTTGAGGGTGAAGCTGGCGTTGACGATCCCCCCGGCTCCGCCGGGGATGAAGGCGATAAGGCCCAGCAGCAGCGCCAGCACGCTGGGGTTATTCCAGGGCAGTGCTCGGATCCAACCCAACAGGCCCTTGCCGCCCCTGGCCCGCCCGGCGTTCTCGAGGCTGGCCGCCAGGGTGAAGGCGGTCATCAGGCTGGGCACGGCCACCATCATGGTCAACACGGTGTGGATGAACTTCCAGCCCGGCGCGATGCCGGGGTCGGCGAATTGGTGGTGGAAGCCCACGGGGATCGAGAAGAGCAAAAACAGCAGGAAGGCCAGGCGGGCCAGGGGGTCGGAGATCAGTTTGCCCCCGGCGAGTTTGGGCAGGATGGTGTAAGCCACCACGTAAGCCGGCAGCAGCCAGAAGTACACGATGGGATGCCCGGTGTACCAGAACAGCGTGCGCATGAGCAGGGGATCGACGCCCTCGATCCAGCCGAAGGACCAGGGGATGAGGAAGAAGGCCACCTCGACCACCAGGCCCAGCGAGGCTAGGAACCACATCAGCCAGTGGATCAGGCTCATGTAGGTCACCAGCGGGGTGATCTTGCCGGGGTTCTCCCGCTTAAAGCGCAGCCACATCTGCAGCACCAGGTATGCGCTGACCCAGCTCGAGAGCACGAAGATCGCCGCTCCGACATAGAAGGCCCAGTGGGCCTTGAGCGGGGCATAGAAGGTGTAGAGCACCGAAGCTGCGTTGAGCAGCAGCGGGATGGCGGCGATCAAGAGCCCCACCAGGGCCATCCACCACGACACCCAGGCCAGCGCCATGTTGGGCCTGTAGCCGAGTTCTCTGGCCGGGAAATAGACCAGCAGGGCCTGGGCCATGAGCTGGGTGAAGACGATGGCGTTGAGGACCCCGTGCAGGCTCAGCCCCTGGTAGTACGACTGGATGAGGGGCTTGAGGTAGGGGTAGAGGTCGAGACCGCCATAGTTGAACGACTGTAATGGGCCGAAGAAAGTGCCCAGCAGCAGGGCGGCGAAGCCCAGCATGAGCATGTACAGCGTCAGCTTCTTTTCGGGATGGCCCGCGTAGGCATCCACTTTGGAGAGGGGGATTACGGCCATCGGTTCTCCTTATGAAACTTGGGTCCAGGGTCTGGGACTAAAGCGCCTATAGCCCTCGACTCTCGAGGTTTATTCCTCCACCACGATCTTGCTGATCATGTTCGCGTGGCCCAGGCCGCAGTACTCGTTGCAGATGATCTGGTACTCGCCCGCTTTTCTGAAGGTGTGGCTTACTCTGGCTACCTCGCCGGGAATGACCTGCACGTTGATGTTGGTGCGCTCGATCATGAAGCCGTGCTGCACGTCGGGGCTGGTGACGTAGAAGGTCACTTTGCGGTCCTTTTTGACCCGCATCTCGGCGGGCAGGTAGCCGAAAGCGAAGGCCTGAACGTAAGCTACGTACTCATTACCGATCTGCTCGATGCGCGGATTGGCGAATTCGCCCTCGCTGCGCACCTTGGTTGGGTCGATGCGCTGGGTACCTACCGGGATGCTGCCGCCGAAGTTGGCCATGGTGTAGGCGATGAGCACCACGAAAACCACGATCATCCCGATCCCGAATACCAGCCAGCCGCGTTCGAAGCGCTCGATTACCACGTGTTCCTCGTGATTCATGCCCTAGCTCCTCCCCAGGAAAGTGAAGAAGTAGAACAACCAGAAGGTGAGGATAAAGATGGTCAACACCACCACCACCAAGACTGCGCCCCAGGGCCGGTGATCTTTCTGGTTCTCCATGAGCCCTCCTTGCTTGGGAAGTCTATAGGAGTCGGTAAGTACAAGTGTCCCAGAAATAGTGCTCCCGTAAAACGGACCAGGTCGCTTCCAGGGCTATTTTTCCCCGCCTGGATGCTCGAGCCGATTCCCTCCCCCTATTGTGCGAGTGGCGAAATAACTATGGGGGTGGGGTAATATGGCGCTTATGGTGGAGTCCGTCAGAGTTCAGACCCTCTCGATCAACGCCATCCGCATGCTGGCCCTGGATGCCGTGGAGCAGGCCAAGAGCGGGCATGCCGGAATGCCTATGGGCATGGCTCCCTCGGCTTACGTGCTGTGGACTGAGTTCCTCAAGCACAACCCACGCGATCCCCACTGGTTCGACCGCGACCGCTTCGTGCTCTCGGCGGGCCACGGCAGCATGCTGATCTACGCGCTGCTGCACCTCAGCGGCTACGACCTGCCGCTGGAGGAGCTCAAGCGCTTCCGCCAGTGGGGATCGCGCACTCCCGGTCATCCTGAGTACCACCACACGGTGGGGGTCGAGACCACCACCGGCCCGCTGGGGCAGGGGATCAGCACCGCGGTGGGGATGGCCTTGGCCGAGAAGAGGCTGGCGGCGGAGTTCAACCGCGAGGGCCACACCATCGTCGATCACTACACCTACGTGCTGGCCTCCGACGGCGACCTGATGGAGGGGGTCTCGAGCGAGGCCAGCTCGCTGGCCGGGCACCTCAAGCTGGGCAAGCTGATCGTCCTCTACGACGACAACAGCATCTCCATCGACGGATCCACCGACCTGGCCTTCACCGAGGACGTGCTGGGGCGTTACCGGGCCTACGGCTGGCACACGGTGGGCGGGGTCCACGGCGAGGACCTCGAGGCCATCCGCCGCGCCATCCGGGAGGCCCAGGCCGACCCCCGCCCCAGCATCATCTCCATCAAGAGCATCATCGGCTTCGGTTCACCTCTGGCCGGGCACCACAAGGCCCACTCCGACGCGATGGGGCCCGAGAAGGTGGCGGCCACTCGCGAAGCGCTGGGCTGGCAGTACGCCCCTTTCGAAATCCCGCAGGAAGTCTACGACGACTATCGTCGGGCCATCCCCAAGGGCGAGGCCGCCCAGGCCGAGTGGAACCGCCGCCTGGAAGCTTACCGCCACGCTTTCCCCGAACTGGCCGCTGAATTCCACCGCCGCATGGCCGGTGAACTGCCCAACGGTTTCGCCAGCAGCGAGGCCGGCTGGGAGCAGGCCCTGCCCAGCTTCGAGCCCGGCTCCAAGCTTGCTACCCGCGCCGCCAGCGGCAAGGTGCTCGACGCCCTGGCCCCGCGCATGCCCGAACTCCTGGGGGGCAGCGCCGACCTCACCCCCTCCAACAACACCAAGGCGCTGGGCATGGAAGACTTTTCTGCCTCCAACCCCACTGGCCGCTACATCCGCTACGGGGTGCGCGAGCACGGCATGGGGGCCATTCTGAACGGGATCAACCTGCACGGCGGCCACCGGGCCTATGGCGGCACCTTTCTGGTGTTCTCCGACTACATGCGCCCGGCCGTCCGCCTGGCAGCGCTCATGGAAGTTCCCACCATTTTCGTCTACACCCACGACTCCATCGCTCTGGGCGAGGACGGCCCCACCCACCAGCCCGTCGAGCACCTCATGAGCCTGCGGGCCATTCCCAACCTCTGGGTCATCCGCCCGGCGGACGCCGACGAGACCGCGATGGCCTGGAGGATGGCCCTCGAGCGCAAGAATGGCCCCACCGCCCTGGCCCTCACTCGCCAGGCCCTCCCGGTCTTCGACCGCAGCAAGCTGGCCTCCGCTGAGGAGGCATTGAGGGGCGGATACGTTCTCTCGGAGGTGGAGGACCCTCAGGCGCTCATCGTCGCCACCGGGAGCGAGGTCAGCTTGGCCCTCGAGGCCCAGACCGCATTGGCCAAGGAAGGCCTGCGGGTGCGGGTGGTGAGCCTGCCCTGCTGGGAGGCTTTCGAGGCCCAGGACGCTCAGTATCGCAGCGCCGTGCTGCCCCCTCACCTCCCCACGGTCTCGGTCGAAGCCGGAACCACCCTGGGCTGGGAGCGCTACGCCGACAGGTGCATCGGCCTGGATCGCTTTGGGGCCAGCGCCCCCTACGCCGTGGTCTACAAGGAACTCGGTTTCACCCCCGAGCGCGTCGCGGAAGCGGTGAAGTCGCTGCTGTAACCCCGGCACCCCATAATGACTCTGCTATGGAAGAGGTCTTCAGAAATCCGCGTCCGCTGCTGTTTACCCTGGCCCTGGGAGCGGCCTTGCTCGGTGGCCTGGTGATGGCTTTTTCTGCTCAGAAAGCCGCTCCCCGCTGGCTGGCTTATGTCTTTTGGGTTGTCGCTGCCTTGCTGATGCTTCTCGGGTTGGCGCAGTAGGATTAGGGACATGCCCAAACGCATCGTCAGCGTCTCGATTGGCTCTTCCAAGCGTAACTCCAAGGCCGAGCTCAGCATCGAAGGTCTCCCCGATACCTTTGTGCTCGAGCGCATTGGCACCGACGGGAGCTGGGAGAAGGCCATCGAGCTGGTCAGGGAACTCGACGGCAAGGTTGATGCCTTCGGCCTGGGCGGGGCCGACCTGTACGTGTGGGCCGGGAAGCGCCGTTACACCTTCCGTGACTCGGCCCGCATGGCCGCCGCCGCTAAGCAAAGCCCCATGGTCGACGGCTCGGGGCTCAAACACACCCTCGAGCGCAACGCTGTGCGCGTGCTGGAGCCGCAAATCCACTGGAAGGGCAAGAAGGTGCTCATCCCCAGCGCCCTTGACCGCTTCGGCCTGGCCGAGGCCATGAGCGAAGCTGGGGCCGAGGTGATCTATGGCGACTTCATCTATGGGCTGGGATTACCCTTTCCCATCCGGCAGCTCCCGGTGCTGCGCCTGTGGGCCTACATCCTCATGCCCATCATCACCCAACTGCCCTTCAAGTGGCTCTACCCCACGGGCGAGAAGCAGGAAAAGCAGGTGCTCGACTGGCGGCAGAGGTATTTCCGCTGGGCCGACGTGATCGCGGGGGACTGGCACTTCATGCGCCGCTACATGCCCCCCGACATGCAGGGCAAGGTCATCCTCACCAACACCACCACCGAGGAAGACCTCGAGTTCATGCGCTCGAGGGGCATCAAGACCCTCATCACCACCACCCCGCGCATCGCGGGTCGCAGCTTCGGCACCAACGTGATGGAAGCCTTCATCGTAGCCCTGGCCGGGAAGTACCCCCTGAGCGAGCAGGAGTACCTGGGGTACATCGAAAAGCTCGGCCTCAAGCCGCAGATCACCGAGCTTTCGTAGAGATGCGTGTCGCGAAATTGAGCAAAGCGCCCGCGCCATGTACAATCACGCTTTGGAAAGGCCCTATGAGGGCCAGAGGAGCTTTGCATGATCAGCGTGACCGACTTGCGCAACGGCACAAAAGTCAAGATGGATGGCGGCCTGTGGATGTGCGTGGACTACCAGCACCAGAAGATTGGGCGGGGTGGGGCCAAGGTGGTCGCCAAGTTCAAGAACCTCGAGACCGGCGTTACCGTGGAGCGCTCCTTCAACTCGGGGGAGAAACTCGAGGACATCTACGTCGAGACCAAGGACCTGCAGTACCTCTACGCCGAAGGTGACGAGCTGGTGCTGATGGACCTCGAGACCTACGAGCAGTTTCACGTGCCCAAGGACATCACCGACGCAGCCAAGTTCCTCAAGGAGGGCATGACCGTGCAGGGTTCGATGTACAACGGGCGCCCGCTGGACATCACCCCGCCCTTCACGGTCGAGCTCAAGATCATCGACACGCCGCCAGGCGTGCGCGGGGATACCGTCTCGGGTGGCACCAAGCCGGCGACGCTCGAGACCGGCGCGGTGGTGCAGGTTCCCTTGTTCGTGGAGACCGGCGAGGTCATCAAGGTCGATACCCGCACGGGTACTTACATCAGCCGGGCCTGAAGCGCTTTCATCGCTGGGGGGCGGCGTGAAGCTCGCCCCTGGTTTTATGCCGTATGCTAACGCCTGAAGGTCGACAAACCCGCTCGAGCGACCTGGGCGGGCTGCGTGGGTATACTTGGGGCGTTCGGATCGCCCGAGGTGAATATGAATGCGAAGGAACTGAAGCTCATCCTGCAAGCCTTGGTTGAAAACGAGGTTTCCGAACTCAGCCTCGAGACCCCTGATTACAAACTCACCGTCAAACGGGGGGGCACAGCCCCCGCTGTGACCTACGTGGCTCCCACACCGGCACCTGCCCCAGCCATCCCGGTCCCGGCTCCTGTCCCAGTACCCGTCCCGCCGCCTGCGCCGGAGCCTGCCCCTGCCGCCAATTCGACTCCGGCCCCCGCTCCCGAGCCAAAGCCCGAAGAGCCCGCCGTTAAGGGAGTGGAGATCAAAGCCCCCATCGTGGGCACCTTCTACCGGGCTCCTTCTCCCGACGCTGAGCCCTTCGTCAAGGAGGGCGACACGGTGAAGAAGGGCCAGGTGCTGTGCATCATCGAGGCCATGAAGCTCATGAACGAGATCGAGTCCGACGTCTCCGGGATCGTGCGCAAGATCCTGGTGAGCAACGGCGAGCCGGTCGAGTACGGGCAAGTTCTCTTCATCATCGAACCTGCATGAGCGCTGGTAGCTCATAGCCGATCGCTTCTGGCTGTGAGCCACGAGCGCGTCTGGAGAGTGCTATGTTCAACAAGATCCTCATCGCCAACCGAGGGGAAATCGCCCTGCGGGTGCTGCGCGCGGCGCGGGAGATGGGCATCAAGGTGGTGGTGGCCCACTCCGAGGCCGACACCCAGTCCTTGCCCGTCCTGCTGGCCGACGAGGCCATCTGCATCGGTGCGCCGCCTTCGACCCAGAGCTACCTCAACATCCCCAACCTGCTCTCGGCGGCCATCATCAGCGGGGCCGACGCCATCCACCCGGGCTACGGCTTCCTGGCCGAGAACCCCCAGTTCGCCGAGATGTGCCGTGAATACGGCATCGTCTTCATCGGCCCGACGCCCGAGAACATGTACAGTCTGGGCTCCAAGGCCGGTGGGCGCGAGATCGCGGCCAAGTCCAACGTGCCCACCGTTCCGGGGACGGGTGTGCTCGAGAGCGTCGAGGAGGCTATCGCTGCCGCCGAGCAGATCGGCTACCCGGTGCTGCTCAAAGCCAGCGCGGGCGGGGGTGGGCGCGGCCAGAAGGTCGTGCGCTCCTCCGACGAGATGAAGACCGCCTTCGTGCAGGCCCAGCAGGAGGCCCAGAACTACTTCGGCGACCCCGCTTTGATCCTGGAGAAGTTCATCGAGCTCTTCCGCCACGTCGAGGTGCAGGTGATGGGCGATGGCAAGGGCCACGTCATCCACATCGGCGAGCGCGACTGCTCGATCCAGCGGCGCAACCAGAAGCTCATCGAGGAGGCCCCCAGCCGCCTGCCCGAGGAACTGCGCCAGGAAATCCTGGCCGCGGGGGTCCGCTTAGCCAAGTACGTCAATTACCAAGGGGCGGGGACGCTCGAGTTCATCGTCGATCCCGAGGGCAATTACTACTTCATGGAGATGAACACCCGCATCCAGGTCGAGCACTGCGTCTCCGAGATGATCTCGGGCCTGGACTTCGTGAAGATGCAGATCCGCATCGCCGCGGGTGAACCCCTCGACCTCCAGCAGGAGGACGTCATCCTCAAGGGCCATGCCATCGAGTGCCGCATCAACGCCGAGGACTACGAAAAAGACTTCCGCCCCAGCATCGGCAAAGTCGAGACCCTGCACTTCCCCGGCGGCCCCGGCGTGCGCATCGACTCGCACCTCTACGCTGGCTACAGTATCCCGCCCCATTACGACTCGCTCGTGGCCAAGCTCATCGTCCACGCCCCCACCCGTGAGGAGGCCATCGACCGCATGAAGCGGGCTTTGGGCGAGACCGTGATCGAAGGGCCGGGCGTCAAGACCACCGTACCCTTCCACCTCAAGGTCATGGACAACGCCTTCTACCGCCGGGGGGCCATCTTCACCAACTTCGTCACCACGCGGATGAGCGACTGATGACCGACCCCGAAGACTCCCCCTGGCAGACCCTCTCCTCCGAGCTGGTCTACGACAACCGCTGGATCGCCGTCACCCACCGCGAGGTGATCAACCCCAGCGGCAACCCCGGCGTCTATGGGGTAGTGCACTTCAAGAACCGGGCCATCGGGGTGTTGCCCCTCGACGAGGAGGGCAATACCTATCTGGTGGGCCAGTACCGCTACACCCTGGGCCGCTATTCCTGGGAAATCCCCGAGGGCGGCGGCCCCTTCGACGAAGAACCCCTCGAGGCCGCCAAGCGCGAGTTGCTCGAGGAGACCGGCCTCCGTGCCGATCACTGGGAATTGCTCCTGACGCTACACCTCTCCAACTCCGTCACCGACGAGGTCGGGATGGTGTACCTGGCGCGGGGGCTGCACCAGGGCGAAGCCAGCCCCGAGGACACCGAAGACCTCCGGGTGCAGAAGGTGCCGCTCGAGGAGGTTTACCGCCGGGTGTTGGGGGGCGAGATCACCGACTCGCTCACGGTGGCAGCGGTGTTGCGGGCGAGGTTGCTGCTGCTGGAGCAGGGCCGATGGTGAAGTCGGTTCGAAGATGCAATCGGGTTGGCGTTTACCCGTAAACTGGTGAGCGATGTTCTTCTTCTCGCTGCTCGCAACCAACCCCCTTGCCTATTTGGTGGCTTTTGCCGCCGCCGCTTTCGGCCTGGTCATGCACAACCTCTTCCAGGCCTGGCTGGCCGACCGCTACAAGGATTCCTCTCCCCGCCGATTTGGCTTTCTCAGCGTGGAGCCCCGGGTCCACCTTGACATCATCGGCCTGGTCTTCCTGGCCCTCATCGGCTTCGGCTTTCCCCGCCCGGTGCCCTACCGGCTCTTTGGCCGCAAGGATGCCCAAGTAGCGCTGATGGGACCGCTGGGCTTCTTCGTCGCCGCCCTGCTGTTTGGCCTACTGGCCCGACTGCTGCTCCGGGTGGGTGACAGCATGGCCAGCATCGCCGATGGGTTGGACGTGGCTTCGGGCCTGATGCTGATTCACGCGGCGATCTATCTTTTTCCCGTGCCCCCCCTCGACGGGGCCAAGGTGGTCTACGCCCTAGGCGGCAGTGAGGCCCGCCGCTTCATGGATCAGCTAGCCAGCTATGGCCCCATCGGTTTTTTCGTGATCTTTCTGATCCTCAACTTCACCGGCGTCACCACGGCGGTTCGGCTGGTGCTGGGCAGCTTTCTCAACAGCCTGTTCCGCCTGATGGGTCTGTAGTCATGCTGATCGAGCTTCTGCGCGATGAACCGCTTACCTTTTTCCTGGTGGTGGGCATCCTGCTGTTCTCGCTCACCCTCCATGAGATCGGGCACGCGCTGAGCGCCTCCTGGTCGGGCGACCAGACTGCCCGCCTGATGGGTCGCATCAGCCTCAACCCCTTCCGGCACCTCGATCCCTGGGGAACCTTGCTGCTGCTCTTCGCCGGCTTCGGCTGGGCTAGGCCGGTGCCCATCGATCCGCGCAACTTTCGCAACTACCGACTCGGCCTGTTCGTGGTCTCCATCGCAGGCATCGTGGTCAACCTGGCCATCGCCCTGCTGTGTGCGCTGCTGCTGAGGGGCCTCGACACGCTGGGCGTGGCCATGCCCGACAGCACCCTCACCAATGCCCTGCTCTACGCCGCGGCCATCAACATCACCCTGGCGGTGTTCAACCTGCTGCCGGTGCCTCCCCTCGACGGCTCCAAGATCGTGCAGAGCCTTTTACCCCTGCGCTGGCACCCCTTCATCTGGCGTCTCGAGGCCAACCCCAACTACGCCATCATCGCGTTGCTGCTGTTCCTCACCGTGTTGCGCGGGCCGGTGATGCAGCTCATTCGCTTTGTGCAGATCGAGTTCTTCAAGCTTACGTTGGGATGAAGGAAGGCTTGTAGCCAGTGGCCGAGGGACAAGGGTCGAGAACCAAGGCGTCTTGCGTTTAGCTATCGGCTATCGACCTTTCCCGGCGTACGCCGCAAGACGCATAACCCCCCACCCTCACTCCCCCAACCACTCCCGCAACACCCGCAGGTTGTGCGCGTCCTCCTGCGCGCTTCTGGGGGTCTCGAGGATCACCACCTTGTTCGAGAGGCGCGCGTCGGTGACGAACTCAGCCAGCGCCGGGCCAATGTGACCTTCGAGCAAGTTGGCATGGAGGTCTTTATGGCTGGCGAATGCGTGCTGCGAGTCGTTGAGGTGAATCACCGGCACGCGCTCCAGGCCGATCCCCTCCTCCAGCGTGCTCAGCACGCCGGCGGGGTCTTCGTGGATGCGGTATCCGGCGGCGAAGGCGTGACAGGTGTCGAAGCACACCTGAAGCGGTGTGCCCTCGATGATCCGGGCCAGACCGTGCAGGTCGGAACCCAGCTCCCCGCCCCCTCCTGCGGTGTTCTCCAGCAGCAACCTGGGGCCGTTTTTCCCTAGAGCCGCCAGCTCGCGGGCCTTCAGCGCACCCTCCCGCACCCGCTCGGCGTCGCCCGAACCCGGATGCACCACCACGTGTTCCACGCCCAGGGCCTGGGCTTTCATCAGGTCTTCAGCCAGGCTGAACACGCTCTTGTCCCACAACTCGCCCGAAGCCCCCAGGTTGACGAGGTACGAAGCGTGGATCACCGCCGGGATGGCCCCGAGATTTTCGCGCCTGGCCCGGAAGCGCTCGATCTGGGCAGGGGAGAGGGGACGGGTCTTCCAGGTTCTGGGGTTCTTGGCGAAGATCTGGAAAGCGCTCAGGCCCAGCAACTCGGCTTCCCGCACCGCTCCCGCCACGCCCTCCTTGCTCGAGATCGAAAGGTGCAGGCCGTAGCGGATCATCTGAGGACTTCCAGGCGCACCGTGGTCGTTCCCGACATGCCGATGGCCTGGGCGGCGGCATAGGAGAGGTCGATCACGTAGCCCCGGATGTAGGGCCCCCGGTCGTTGACCCGCACGATCACCCTGCGCCCGTTGCGCAGGTTGGTCACCCGCACCCGCGTGCCAAAGGGCAGCGTGGGGTGCGCGGCGGTGAGGTCGTAGGTGTTGAAGCGCTCGCCGCTGGCGGTGCGTCTGCCCTGGAAGCCGGGACCGTACCAAGCTGCCTTCCCTTGCTGCAAGAAGCGCCAGTCGCGATTGGCGCTGGGGCTGCCGGAGACCCGGAGTACCTGCCCCACCTTGATCACGTCGCTGTTCAGGCCGTTGAGGGTCTTGAGTGTCTCGACAGTAGTGCCGTGCCTGCGGGCGATGGAGTAGAGGGTATCGCCCTTCTGTACGCGATATTCCTGGGCCTGAGCCAGGGTGAGGCTCAAGCATACCAGCAGGCCCACCAGCTTTTTCATAGGGAGCTAAACCCCTTGGGGCTGTGCGAAAGCACCTCGTAGCCGGCCTCCGTCACCAGCACCAGGTCTTCGATGCGGCACCCCCCCACGCCAGGAATGTACACCCCTGGTTCAATCGTCAGCACCATGCCGGCCTCGAGCAGGTCGTCGGAGAGCTTATTCAGGCGTGGTCCCTCGTGGATGGCCAGGCCCACGCCGTGACCCAGGCCGTGGGCGAAGTACTCGCCATAACCCCGATCAGTAAGCGCCTGCCGAGCGATGGCGTCGAGTTCCTTGCCCGTCTTGCCGGGGCGCACGGCCTCGAGCGCGGCCTGCTGGGCCTCGAGCACCGCGTCGTAGATCTCCCGCAACTCGCGCGAGACTTCCCCCAGGGCCACCGTGCGGGTCATGTCGGAGTGGTAGCCCTCCACCACTGCGCCGAAGTCCAGCGTGACCAACTCGCCCGGCAGCAACTTCTTTGAACTGGCGGCCCCGTGGGGCATGGCGCTGCGTTCGCCTGAGGCCACGATGATCTCGAAGGCCACGCCCTCCGAGCCGCGCTTGCGCAGGAAGAACTCCAGCTCCAGCGCGATATCGCGCTCGCTGACGCCGGGCTTGAGGAAGGGCAGGATGTGCTCGTAGCCTTCGTCGGCCAGCCTGGCGGCGGCGCGGATGCGCTCGAGTTCCTCGGGGGTTTTCTTCAGGCGCAGCCTTTCCACCAGGTCGCTGGTGGGGACCCACTCTGCTGGAACCTGTTCCCTCAGCGCCTCCAGCCGTCCGAAGGCCAGGTGGTTGGCCTCGAAGCCCACCCGTCCGCGCAGCAGTTCAGCCATCACCTCGGCGCTGTGCTCGCGCGGCACGATGCGCTGCGGGATCCGCGATTCCTGCTGAGCCTGGAGGGTGTAGCGGGGGTCGGTGACCAGGGTCGCTCCCTCACGCCAGACCGCCACCCAGCCATCCTTGGGGCTGGTAAAACCCGATAGATATCGGACGTTCTCCGGCTGGGTGACCAACAGGGCGTCCAGACCGGCGTCCTCGAGCACGTTGCTTAGGGGATGCATCGGACGAGAGTCTAACATGCGCGAGCGGGGAAATCACTCACGAGCAAGATTTATCGTGAAAATGAGCACATAATCGCACATCGCACACCGACCCCAGGGCGCCGAAGCCTGATAAGCACGAATTACCAGCCCTCGACGCCTCCTGGCCATGGGCCATCAGCTATTGGGGTGGGCCCGGCGAGCCCTGTGGATGGCTTTTTCCTCGTACATGCGCTCGTCGGCCAGGCGCACGAGACTCTGAGCATCACCGGCCTCTTGGGGGAAGGCGGCCAGACCCGCGCTCACGTCGGCTTGGGGGAAACCGTTCCCTCTGAGTTCCGCGATGGCCTGTGCCACCCTGCTGCGGATGGCGGAGAAGGTGCTCTCGCCGGAAGGGGTGTGCTCGAGGATGGCCGCGTATTCGTCGCCGCCCAGGCGATAAACGCGGTCTTCGCGGCGCAAGGTGGCGACGAGGGCGCGGGCGAACTCGCGCAGCAGGGCGTCGCCGCGCTCGTGACCCTGGGTGTCATTGACCTGCTTGAGCCCGTCGAGGTCGAGCATGAGCAGGCTCACCGGGTAGCCGTGGCGTTGGGCGCTGTTGAGCGAGGCGTCGAGGTCACGGTCGAAGGCCCGCCGATTGCCCAAGCCGGTGAGGGCATCGGTGAAGGCGGCGGCTTCCACGGCCCGCAGGTAGTCGCGGTGCTCCTGGGCGGTGCGCACGCTGCGGGCGGCGGCTTCGAAGAGGCTGCGGTCCTTGTGGGTCCAGGGGCGGTCGGAACCGAACTTGGCCGCGAAGATGGCCATGCCCCGTTCGCCCAGCGTCAAGGGGATGATCGCCACCGACTGAACGCCCACCTCGAGCAGGGCCGCCATCGCCCGAGGGTAGCTGGGGTAGTCGTCGATGTAGACCGGGTTCCCCGCTTCGATGGCCTCCCACACCGGGCTGACTTCCTTGTGCATGTCGGCGGTGGGGATCGACATGGGGCTGTCCCACACCTTGCGCAGCCCCACCGAGTTACCCCGCACCACCGCCAGGCCGATCCAGTCAACGTCGGCCACGTTGGCGATGGTACGGATGACCTTTGCGGCTGCCTCCTCGACCTCGAGCGTCGTCTCGGCCAGTCGCGAAATCTGCAGCAGCACCTCGGAGTACTGCGCCGCCTCGCGTAACTGCCGGGCCCGCGTGACCCGTTGGGCCGAGATCGAAAGGGCGTCGGCGGTGACTTCCAGTAGCCCCTGCTCCTCCAGTCGCCAGGGGCGAGGGCTTTGCAGGCGGAAGGCCCCCAGCAGCCCGAATTCCTGCTCGGGAGTGCCGAAGGGAACCCAGGCCACCGAGGCCACGCCGCTTTGCAAGCAGGCCGGATGGGTGATGGCCAGGCTGCGGTAGTCGTCCACGAAGCGAGGTTGGGAGTGGGCGAGTTCAAGGGGCAGGGAGTCGTCCAGGCCCAGCGCCAGAGGTTGCTCGGTGAGGAAGCGCAGCAACTGCGGGGCCTGACCGTCGAAGGCGATGGGTGAGAAGCCTTCCTTCAAGCTTCCCAGCAGCACCGCCATCCAGTCGGCCCCCACCAGGGGCCGCAGGCGGCGCACCACCTCTCCAGCCAGCGGCTGCAAGTCCTCGTAGCGCTCGAGCGCCCCCGTGAGCGCCGCCAGGTACGCGCTCTCCCGCAGGCTGGCCTCGAGGGTGGTGCGCTGGGCGGCCAGCCTCTCGGTTTCAGCCTGCAGGGCCTGCACCTGCTGCTGGGCCTGATGCAAGGGCGTTCGGTCACGTAAGCAGGCGAGGTAGAGCGTGAGGTCATCCTTGCGGTAGGGGCGCAGGGAAAGCTCGAGCACGAGAGAGCGGCCATCCCTGGCACGACCTTCCACCTGGCGAACGCTCCCTGCTGCCACGGCCAGCTCGGCCAGTTGTTCCGCGGGGAGGGGGATCGCCGTCAGATCGCTCAGCGCTTGGCACAGAGCCTCCGCCTGGCTGTAACCGAATGTGCTCTCGGCTGCCGGGTTCCAGGCCAGCACCCGGCCCCGTTCATCCAGCATCGCCATTGGCTCGAGCGCTCCTGCCAGCAACTCGGCCTCGGGAAGCTTTGAATGAACGTCTGACACGATATTCCTCCCGATCAGTCTAAGTGGCTTCAACGGCTTCAGTAGACCGAAGTTTACAACACCTGCTATCGAAGGTAAGGGAATATGGGCGTAAATAAAAGAACACGCAACCCCTGGCTCTTCAGGGGGTTGCGTGCTGGGATGGGTCCGTAAGCTTTAGGCTTTGCTCAATCCAAAGCGAACCCTGCCCTCCTCGTCCTCGAGGCCGGTCTCGAAGCCTGTGATGGGGGCTTCGCTCAGACTCAGGGCCAGGGTTTCCTCCTGAAGGCGGCTGCCGAACTTGCGCAGCGCCTCGGCGTACTTGCCCTCGGCCTGGTAGCTGAGGTGGATGCGGTCGGAGACCTGCAGCCCCATGTCCTTGCGGGCCTGCTGCACCAGCCGGATGAGCTCGCGCGCGAGCCCCTCGAGGAAGAGCTCGTCGTCCACGCGCACCTCCAGAGCCGCCATATAGCCCCGCTCTTCCAGAGCCTCGTAGCCGGCAGGGGAGAGGGCCTCGAGCAGCAGCTCGTCGGGGGTGAGGGTGATGGTTTCGCCCTCGATCTCCAGGTGCAGCGCCTGCTTTGCCTTGAGGGTCTGGGCCACGTACTTCCCGTCCAGCTCGGCGAGCAACTGCCGAATGGCGGGCACCTTCTTGCCGTATTTCTTACCCAGCACCGGCAGGTTGGGCAGCACCCGGTAGGAGAGCACCTCCTCCTCCGGTCCCAGCACCCGCAGTTCCTTGACGTTGAGTTCATCGGCGATCTCGGAGGCGAAGTGCTGCAAGCCCGCCCGCTCCTCGGCGGTGGGGGCCGTGACCAGCATCAAAGGCAGGGGGATGCGGGTCTTGACTCCGCTCCTGGCGCGGGCCGCGCGGGCCAGACGCACCACCTCGAGCGCGGCGTGCATGGACTTGAGCAGGCTTTGGTCCATGGCCTGGGCCTGCGGCCACTGCGAGAGGTGCACCGACTCGGGCGCGTTCTCATCCACCGAGCGCACCAGGTTCTGCCACAGCGCCTCGGCCACGAAGGGGGTGAAGGGGGCGCAGAGCTGGCTCACGGCTACCAGGGCCTCCCACAGCGTGGCGTAGGCGGCTTCGCGATCGGCTGCGTCGTCGTTTTTCCAGAAGCGGCGGCGGTTGCGGCGCACGTACCAGTTAGAAAGCTCCTCCACGAACTCTTCCAGCGCCCTGGCCCCGCCGCGCGCGTCATAGCGCTCGAGGGCCTCGCTCACCTCCTGCACGAGTTGCTGGGTGCGACTGTAGAGCCAGCGATCGATCTCGGGCCGCTCTTCGACGGGGGGGCGCTCTTTGAGGTTTGGCCGGTCGAGGTTGGCGTAGAGTACGAAGAAACTGTAGACGTTCCACAGCGTGCCCAAAAAGCCGCGCATGGCCTCGGCCACCAGTCGCTCACTGAAGCGCTTGGTGTCGCCAGGCTCGCTGGCGGTGAACATGTACCAGCGCACCGCATCGGCCCCGTACTTGTCGAAAGCGGGCAGGGGTTCGACCACGTTGCCCTTGCTCTTCGACATCTTCTGGCCCTTCTCGTCGACCAGGTGCCCCAGGCAGATGACGTTCTTGAAAGCGGGCCGGTCGTAGAGCAGCGTGGCGATGGCGTGCAGGGAGTAGAACCAGCCCCGCGTCTGGTCGATGGCTTCGCAGATGAAGTCGGCGTTGAAGTGTTGCTCGAACAGCTCGTAATTGGCCTCGGTTCCAGGCAGGGGCCTGCCGTTCTCGTCGAGCATCAGGTGCCACTGGGCGTAGGGCATGGCCCCGGAGTCGAACCACACGTCGAGCACTTCCGGTACCCGGCGGAAGATCTTGCCATCTTTGACGAAGGTAATGTCATCGACATAGGGCCGGTGCAGGTCGAGGTCCGAGAGGTCGCGTCCGGCTAGCTCGGAGAGTTCCCTCACGCTCCCCACGCAGACTTTCTCCGAGCCGTCCTCCGCCACCCAGAACGGCAGCGGCGTGCCCCAGTAGCGCTCGCGGCTGATGGCCCAGTCCACGTTGTCCTTCAGCCAGTTGCCAAAGCGCCCGTACTTGATGTGCTCGGGCACCCAGTTGATCTCCTCGTTGCGCGCGTAGAGCTGCTCGCGAAAGAGCGAGGTCTTGATGTACCAGGAAGGCTTGGCGAAGTAGAGGATGGGGTCGCCGGTGCGGTCGTGGAAGGGATAGCGGTGGCGGATGGTGCCCGCGTGGTACATCACCCCGCGCTCCTTCATGGCGCGGATGAGCCCCTTGTCGGCGTCCTTGAAGAACTTGCCCCGCTCGCCGGTGACCCGCATCACACCGTACTCATCGGTGCCGAAGAGCAGCGGCGTGCCGTACTTGCGGGAGAGCTCGAGGTCCTCCGCGCCATAGACCGGGGCCTCGTGGGCTACCCCCGAGCCGTCCTCGGCGCTGACGAAGTCGGCCAGGGCCACGAAGTGCATGACGGGCCTGCCGTTCTCCCGCCGCTCACCCTGCTCCTTCACCACACCCAATTCGACGCAGACTTCGGGGAAGGGCGGGGTATACTCCCACCACTCCATGTCAGCGCCTTTGAGCTGCGCGAGGACCTCGAGTTCCTCCTCGTGCAACTCCTTCAGCCGTTCGACCGCCTCCATCGCGAAGATCAGGTGCCCCGCCGAGGGCGAGCGCACCAGGGCGTAGTCCATCTGGGGGTTCACCGCCGCCATCGTGTTCGAGGGCAGGGTCCAGGGCGTGGTGGTCCAGACCAGGATGGCGAGGTTCTCGAGGTCTTCCAGCCGCACCCCCTGGGCGTTTAGCCTTTGACGTACGGCCTTTGGCGTGGTTTCCAGCTTGAGCGGGAAGCGCACGTAGACGCTCGGATCGTCCACCTCGCGGTAGCCGTCGGCGATCTCGTTTTGCGAGAGGGTGGTGGAGATGCGCGGGGAAAGGGGTACGACCTTGTAGTCCTGGGTGATGAGGCCCTTGTCCCAAAGCCGCTTCAAGAGGTTCCACACCGACTCGATGTACTCGTTGGTGTAGGTGATGTAGGCGCTATCCAGATCGACCCAGAAGCCCAGCCGCTCGGTGAAGTAGTTCCAGTCCTGGATGTTCTCGAAGACGTACTTCTTGCACGTGGCGTTGAACTCGGCGATCTCCTCGCGCGAGAGCGCCTTGCGCCCCAGCACACCCAGCCGCTTTTCCACCGCGATCTCGACGGGCAGGCCGTGGGTGTCCCAGCCGCCCTTGCGCGTGACGTGGAAGCCCTGCATGGTCTTGTAGCGGGGGAACAGGTCCTTGAAGCTGCGCGCCAGCACGTGGTGCATGGCCGGCTGCCCGTTGGCGGTGGGTGGCCCCTCGTAGAAGACGAACTTGCCCCTAGGCGCGGGCTTGCGGTCGGACTTCTCGAAGATCCCCTGCTTCTTCCAGAACTCCAGCACCTCGGCCTCGAGGCGGGGAAAGTTGGGCTCACCCACCTCTTTGAATAGCTTTTTTTCCTCTACCATCCGGTCTCCTTCTGGCTGTCCCAAAAGCAGCGTCCGCACCGGGCCGCTTAGAAACAGCTCAGGTGCGGACGAAAGTTGCCTGTCTGGCCTCTCTCGCGGTACCACCGCACTTCCGGTGGAGGTCGAGAGCCAAGAGTCGAGCGAGGGTCGAGGGCTTGTGGGTTTGTAGCTTTGGACGCTAGACTCCAGACTCTGGACGCACCAACGGCACTCTTCGGCGCTGTCTCGGGCGCACCCGCCGGGGTCTACTGGGATGGATCAAGCCTGGATTAAGGCTTCGGGCCATCGGTTCTTCCCAGATCGAATGGGGTGATTTTCGGTGCCAAAGTTGCCGTCAGGCTCGCACTATCCCCGACTCGCTGCGTGGGCATTGGCGCTTACTCGTCCCCATCTTTGCTTTACAACCCTAGCAGCTTGACCTATACTCCTATGCGGCTGCCATAGGGTAAAACTTATGCTAGCTACCCCCAAACAGGATGTCAAACGCTAAACCTTGCATGGCTGTGTGCTGGGGGTTAGACTTGAGCCTAAGCCCAAAGCGTTTACAACCTGAGGGAGGCGCCTTGTATGGAACTGTACCTGGATACTGCTGTGATCGAAGAAATCAAGGAAATTGCGTCCTGGGGGGTGCTGGCCGGGGTGACCACCAACCCCAGCTTGATCCTAAAGTCAGGCCGCCCCTTCGAGCCAACCATCAAAGAGATTTGCGAAGTCGTGAAGGGACCGGTTTCCGCCGAGGTCACCAGCCTGGTGTACACCGACATGATCGCCGAAGGCCGCCGCCTGGCCAAGATCGACGATCACGTCGTAGTCAAGCTGCCCACCACCGTTGAGGGGCTCAAGGCCTGTAAGGTGCTCAGCTCCGAAGGCATCCGCATCAACATGACCCTGATCTTCTCCGCCAACCAGGCCCTGCTGGCGGCCAGGGCCGGAGCCTGGTGCGTCTCGCCCTTCCTGGGTCGCGTGGACGATATCTCCTGGGAGGGGATGGACTTGGTGCGCGAGATCGCCGAGCTCTTCGCCGTGCAAAAGCTCAACACTAAGGTGCTGGCCGCTTCTATCCGCCACCCCCGCCACGTCACCGACGCCGCGCTGGCTGGGGCCCACATCGCCACCATGCCGCTGAGCGTGTTCAAGATGCTCGTTCAGCACCCCCTGACCGACATCGGTCTGAAGAAGTTCATGGAAGACTGGGCTAAGGTGAATCAGTAATGAGAAAAAAAGGCACCGCCACCGAAACCCCGCTGGGTTTTCAGGAGTTGTCGGCCAAGATTTTGCCCGAGCTGCACCTCCTGGCGGCCAAGGCGGGGATTGAGGACTACAAGAAGATGCGTAAGGACGAGCTGGTGATGGCCCTGCTGGGCCAGGAAGCCAGCGACGAGGGATTGAACCTGGCCAAGGGCTACCTCGAGATCAGCTCCGACGGCTACGGGTTCCTGCAGGAAAACCTCTACGCCCTCGAGTCGCGCTCGGTCATCGTCAGTGCGGGCCTGATCAAGCAATACCAGCTTCGCACCGGGGACTACATCGTCGGCAAGGCCCGTCCGCCCCGCGAGAACGAGCGCTACGGCACCTTGATGAAGGTCGAGGCGGTCAATAACCTCGACCCCGAAGCCGCTGCCAAGCGCCCCAGGTTCGACGACCTCATCCCTCAGTTCCCCGACCGGCAGATCATCCTCGAGACCACCGGCGACGAGGCCTCCTGCCGGGTCATCGACCTGCTGGCCCCCATAGGCCGCGGCCAGCGCGGGCTGATCGTCGCCCCGCCCAAAGCCGGCAAGACCACTCTGCTCAAGAAGGTGGCCCGTGCCGTGCTGCGCAACGAACCTGACATCAAGGTGATCGTGTTGCTCATCGACGAGCGCCCTGAAGAGGTCACCGACTTCCGCGAATCGGTCGAGGGGGCCGAGGTCATCGCCTCCACCTTCGACGAACCCCCCCAGAACCACATTCGCGTGGCCGAGTTCGTGCACGAGCGCAGCCGCCGCATCGTCGAAGAGGGCGGCCACGTGCTGATCCTCCTCGACTCCATCACCCGCCTGGCGCGGGCCAACAACCTGGTCACGCCGCCGACGGGCCGCACCCTCTCGGGTGGTCTGGACTCGGCGGCCCTGCACTTCCCCAAGCGCTTTTTGGGGGCTGCCCGCAACATCCGGGGTGGGGGGTCGCTGACCATCCTGGCTACCGCCCTCGTCGAGACCGGCAGCCGCATGGACGACGTGATCTTCGAGGAGTTCAAGGGCACGGGCAACATGGAGCTGCACCTGTCGCGTCGTTTGGAAGAGCGGCGCATCTTCCCCGCGATCGACATCCTCAAGTCGGGCACCCGTCGTGAGGAGCTGCTGCTGGGCGAAGAGGTCATCCACAAGATGTGGCTGCTCCGCAAGGTATTGGCCGACATGGACCCTGCCGAAGCCATGGAAATGCTGTTGGCGAGGCTCTCCCGCACCAAGACCAACAAAGAGTTCCTTGCAACTTTGGCGGCTAAGTAGTTATAATCCCGCGGAGAGTTTTCGGCGGCGGTGCTCCCGCCGAGGAGGGATCGCCCTTGGAAGCGTTGCTCAAAGTTGCTGTCGCCGGCGCTGCCCTGCACTCCCCCCTAGCGACGCTGGTCCAGAACAACACAACCGAAGTGGTGCTGGAGTCTCCTGCCAACAAGGGTTGGGTGCTCTACACCGTGCAAAGCGGTGACACCTTGAGCGGGATCGCCAGCCGCTACCGGGTAGACCCCAAGGCCATCATGTGGTCCAGCGGGCTCGAGAGCATCGTCTTGAAGCCGGGTCAGGAGCTTCGCATCCCCATCACCGGCGGTAAGTCCGACCGCGAGCCCAGGATCCCTCCGGGGGTGCGGGAATATACCGTTCGCAGCGGCGATACCCTCCAGGGGATCGCCTCGCGTTTTGGTCTCAGCGAGGTGGACCTGATCACCGCCAACCCCTGGATTCCCAGCCTGGACCGGCTGACCCAAGGGGCCATCCTCCACATCCCGACGGAGCAAAAGGGCCTCCTGGTGCGGCTGAGCAAAGGCCAGACCCTGCTCGACCTCTCCAGCCGCTTTGGCATCTCGCTGCTCAAGCTGGCCAAGGTCAACGGCATCAGCGACCCTACCGAGGTGGCCGAGGGCGACCTGATCCTGATTCCCGGCATCACCGCTCGCACTACCTACGACAACCTCCTCGCCAAGCGCGAAGCCGAGCGCCAGGCCCGCCTGGAAGCCGAGCGCAAAGCCAGGGAAGAAGCCGCCCGCCGGGAAGCTGAGGCCAGGCGCCAGGCCCAGCGCAGGGCTCAGGCCCAGGTCCGGCGGCAGGCCGCAGCACCCGCTACGGTGCGCCGTTCCAACTTCGTGAGCGAGGGCGGTTACACCTACCCGGTCAAGAGCTTTGTGATCACTACCTACTTTGGACGCCGGGGAGCTTTCCAGCGCTACCACACCGGTCTGGACATGGCTGCTCCCTTCGGCACCCCCATCTATGCCGCCCGCAGCGGGCAGGTGGAGGTGGCGGGCTGGAGCACCTGGGGCTACGGCTACCACGTGATCATCGACCACGGCGGCGGGGTGGAGACCCTCTATGGCCACATGTCGCGTTTCGTGGTGAGTGCGGGCGAGTGGGTCGAGCAGGGTCAACTCATCGGTTACGTGGGCTCGACGGGCTGGTCTACCGGCCCGCACCTGCACTTCGAGGTGCGCGTCGGCGGCACGCCCCGCAACCCGCTGGCCTATCTGCCCTGATCCCTAGCGCATACGTTAGCCCAGCCCGATTGGTCTGGGTTTTTTTAGTGTCCATTGGTGCTTTTGCCAGGCCAAGGAGGAAGCTACACTCGTTTTGCTATGCAGATTGGGACCCTTCGTGTCAAGACTGGTTTTGCCGAGATGTTCAAGGGTGGCGTGATCATGGACGTGACCAACGCCCAGCAGGCTGAGATCGCCGAAGAGGCCGGTGCTTGTGCGGTGATGGCCCTCGAGCGCGTCCCTGCGGATATCCGGGCTCAGGGCGGCGTGGCCCGCATGTCCGACCCCAAAATCATCAAGGAGATCATGGGCGCGGTCTCGATTCCCGTGATGGCCAAGGTCCGCATCGGGCACTTCGTCGAGGCGCAGATCCTCGAGGCCCTCGGCGTGGACTTCATCGACGAATCGGAGGTGCTCACCCCCGCAGACGAGTCCTTCCACATCGACAAGCACGCCTTCAAGGTTCCCTTCGTATGCGGCGCGACCAACATCGGTGAGGCCCTGCGCCGCATCGGAGAGGGGGCGGCCATGATCCGCACCAAGGGCGAGGCCGGCACCGGCAACGTCGTCGAGGCCGTGCGCCATGCCCGCAGTGTGCTGGGCAGCATCCGCCAGATCCAGGCCATGCCCGTCGAAGAGCTCATGACCTTCGCCAAGGAGCACGGAGCCCCCTACGAGCTGGTGCGCTGGGTCCACGACAACGGCAAGCTCCCGGTGGTCAACTTCGCCGCCGGGGGTGTAGCTACCCCCGCCGACGCCGCGCTGATGATGCAACTGGGCATGGACGGGGTCTTCGTGGGCAGCGGCATCTTCAAGTCGGGCGACCCCAAGAAGCGCGCTCGCGCCATCGTGCGCGCCGTGACCCACTACAACGACCCGGCCATCCTGGCTGAGGTCTCCGAGGACCTGGGCGAGCCGATGGTGGGCATCAACCTCGACGAGCTGCACGAGGAGGAGAGGCTGGCTAAGCGCGGGTGGTAGGCACAAAAGGCCAAGCTTAACAAGGGGGCTGGGGGCGATCCACGCGTCCTCGGCCCTCGACCCTTGACGCCTTGCTGGCGGCGACTTCCATATTGGTATGCCCTGCGGGCCGCGTCATTGGCTCTTGACCTGCTTGGAGTGGCGTCCCAGCATTGAGGTGTGAAAGTCGGGGTTCTGGCCTTGCAAGGGGCCTTCAGGGAGCACAAGCAGATGCTCGAGCGGCTGGGGGCCGAGGTGGTGGAGGTGCGCAAGCCCGAGCACCTCGAGGGCCTCCAGGGGTTGGTGGTGCCGGGGGGTGAGTCCACCACCATCGGTAAATTGGCGCGGGAGTACGGGATTGACGAGGCGGTGCGCCGGCGGGTAGGGGAGGGGAGCCTGGCGGTGTGGGGCACCTGCGCCGGGGCCATCTGGCTGGCCAAGGAAATTCCCCGCTACCCCGAACAGCCCCGCCTGGGCCTGATGGACATCTCAGTCGAGCGCAACGCCTTCGGACGCCAGGTGGATAGCTTCGAGGAGGAGTTGCAGGTCAAGGGGCTGGACAGGCCCTTCCACGCGGTTTTCATCCGCGCACCCGCCATCGTGCGGGTCGGCCCCGACGTCGAGGTGCTGGCCCGTCACGGCGAGGCCATCGTGTTGGTGCGCCAGGGTAAGCTGCTGGCCTCGAGCTTCCACCCCGAACTCACCGGGGATAGCCGCCTGCATGGCCTGTTCCTCGACATGGCGAGCAATCCTGTTGCGACCTGACGCGATTCGCTGACTCATCAGGCTCACAACCCCACCGCAGACGGTGGGGTTCGAGCGTACGAATGTCTTTGGATTGGACGGCTATGCGCTTTATTTTTTTGAATCCGGTGTGAGGAACTGAATTTGCCTGAGCGACTTGGAGTCGAGGTCCTTCGGCCCCGCCGGATAGCCGTTGGCCTGGAGGATGTAGGCGATGAGCTCGAGCACTTGCTTGCTCTCGAGGCTCCCCGCCCGCCCCAGAGGCATGCGGGTGGCGATGTAGCGGCCCAGTTCTTCGGCGCTGCGCCCACCCCACCTGGCCAGGAAACGGGGACCGGCCAGGGGCGGGCCGTAGCGGCCCTCCAGCTTAGGTCCGTGGCAGGCGGCGCACTGCTGGAGGGCCAGACTGCGACCTCGCTGGGCCTGAGCCTGAGAGTACCAACCGGGGAACACCCCGAAGTGGGCATGCCCGCCGTGGGCGAGGGCCAGGCACAGCCCCAGCAGGGCGAGGGCTAAAGCGATACGCAGCATGGCTTCACCTCGGGGTATTCAGCGCCTTCACTCACCCGCTTTGAAGTCGCTGTAGACAAGCTGATAGGCGTTGGCCCTGGCGTCAAAGGTGGCCTTGAAGTGGGTGGGGTAGAGCGTCTTGCGGCCCACCTTGGCCGGGTGGCTGACCTCGAGGTCGAGGTTCTGCTTCTTGAGCAGGAACTCCCGCGTGATCATGGGCTCGGTAAAGAGGTACTTGCCCCAGTAGAAGCCCGAGATCAGCGTGTAGTCAAACAGCTCCGGCTTGAGCTGACCCGGCGCGCTGAACTCGCTCAGGGGCAGGCCGTGGAAGCCCATCAGCGGAACGCAGAACTCGGCGGCGTTGGCTCCGGGAGGCACTGCCGGGGCGTAACCTTTGGGGGTGAGCTCGAGCGCGGGTGGGGTGAGGTCCTTGCAGTCGATCTTGGCTACCTCGCTTTTGGGGATGCCGAAGAAGTGGAAGTCGAAGTGGGGGGTCAGGTAGCGCTCTGGAGGATGGCCGAACCCTTCCCACCACAGCTGGAGGTGATCGAGGAAGGTGCTCTTCCTGACGACCTCGGGGAAGTCGAGGATGACCTCGGGACCGAAGTCCGGCCCACCTTCGGTCTGGGGCTTGTCACCCGGACCGGGCAAAGGGGCCTTTTCGACGGCGCTCATGGGAAGGGTGATGCCGGCCTCGAGCACCCTGCCTTGGCTGTCCAGCCTGGCCCAGCTCGAGACCTTGGCTCCAAAGAGCATGGCTTCCTGCCCGGCCACGACCCTGCCCTGGCCCTGCGCCAGCACGGCCAGTGCGCCCAGGCTAAGCGCCACCGCTGCAATAGCTGCCCAAATGCTTTTGCTCATATCTTGATCTCCTCCGCAACCTCGAACCTCATCTGTGGCTGCGGAAGCAAGGGTACACGCTGGGGCGTTATAAAGCCGTTATAGCCCACGACCACCCTCCTGGCGGTACACTCTGGGCTATGAAACCCAAGCTCGACGTCCATGCCGATATCTCCGAAGCCTCGACCCTGCCTGCGGCTTTCTACAAGAGCGCGGAGTTCTACGAGCAGAGCAAAGAGAAGGTCTTCGCCCGTAGTTGGCAGTGGGTGGGCGACACCGACGAACTCAAGGCGCCCGGCACCGTCAAGCCGCTGACGCTGCTCGAGGGCTGCCTGGACGAGCCCATCGTGATCACCCGCGACTACGACGACCGGCTGCACGTGCTGTCCAACGTCTGCACCCACCGGGGCATGCTGGTAGCCGAGAGCGGCGGGCAGAACGCCCGTTACCTGCGCTGCCGCTACCACGGCCGGCGCTTCGGCATGGACGGCTGTTTCCAGGCCATGCCTGAGTTCGAGGGGGTGCGGAACTTCCCCAGCGAAAAGGACGACCTGCCCACGATCCCCTTTGCCCTGTGGGGCCAGGACAAATGGCTGTTCGTCTCCCTCGAGCCCCTCTTGCCGCTGGATCAGCTGCTAAAACCCGTCCAGGAGCGGGTGGGCTGGATGCCCTTCAACCAGTTCTACTTCGATCCCAGCCGTGCCCGCGACTACCTGGTGCGGGCCAACTGGGCGCTGTACTGCGACAACTACCTCGAGGGCTTTCACATCCCCTACATCCACGCCTCGCTGGGGGCTGCCATTGACTACGGCAGCTACAGCTCCGAGATCTACGAGTGGTGCAACCTGCAACTGGGGGTGGCCAGCAGCGGGGAGGGCTGCTTCGACTTGCCCAAGGACTCCCCTGACTACGGCAAGCGCATCGCGGCTTACTACTACTGGGTCTTTCCCAACCTCATGCTCAATTTCTACCCCTGGGGGCTTTCGATCAACGTCGTGCGGCCCCTGGGCCCCGAGCTGACCAAAGTTTCCTTCCTGCCCTACGTCTGGGACGCTTCGCGGCTCGAGCAGGGCGCCGGTGCGGCCTTAGACCGGGTCGAGCGGGAGGACGAGGTGGTGGTGGAGGCTGTGCAGAAAGGGGTGAAGTCGCGCTTCTATGATCGGGGCCGCTTCAGCGTCAAGCGCGAGCAGGGGGTCCACCACTTCCACCGCCTGCTGGCGCGGGTTCTGGGGGAGGGCTGAGCGCACGCTCTTGCTTGACGCTGCCCTGAAGCTTCGGTATTGTGGCGGCGAGTTCTGACATGGAGGAAACCTATGGCTAAACGCTGGTACGCGCTTGTAGGCATGGTGGCGGTGGGGGCTATGGCCCTCTTGGGGGTGCAGGCCCAGACTACCGCCAAGATCGGCGATTGCGAGCTTTACGGCAAGAAGGGAGAGTTCCCCATCAGGCCGGTAACCCCCGGCGTCCTCACCGTGCAGACCAACCTGCCGGCTCCGGGTTGGTGGAACGGCGACACCCCCGAGACCATCAAGAGCGGCTACGAGTACTGCCTGGCGGCCAACATTGCCCACCGGGCCGGGCTGAGCCAGGTCAAGATCGTCAACGTCTCCTTCGACGCGCTGGTGGCCGGCCAGACCCGGGCCTTCGACCTGGCCCTCTCGCAGGTCACCATCACCCCCGAGCGGGCCAAGGTGGTCGACTTCTCGCCCCCTTACTTCTCCTCCGACCAGGGCCTGCTGGTGCGCAAGGGCACCAAGGTGGACTCGAGCAACATCAAGACCCTGCGCATCGGCGTGCAGCAGGGCACCACCGCGGTGGACTTCGTGAAGAACGTGCTCAAGGTGCCCGCCGCCAACGTGCGGGTCTTCCCCGACACGCCCAACATGTTCACCGCCCTCCAGGCCCGCCAGGTGGACGTGGTGATGCTGGACACCGCCATCGTGCTGGTGCAGGCCCGGCAGTCCAACGGGGCGCTCGAGGTGGTCGGGCAGTACAAGACCGGCGAGGAGTACGGAGCCATCTACCCCAAGAACTCGCCCAACAAGGCCAACCTGGACCGCATCTTCAAGGCCCTGGAGGCCGAGGGGGTCTTCAAGAAGCTCTCCCAGGCCTATCTCTCCAAGGAGTTCGGTGGCGATCCCAGCGCCATCCCTTACCTCAAGCCCTGAGTCCTGAGCCGTGAACCCAATCGATCCGAAGCAGGGGCGCTCGAGCGCCCCTTCAATTCCAAAAGACCCAACCTCCCTGGTCCTGTGGGCCCTGGCAGTGTGTGCCCTCGTGGTCTTGCTGGCCTGGAGCGTGCTGCTGAACCTGTACCGAATCCTCGAGCGCAACCACCTGGCCGGCGTGGGGGTTGAGGTGCTGCTGGTGCTGGTGGGGCTACTGCCGCTGCTGCTGCTGGTGCCGGTGTGGCGGGGTTTGCGCAATGCGGGCCAGGCCCGCGCCGCGCTGGCGGTGAAAGACCTCATCACCACCCGCGTAAAGGCCACCGAAGCCCGTGAGTGGGCCCAGTACGCCATCGGCTACGGGGCGGCGGTGTTGTTGGTGTTCCTGAGCGTCCAGTTCTTGTTGGCCAACGATGGGGCGGTGGGCTCGACCTTCTTCCGCCTCGAGCTCATCCGCGACTCCTTCGGACTGGTGCTAGGGGCTTTTTGGAAGAACGTCTGGATGTTCTGTGTGGCCGAGGTGCTGATCCTGGTTTGGGGCCTCGTCATCGCGGTGGCCCGCATGATTCCAGGCCGGGCCGGGCAGCCCATCCGCTTCCTGGCGACGGTCTACACCGATGCTTTTAGGGGGCTGCCCACCATCATCAGCATCTACCTCATCGCCCTGGGGTTGCCGCTGGCCAACGTGCCCGTCGTGCGCGACTGGCGTCCGGAGTGGCTGGCGATCCTGGCGCTGACCATGAGCTACGGAGCCTACGTGGCCGAGGTCTACCGCGCGGGCCTGGACAGCATCCACCCCAGCCAGTGGTCGGCGGCGCGCAGTCTGGGCCTGAGCTTCTCCCAGACCCTGCGCTTCGTGATCATCCCCCAGGCGGTGCGGCGCATCATCCCACCCCTCCTCAACGACTTCATCGCCCTGCAGAAGGATACCGCGCTGGTCAACGTGGTGGGGGTCATCGACGGCTTCAACCAGGCCAAGATCATCGCCTCTAACAAGTTCAACCTCTCCGCCGTGACCACGGTGGCCATCCTGTTCATGATCATCACCATCCCCCAGACCCGCCTCGTCGACCGCCTCCTCGAGCAGGAAAAGCGGCGCACCAGGGGCTGAGCACCGAGGGACAAACACATGAGCTTTCTGGAAATTCGCGACGTACACAAGCGCTATGGCGAACTCGAGGTGCTCAAGGGCATCAACCTCAAAGTCGAGCAGCACCAGGTGGTGTGCCTGATCGGAGCCTCGGGCTGCGGTAAGAGCACCCTGCTGCGCTGCATCAACGGCCTCGAGGCCATCAGCGGCGGGGAGATTCGGCTCGAGGGCGACCGCATCACCGGCCCCGGCGTGGACCTCGACCGCCTGCGGCGCAAGGTGGGGATTGTCTTCCAGAGCTTCAACCTCTTCCCCCACATGACCGTACTGCAAAACGTCACCCTAGCTCCCATCCAGGTGCTGGGGATACCTCGCGCCGAAGCCGAGGCCAGGGCCATGGAACTCCTGAGGCGCATCGGGCTCGAGGCCAAGGCCAAGGCCTACCCCGACCAGCTCTCCGGCGGGCAGCAGCAGCGCGTGGCCATCGCGCGGGCACTGGCCATGGACCCCCAGCTTTTGCTCCTCGACGAGATCACCTCGGCCCTGGACCCTGAGCTGGTCTCGGAGGTGCTGAACCTGCTGCGGGAGCTGGCCGCCGAAGGCATGACCATGCTGCTGGCTACCCACGAGATGAGCTTCGCCCGCGAGGTCGCCAGCAAGGTCTGCTTCCTCTACCAGGGCGTCGTTCACGAGGAGGGCCCCCCCGAGCAGATCTTCGGCGATCCCCAGCAAGAGCGCACCCGCGCCTTCTTGAGCAAGATCATCGAGGCGGGGCGTCTATGACGTGGTAGGGAGAGTTGGGCGCGCCATCGCTCCTGCAACTCGGCGTGCTGCGTGAGGTGCTGGGGGCGGGCCTCGAGCAGGGGCATTCGTCTTGTGGAAAAGTGACCGGGGAGGGGGTAAGGTAAGGGCGCACGACGCTCTGAGGAGGTCGTTATGGGCGCGGCCTTGGCCCGCTGGGAGCACTTTCACCACCAGGCTGACATCGGGGTGCGGGGGAGGGGTGCTACCTTGGCGGAGGCCTTCGAGCAGACCGCCTTAGCGCTTACAGCGGTCATCACCGATCCAGATAAGGTGCGGCCCCTCCAGGCGGTGGAGGTCACCTGCGAGGCAAGGGATCTCGAGCTGCTGCTGGTGGAGTGGCTGAACCGGCTGGTGTACGAGATGTCCACCCGCAGGATGCTCTTCAGCCGTTTCGTGGTGCAGCTGCAACCTGCGGAAGCCGAGCCTCCGGGGGGCAGCTACAGCCTGCGGGCCACGGCCTGGGGGGAGCCGGTGGACGTGGCCCGGCACCAGCCGGCGGTGGAGGTCAAGGGTGCGACCTACAGCGAGCTCGAGGTGGCCTTCGACCCCAGCGGGGTGTGGTTGGCCCAGTGCGTGGTGGACGTGTGAAGTGGGGTGGTGGGGGATGCTTGCAACCCAACTCACGCAAAAATCGGCGTACGAGTGGTGGCTCGAGCCCACCGGTGCGATGTTGGTGCCGGGAGTGCTCTATGCTAGCGAAGCCCTGATAGCCGAGATGGACGAGAAAGTCCTGGAGCAGGTTGCCAACGTGGCGAGCCTGCCAGGGATCGTGCGGGCCTCCTATGCCATGCCGGATGCCCACTGGGGCTATGGCTTTCCCATCGGCGGGGTAGCGGCGTTCGACCCCGAGCAGGGCGGGGTGATCTCAGCGGGGGGCGTGGGGTTCGATATCTCCTGCGGGGTGCGCACCCTGCACACCGGCTTGAAGCGCGAAGAGATCGAACCCCTAAAGGACGACCTGGCCAACGGGCTCTTCCGCCACGTTCCGGCGGGGGTGGGCAGCACCGGCAAGGTACACCTCAAACCCGCCGAGATAGACGAGATGCTTCTGGGCGGGGCCGAGTGGGCGGTGAAGCAGGGCTTCGGCACACGGGAAGACCTCGAGCACGTCGAAGAGCACGGACGGATGGAAGGAGCCCGCCCCGACCTGGTCTCGCCCGAGGCCAAGAAGCGCCAGCAGGACGAGATGGGCACGCTGGGCTCGGGGAACCACTACCTCGAGGTCCAGCACGTCACCGAGGTCTTCGACGCGGAGGTGGCCGCAGCGTTCGGCCTCGCGGTGGGGGACGTGGTGGTGAGCATCCACTCGGGCTCGAGGGGCCTGGGGCACCAGGTGGCCTCCGACTATATGAAGCGGATGCTCGAGGCCGCCAGCCGCTACGGCATCCGCCTCCCCGACCGGGAGCTGGCCTGCGCGCCGATCCTCTCCGAGGAAGGCCAGGCCTACCTGGGGGCCATGCGCGCGGCCATCAACTGCGCCCTGGCCAACCGGCAGATCCTCACCCACCTGGCCCGCGAGGCCTTCGCCTACCTGATCCCGCAGGCCGACCTGCGGCTCCTCTACGACGTCTCGCACAACACCGCCAAGCTCGAGGAGCACGAGGTAGACGGCCAACCCCGCAGGCTCTACGTCCACCGCAAGGGGGCCACGCGGGCCCTCGGCCCCGGGCATCCGGCCCTTCCTGAAGTGTTCAAGATCACCGGCCAGCCGGTGCTGATCGGCGGGACGATGGGTACGGCCTCTTACATCCTGGTGGGCACCTCGGAGAGCGAGGCTAAGTCCTTCAGTTCGTCGTGTCACGGGGCCGGACGGGCGCTCTCCCGCCATCAGGCCCTCAAGCAGTGGCACGGGCGCGAGCTGGTGAGGCAATTGGGTGAGCGCGGCATCATCGTGCGCAGCCCCTCACCTCGAGGCGTGGCCGAGGAAGCGCCCGGGGCCTACAAGGACGTCTCGGCGGTGGTGGACGCAGCCCACGCAGCCGGACTTTCCCGGAAGGTGGCCCGGCTCGAGCCGCTCATCGTCATCAAGGGATGAGAGGAAGGCCGGGCCACGAGGAGGTTCTTGAATCGGGGCGAAGGCGTATCTCCATCCGCTTAAACACCTCTGGGGCTTCCAGATTGACCAGGTGCCCGGTCCCTCTTGGGCTGACGCGGGTGCCCCTCCTCGAGCGGCGGCACCGGGACGGGCTTGCCGTCGGGGCCCACGGCCACCATCACGAACCCGGCCCGGCAGGCCAGCACGCGCTCTTCCTTGTCCATGGGCTCGACCCACATCTCCACCTCCAGCCGCATCGAGGTGCGCCCGGTGGAGCTCACCCAGGCTGCCAGCTCCACGATCGAGCCCTGGGGGACGGGGTGGCGGAAGTCGAGGGCATCGGCGTGAACGGTGACCACCTTGCTCCTGGCGTGGCGGGTCGCGGCCACGAAGGCCGCCTCGTCCATCCAGGCCATGGCGGTGCCGCCGAAGAGGTTGCCGTAGTGGTTGGAGTCACCCGGCAGCACCAGGTGCACGGCGCGGGTGACCCTATCGGGTGCCTGATTTGAAGGGGAGGAAAGCTTCACGCCCACTCCTCAAAATACGAAGTCCTCGTCACGCAGGGGCTCGACCCGGATGGCCTTGACGTAGCCGTTGCCCTTGGTGGAGAAGAAGTCGTGGTTCTTGGTCTCGGTGCGCAAGCCGCCCAGCACCACCGGGTTGACCTGCTCCTCGCCCACGCCGAAATATGGCTCCAGACCCAGGTTCATCAGGGCCTTGTCGGCGTTGTAGCGGCAAAAGCGCGTCACCTGCTCCTCCAGCCCGATGGGGGCGTACAGCTCGGCGGTGTAGCGCGCCTCGAGCCGCTCGAGCCGCTCGAGGATGCCCAGGGCCTCCTGGCGTACTTCGAGCTGGGCCCGGTGGCTAAAACGCTCGAAGACCTGCTGGGCCAGCAGTCCCACGTAGACCCCGTGGATGGACTCGTCGCGGATGATCAGGTTGATGATCTCCCCCGAGTTCACCAGCTTGCCCTGCCCGGCCAGGAACAGTGGGTAGAAGAAGCCCGAGTAGAACAGGTAGGACTCCAGGAACACGCTGGTGCACAGGGCGAGGTAAAGGCTCTTCTGACCCCAGATGTTGCAGTAGTGCTCGTGCACAAGGGCCAGCTTCTCCTGCAGGAGGCGGTTGTGCCGCACCCACTCGAAGATCTCCTCGATGCGGGTCGAGGTGCACAGTGTCGAGAAGATGCTGCTGTAGCTCTTGGCGTGCATGTGCTCCATGGCCCCCATGAAGCCCATCACCGCCCTGACCTGAGCACTCTCCATGTGCTGGGAGAGCAGGGGCATGCCCACGCTGCCCTGCTCGGTGTCCAGCAGGGTCAAGGCCCCCAGCACGTGCTCGTAGACCCGCTTCTCCTCGGCTCGAAGGGTCATCCAGGGCAGCTTGTCGTCGGCCAGGGGGATCTCTTCGTCCACCCAGAACTGCCGCACGTTCTGGTCCCAGAACATCTTGGTATAGGCGTCATCGGGCCGGTTCCAGTTGACGGCCTCGAAGAGGGGTTGGGGTTTGGAAGGCTTGTTTCGCACTCGAGTCTCCTCTGGCGATCAATCACACCGCACAAGCCAGGCACTCCTCGACGCTGAGGTTCTTGGTGCGGGTGTAGTACAGGCTCTTGAGGCCTTTCTTCCAGGCGTAGATGTACAGCCTCGCCAGCTCGCGGGTGCTGGTCTGGCTGGTCACGTACAAGACGGTGCTGATGCCCTGGTCCACGTGCTGCTGCATCTCGGCGACGAGGTCGATGAGCTTGTACATGTCCATCGCGTACGCCGATTTGTAAAACCACAGCGTTTCCGCCGACAGGTAGGGCATGGGGTAGTAGGTGGTGGCGTTGCCGTAGGTGCGCGTCTCGATGGGCTCGACGACGGGCATGACCGAAGGGGTGGCGTTTTGGAGGTAGCTGATGCTCTGCGTGGGCGCGAGGGCCAGGCGGTAGGAGTGGTACAGGCCGTGCTGCATGACCTCGGCCTTCAGGCGGCTCCAGTCGTCGGGGGTGGGGATGGCGATGCCCTCGAAGAGCTTGCGCACGACCTGGGTGCGAGGGCGGTAGTCGGTGTGCTCGTAGCGCTCGAAGTAGACCCCGTTGGCGTAGTCCGACTTCTCGAACTGCGCGAAGGTGCGCCCCTTCTGGCGGGCGATGAGCATGGAGCGCTCGAGGGAGTGGTAGTTCAGCGCCATGAAGAAGGTCCGCACGAAGTCTCGAGCCTCCTCCGACTCGTAGGGGATGTGGTTCTTGGCCAGGTAGCCGTGCAGGTTCATGGCCCCCAGCCCCACCGAGTGAAAGTCCTCGTTGGCCCGCTGCACTCCCGGCGCGTTGGGGATGCGGAAGAGGTCGCTCACGGCGGTGAGGGCGTCCATTGCGGTGTGCACGCTCTCCTGGAGGTTCTTGCGCTCCATCACGCTGGCGATGTTGAGTGAGCCTAAGTTGCAGCAGATGTCGTAGCCGATGAGGTCGGGCTGGCCGTAGTCGCCAATGACCGAAGTGCTCTGAAGCTGGAAGATCTCGGTGCAGAGGTTGGACATCTTGATCTGCCCGATGCCCTTCAGCGGGTTGGCTGCATTGGCGTTGGAGCGGTAGACGATGTAGGGATAACCCGACTCGAACTGAGTTTGGGCGATGCGCATGAGCATCTGGCGGGCCTCGAGGGGCCTTTTCCGTACCTCAGGATGGGTTACGAGCTGCTCGTACATCCGGTCGAGGTCCATGTCGTCGAGGTGCTGCCCGAAGGCCTTGTAGACCGAGTAGGGCCCGAAGACGTAGAACTCCCGGCCCGCCTGGGCGAGCTCGAAGAACTTGCTCGGCACGATCAGGCCCAGCGAGAGGGTCTGGATGCGGCTCTTTTCGTCGGCGTTGATCTTCTTGGTGTCGAGAAACTCCTCCACGTCCCAGTGGAAGATGTTGAGGTACACCGCCCCCGCGCCCTTGCGCTGGCCCATCTGGTCGGCGTAGTTGAAAGCGTCCTCCAGCAGCTTCATCACCGGGACCACGCCCTTGGCCGCGTGCTCGATGCCCTTGATGGGCTCGCCTCGGCCCCGCAGCTTGGAGAGGTTGAGTGCCACCCCCCCGCCGATCTTGGAGAGCTGCATGGCGGTGTTGAGGTTGAAGCCGATGGAGTTGAGGCTGTCGTCGAGCTCGAGCAAGAAGCACGAGACCAACTCTCCGCGCCGGGCCCGGCCCGCATTGAGGAAGGTGGGGGTGGCGGGTTGGTAGCGCCCCTCCATCATCGCCCGCACGTAGGCGCGGGCCTTTTCCACATCGCCCTGGGCCAGGTGCAGGGCCACCGCCAGCACCCGGTCCTCGTAGCGCTCGAGGTAGTGCTTCTTGTCGTCGGACTTGAGGGCATAGTCCTTGTAGAACTTGGAGATGGCCATGAAGGACTGGAACTCGAAGCCGTAGCCATAGGCCAAGCCGGAGAGTTCGGCAATGGCTTCCTCGCTGTAGCGCTCGAGGAAGTTCTCGTAGTAGCCTTCTGCGACCAGTGCCCGCATCCGCTCGACGGGGGTGCGGAAGGTCCGCAGCCTGCCAGCGACCTCGGCCTCGAACTCCCGCACCGCCTCCCGGTCGCGCTCGAGCTGGAAAAACCCATCCTTCTTTTGCAGGACCTCGCTGTTAAGCTCGAGGTAGCGCAAGCGCCCTCACCCCTTCCCAGAAGCGCGTAACATCCTCCGTCCGGCCTGAAAGCTCGAATTTGTGGATCACCTTGAAGCCGAACGAGGCCGCCAGGCGGTCGGCGGCTTTGGCGTAGTTGGAACCCCAGTTGCGGTTGCCGCTGGCTGCCACCGCGCGGATGTGGGTTTGGTTGCGCCGGGCGAAGCGCTCTACCTCGGGCGGCACTTGGCCCAGCCCGGTGGTGTAGGTCAGGAGCACGCAGGGCTCGCTGACTTCCTCCTCACCCGTGCAGATTCGCAGCAGCCGGGGCGCGGGCAGCTTGCGCACGAAGCGCTCGACATTGCCGGTTTTAGAAGCATAGACAATGAGCAAGGGTCACCTCGGGTTTGTCGATGATCAAACACAAGAAAGTCTTACGTCCTACGTCGTACGCAATACGCCAAACGCAAGACGCTAAACGCCCTTTTCACAGCGGGTCGCCCTATGCGCTGCTTATGTTGTAGGGGAGTTTCACCTTTACCATCCTTTCCGCCCCTGACGCGGGGGCGAGGGATTAGGACTTGGGCAGGCGACCGGACTCGTGGACTGGGCCACATCACCGTTGCGCGACAGTGGCGGATTCGCACCGCACTTCCCCTGTTTCCAAGCCCAGAAACCACATCTTGTGGCTTCTGCGAATGAATCTACTATAGGTTGAGGTTTCTGTCTATAGTCGAGCAGGCTTCACCCGCAAGGGCGAGGGCTCGAGGAGCTTAGCTCAGGCGGTGCTGGTAGAGCACCGAGGCGATCTTGCCGATGAGCAGCACTGCCGGGTGGTCGGGGTGGAAGCGGGGGTCGAGCTCGGTCTCGGTGAGCACCACCAGCGAGTAGGCCAGGTTGTCTTTGGCCAGGATTCCCGCGTCGTGGCGGCATTGGCGGATTTCACCCGACTTGGAGTAGAGCTTGAAGGGGGCTTTGCCCTCCTCGAGGTCGTCGAGGTCGGCGGGCAAGTAGCGCAGGAAGAAGGTCATCTGCTGCCTCGAGAGGATCGAAAGCGCGGTCTGGGTGGCCTCCGGTGAGAGCAACTCGCCGTGCCACAACCGCTTGAGCAGCAGGCCCAGGTCCTCGGCGCTCACCGTGGAGGCCTCCCCCTTGACGCGCCGGGGGTCGGGGCGCTCGTCGGGCAGGGAGAGCATCCCCGCGCTGTAGGTGTTGCGCCAGCCCTGAGCCCGGTAGTAGGCGTTGAAGGGCTCCTTGTGTCCGAAGTAGTCCAGTACCACGTTGGTGGCGGTGTTGTCGCTGACGACGATCATCAGCGTGAGCAGGTCGAGCAGGGGCAAGGAGAGCCCCGGCGAGAGTTCCTTGAGCACCCCCGAGCCCCCGGCCACGGTCTCCGGCTTGACCTCCAGGCGCTTGCGCAGGTCGACCCCGGTGCTCAGGGCGTAGCACAGCATGGGCAGCTTGATGGTGCTGGCCGCCAGCACCCTCCAGTCGGGGTTGTGGGCGTAGTGCTCGTGGCTGTGCAGGTTCTCCAGCCAGATGCCCACCTTGCCGGGGAAGCGGTTGATGAGCTGTTGGATCTCAGCCCACATCGCAGGCATGGCTTACCTCCTCGCTAAGCACAGTCTAACCGCCTGGGCGAAGCCGCCCTCCTCGAGGTCGGACACCACCGCGCTGGCGGCCTCGCGAACGGGCTCCTCGGCGTTGCCCATGGCGATGCCCAGCCCCACCTGTTTTATGGCCTCGAGGTCGTTGAGGCTATCTCCGATCATCGCCACCTCCTCCATCGCCAGGCCGTAGCGCTCGGCCATCCAGCGCAGGGCGCTGGCCTTGGAGATGCCCTTGGGATCGGCCACCGCCACCACCTCGCCCTCACCCACCAGGTACTCCAGCCAATCCAGGCCCTCCACCGCCGTGATCGACTCGCGCAGGCCGCTCCAAAGCCGCCCGTCGAGGACGAAGACCCCGCCCACGCAGGGCTCGGCCAGCTCCAGCAGGTCGATGTGCCGGTAGCTCACCCCCATGCGCTCGGCGAAGCGGTGCAGCTCCCTGGGCGGGTTTTCGCTGTAAAGCCGTCCCGAGGCCCCCGAGACGTAGAAGGGCAAATCCTGCTCCCGCGAGTGCAGCACCATGCGGCGGTAGGTCGAGGGGGGCATGGCCACGCTGTGGACCAGCGTCGCTCCCTGGGCGATGAGGCTGCCGTTGCTGAAGGCATGGTAACCCTGGGGCTCCATCCTGAGGGCGTACTCCAGGCCGTAGCCCCCGAAAGGTCGCCCCGTGACCACTGCCAGGCGCACTTCCGCCGCCCTGGCTTCCTCCACCGCCTGCCAAGCCGAGGGGGGAACCCCCTGGCTCGGGTGGACGAAGGTCCAGTCCAGGTCGACGCCGATCAGGCGGATCATGCCTGGCCCTCAGAGGCGGAGGCTGCCCACTCCAGCGCCTGGGCTAGGCCACACTCCTCCACCCGACCCACCACCCGCTTCGAGCGCTCCTTCACCGACTGTGGGGCGTTGCCCATGGCGATGCCCAGCCCCGCGGCCAGGATCAGCTCGAGGTCGTTCTCCCCGTCCCCCACCATCGCGCACCGCTCCAGCCCCAGGCCGTAGCGCTCGGCCACCCAGCGGGCGGCGCTGAGCTTGGACACCCCGGCAGCCGTCACCGAGTTGAAGCCGATCCCCGGCACGCCGGGGCTGGTGGCCTCGTGGAGCTCGGCTCCCTCGATGCGCTGCACCTGGCTGCGCACCTCCTGCCATTGCCCTTCCAGGGGCGTGACGTACTGCACCCGGATCACCTCGCCAGGCGGCTGGTCCAGCGGGGCGACCTCCGCCATGAAGCCCAGCATCCGCTGGTGGGCCTCGAGGTCGGGGTGGCTTCGCTCGATGAAGAAGCCACCGTCGGCGGTGTACACCTCGAAGGGGATGGCGTATTTCCGGCTCAGCGCCAGCAACTCACGGTAAGCCTCCAGGGAGAGAGGGCTGGATTTGACCACCTGCCCGTTCCCCCCCACCACCACCGCTCCCGACTCGAAGATGTGCAGGCCCTCGGGGTCGATGCGTCGGGCGTACTCCAGGGCAAACCCCCGTCCGGGCCGCCCGGTGCAAAGCGCCAGGTGAATGCCCGCGGCCCTGGCCTTCTGCGTGGCCTCCCAGGCACATTCGGGCACGCCGCCCGGCCCGTAGAGCGTGCCGTCGACGTCGATGAGTACCAGCCTGATCATCTCGAGTTCCTCCAAGTCAGATTTCCAGAATCCCCGACTCCGCCAGCACCGCCCTCCCGCCGAAGAAAACCCGTTGCAATTCGCCGCTGGGGGCGTACTCCACCCGCACTTCGACCTGACCGGGTACCCCCAGCCTGTGTCCTTGCAGGATGGTGAGCTTGACCTCTCCCTCCCAGCGCGGCACCACCCCGGCCCTGGCCAACAAGGCCCCCAGCGCGGCGTTGGCTGAGCCGGTCACCGGGTCTTCAGGGATGCCCAGCAAGGGGGCGAAGTCGCGGGCGTAGAAGCTGCGCGGCCCCAGGGGGGCATAGGTGTGGACCGTCGCGACCTCCAGCGCCGCGCATAGCTCGCTCAGGCGCTCCATGTCGGGCTCGAGGTCGTCGAGCAGCCCCGGTGCCACGAAGGGCAAAAACAGCGACCACAGCCCGGTGAAGGCCACTCCGTAGGGCAGCCCCCGGTGTAGGTAGCGCTCGTTGGCACCCAGGGCCTCGGTGAACTCCTGGACCTGGCGCCACAGGGGAGGATCGCGAAAGCGGGGAGCCGGTCCCCGCACCACCGCCTTGGCCGGTTCGCCATTTTCGTAGACGATCTCCACCGGCAGCGTCTCGGAGACCGCCCGCAGGTAGAGCTTCTTGCTGCCCTCGGGCAGGCGGCCTTCGCGGACGAGGGTCAAAGCCAGCGCCACCGCGGCGTGACCGGCGAACTCCACCTCGCCCGAAGGCGTGTAGTAGCGCACTTCGAAGCTCATCCCCTCCCAGTCGGTGACGAAGGCCACCTGGGGCTGGTCCAGCCTGAGGGCCACCTGGCGCATCTGCGCCGCGCTCATGCCCCGAGCGTCGAGCACCAGGGCGATGCGGTTGCCGGCCCCTGGCGTTTCGGCGAAGGCGTCCACCAGCAGATAGGGGAGACCGGATCTAGCCATTGGGGGTCCTCAGGGCGATGCCCAACTCGGCGAGCTGAGCCTCGGACACCGGGCTGGGGGCCTCGGTCAGCGGGTCGCGGCCCTCCTTGTTCTTGGGGAAGGCGATGACCTCGCGGATGGAGTCCTCTCCCGCCATGTTGGCCACCCAGCGGTCCAACCCCCAGGCGATGCCACCGTGGGGTGGGGCTCCGTAGGAGAGGGCCTCGAGCAGGAAGCCGAATTTCTCCTGCGCCTCTTCGGGCCCGATGCCCAGCAGGGCGAACATCCGCTCCTGCAGCTCGCGCCGGTGGATGCGGATCGAGCCCCCGCCTACCTCCGCGCCGTTCATCACCAGGTCGTAGGCGTAGGCCCGCACCCGGCCGGGGTCGCGCTCGAGCAGCTCGAGGTCCTCGAGGTTGGGCGAGGTGAAGGGGTGGTGCATGTAAGTCCAGCGCCCGCCCTCCTCGTCCCACTCCAGCAGGGGGAAGTCCACCACCCACAAGAACCTGAAACCCTCGCCGATGAGCCCCAGGCGCTTGCCCAGCTCCAGCCGCACCGCCCCCAGGCTCTCCACGCTCTTGCGCCAGGGCCCCGCCACGAAAAGCACCGTCTGGCCCTCCTCCAGCCGCACCCGCTCCTTCAGCCCCTCCGGGATAAACCTGGCGATCCCGCCGCTGAAGGCCCCACCCTCGTAGCGGCTCCAGGCCAGCCCCGCTGCCCCCTTGCCTTTGGCGATGGCCTCGAGTTCTTCGATCTCCCGGCGGGAGAGCAGGGCAGGGGCTACCAGCGCCTTGACCACCTCCGCGTCGGCGAAGGCGCGGAACTCCCCGCCTCTGAACAGCTCGCTCACGTCGGCTAGCTCCAGCCCGAAGCGCAGGTCGGGTTTATCCGAGCCGTAACAGTTCATGGCCTGGGCATAGCTCATGCGGGGGAAGGGGATGGGGAGCTCGAGCCCCAGTGTTTCCTTGAACACATAAGCCGCCAGGCGCTCGTTGAGCTCGAGGATGTCGTCTTGCTCCACGAAGGACATCTCTAGGTCGAGCTGGGTGAAGTCGGGCTGGCGGTCGGCCCGCAGGTCCTCGTCGCGGAAGCAGCGGGCGATCTGGAAATAGCGGTCAAAGCCCGCCACCATCAACATCTGCTTGAAGAGCTGGGGCGACTGGGGCAGGGCGTAGAACTGCCCTGGCTGCAGACGGCTGGGCACCAGGAAGTCCCGGGCCCCCTCGGGTGTGGAACGCGTCAGGAAGGGGGTTTCCACGCTGATAAAGCCCTCCTGGTCGAGGAATCGGTAGATCGCCGCCACTACCTTGTGCCGCAAGCGCAGGTTGCGCTGCAGAGTGCGGCGGCGCAGGTCCACCACCCGGTGGCGCATGCGGATTTCCTCGGAAACGACCTGGTCCTGCTCGCCCCGCCAGCCCGCGTCGATGGGGAAGGGGGGGGTTCTGGCCTCGGCCAGCACCTCGAGCCCCTCCGCTACTACCTCCACCTCGCCGGAGGCGATCTTGGCGTTCACCTGCTCGGCGGGCCGGGCCCGCACGATACCCGTGACCCGCACCACCCACTCCGAGCGCACCCGGTTAGCCTGGGCGTAAGCCGGGCTCTCCGGCTGGACCACTACCTGCACGAGACCCTCCCGGTCGCGCAGGTCGATGAAGATCAGGCCGCCTAGGTCGCGTCGTCGGTTGACCCAGCCCTCCAGGACTACCTGCTCGTTGATGTTCGACGTGTTGACGTTGCCGCAGTAGTGCGTCCGGCGCATGGTGAATAGTTTACCGTTCAAAGCGCTACCGTGAGTTTGGTGTTGGAGCAGATAGGATTTTCACGAGTGAGATTTATCGTGAATCTAATCACTTACTACGACCCCGACCCACCTCAAGCCAGGTGCCCAGCCAGTTCAGCAGGGGAGACCTCAACCTGTGTGCCGCTGTGCAGGTTCTTCAGCGTCACCACCCCCCGCTGCCGCTCGCCCTCACCCAAAAACGCCGCGAAACGAGCCGCCTTCTTGAGCGCCTCCTCGAGCCCCTTGCGCGGGTTCTTGGGGGCATAGGCCATCTCGACCCGGAAGCGGGGCCGCAGCCCCTGGGCTATCTGCAACGCCTCGAGCAAGGCTGCCTCGTCGAGGGGCACCAGGTAGAGGTCGGGCGCAGGATCGGCAGGGATCTGCACCCGCTCCTCCTCCAGCGCCAGCGCTGCCCGCTCGACGCCGATGCCAAAGCCCACCCCCGGCACCCTCGGCCCGCCCAGCATCTCCGAAAGCCCGTCGTAGCGGCCCCCGCCGCCCAGGGCCGACTTGGCCCCGATGCGGCTGTGGTGGATTTCCCAGGCCGTGCGCACGTAATAGTCGAGCCCGCGCACGATGCTGGGGTCGATGCTGAAGGATACCCCGAGCTTCTCGAGATACCCCGCCACCCGCTCGTGGAAGGCCCTGGCCTCGGGGCCCAGAAACTCCAGCATTGGCTTGACCCCGACCTCGGCCACGATGCGCTGGTCGGCCTCACTTTTGGAGTCGAGGATGCGCATGGGGTTAGACTCCAGCCGCACCCTCGAGTCCTCCGAGAGCGCTTGGGCATAGGGGCGGAACAGCCCGCGCAGGTAGTCGTTGTAGCGTACCCGATCTTCCGGGTCGCCCACCGAGCCCAGCTTGACCTCGAGGCCCTTCAGCCCCAGCTCCCGGTAGATTTGCACCATCAGCGCGATGGCTTCGGCGTCTACGAGGGGGTCGGCGGAGCCCAGGGCTTCATAGTCGACCTGGTGGAACTGCTTGTAGCGTCCTCGCTGGTGGCGCTCGGCGCGGAACATGGGCCCCCAGGTGAACAGCCGCACCGGCTGGGGCCAGACCTTCATGCCGTGCTGGTTGTAAGCCCGCACGATCGAGGCGGTGGGCTCGGGGCGCAGGCCCAGCACCCGTCCGCCCCGGTCCTCGAGGGTGTACATCTCCTTTTTGACCACGATGTCCGAGGTGACCCCCACCCCCTTCTGCAGCACCTCGGCGTACTCGAAGATGGGGGTGTAGATCATCTGGGCCCCGCTCGAGCGCAGCACCCGCTCAGCCGTTTGAATGATGTAGCGGAAGACCGGCTCGCGGAAGGGGTATTCCTTGCTCTGGGCGAAGATGTCGTTGGTGCCGGGAACCGAAGTCAGCATGAGCGCCATTCTAGCACCGCGAGCAGGCCTTGCTGGACGGCTCTGGATGGGACTGGGCTGAAGATTGGCCCAGGTCCCGCTCAAGCCGGGTCCTCATTCTGGAATTGTCGTCCTGGTGGGGCCAATCCCAACAAGCATCCACCAAACGGTGGAAATTGCATTCAGTCAAACTTGCTGTTAGGCTTAGCCCGTGCCTGGATACCAGATGCAAACGGACCTGCTGGGGTCCAGGTGTTCGTGTAGCGGATAGCGACCAATTCCCGTCGCCATCCCCCTAAAAAATGGAGGCACGTATGCGAAAAACCCTTCTGGCCGGTGCCCTGGCCCTCGCTGCGGGAGCAGCGTTGGCCGCGGTGCCCAACAACACCCTGCTGATCATGACCAGCGCCGACATCTCGACCCTCGACCCCGCCATGGTCTACGACACCGCTTCGGGCGAGATCGCCGAGAACATCTACGAAACCCTGGTGACCTACAAGGGCCGCAGCGTGTCCGAGCTCGAGGGCCTGCTGGCGACTTCCTGGAACATCTCGCCTGACGGCAAGACCTACACCTTTACCCTGCGCAAGGGCGTAAAGTTCCACTCCGGCAACGAGTTCACCTGCGCCGACGCCGAGTACAGCCTGCGCCGCAACCTGGTCACCAACAACCACGACTCGGGTAACTGGTTCATCGCCGAGAGCCTGCTGGGCACCTCCGGCAACGCCGCCGACGACCCCCAGGCCGTGACCTGGGCCCGGATCTCCAACGCCGTGAAGTGCAACGCCCAGGGCCAGCTCGTGCTCACCCTCCCGGCCCGCGACCCTGCACTGCTGGTCAAGCTGGCCTACACCGGCCAGGCCATCGTCGATAAGAAACACGCCATCTCCATCGGTGAATGGGACGGCACCGAGGCCACCTGGAAGCAGTGGGTGGGCAAGGACCTCAACGACTCCAACCTCTCCAAGCGTCCCAGCGGCACCGGCGCTTACCAGCTCGTGCGCCGCGACTCGGCCAACATCGTGCTGCGGGCCTTCGACGGCTACTGGGGCGGCAAGCCCAAGCTCGAGAACGTCATCGTGCAGATCGTGGGCGAGCAGGCCACCCGCCTCGAGGCCCTCAAGAAGGGCGACGCTGACTTCGTGGAGACCGGTGGCCGCCCGGCTCTCTCCCAGCTGCAGGGCGTGCCCGGCATCAAGATCTTCGACGGCATTCCCAACAACTCCGCCAGTGCCATCTTCATGAACGAGAACATCAAGGACCCCGCGGTCCTGGGCTCGGGCAAGCTGGATGGCAAGGGCATCCCGGCCAACTTCTTCGCCGACGTCAACGTACGCAAAGCCTTCTCCTACTCCTTCGACTACGACCGCTACATCAAGGAAGTGCAGCTGGGTAAGGGCACCAAGCGCACCATGCTGCTGCCCGACAGCTTCTTCGGCTACGACCCCAAGGTCAAGACCTACACCTACGACCCCAAGCAGGCCGCGGCCTTCTTCCGCAAGGCCTTCGGGGGCCAGCTCTGGCAAAATGGCTTCGTGCTGCGGGCCAGCTACCGCGCCAACTCGGTCCCCTCGCAGACTGCGATGGAGATCCTCAAGACCAACATCGAGAAGCTCAACCCCAAGTTCAAGGTCGAGCTCCAGCCCAAGCCCTGGTCTGAGTTCCTCCGCTCCAGCCGCGAGGGCAAGGAAGCCATGATCCTCATCGGCTGGGCTCCCGACTACGCCGACCCGGACAACTTCCTCTACACCTTCTACCACTCCAACGGCTTCTACAACCCCCGCGCCAACTTCAAGGACGCGCTGCTCGACAAGCTGCTCGACCAAGCCCGCCAAACCATCGACCCGGCCAAGCGCAAGGCGCTGTACAGCCAGGTTGGGCAGCGGGCTTACGAGCAGGCCTACTACATCCTGATGCCCGCAGGCATCGGCTTCGTGGCCTACCAGGACCGGGTGAAGGGCCTGGAGGAGAACTTCAACATCATGTTCTCCGGCATCACCGGCAACTACTGGAGGGTCCTCAGCAAGGCTGGTCTGTAATACCCTCCTGGCCCCGCGTCCTGCTGGCGCGGGGCCACTTTTCCACTTTTTCGACTGAGGAACATTGGATGACCGCTTTTATCCTTCGTCGTTTGATGGCTTTGCCGCTGGTGCTTTTGGCCCTTTCGCTGGCCATCGTGGGGTTGTTGCAGACCCTCTCCCCAGCCGAGCGGGCGGCGGCCTTCGTCACCAACGAAAACCAGTTGCGCAACCTCGAGGCCATCATCCGGGAAAAGGGGCTCGACCAGCCCTTCCACGTTCAATACTGGAACTGGCTGCGTGAGGTGCTGCGAGGGAACCTGGGCTTTTCCAAGGCTTCCAACCAGCCAGTATTCGAGACCATCGCCGAGCGTTTCCCGGCCACCGTGGAGCTGACCCTCTTTTCCCTCTTTCCCATCCTGGGCTTTGGCATCTGGCTGGGAACGAGGGCCGGGCTCAACAAGGACCGTTTCATCGACCAGTTCACCCGGGTCTTCACGGTGATCACCAACAACATCCCCACCTTCGTGCTGGGCATCATCCTGCTGGTGATCTTCTACGGCCTGCTGGGCCTCGCGCCCGGCCCCGGCCAGGTGTCGCCCGAAAACCAGGTCAACCTCATCATCAACCCGATCCCGCGGGTCACCGGCATGCTCAGCATCGACGCGCTGCTGGCGGGCAACTGGGCGGTGTTCTGGGACGTGTTGCACCACATGTTCCTGCCGGTGATCACCCTTTCCACCGTGATCACCGCGGGCATGATCAAGGTCATGCGCTCGAGCCTCATCGAGGTGCTCTCGCAGGACTACGTGCGCACCGCGCGGGCCAAGGGATTGCCCGAGCGCACCGTCAACCTCAAGCACGCCCGCCGCAACGCGCTCATCCCCGTGGCCACCATCGGCGGCTTCGTGGTGCTGGGGCTGCTGTCGGGGGCGCTGTTCACCGAAACCATCTTCGCCTGGCCGGGCATCGGGAGCTGGGGGGCCGAGACCGCCACCCGCTTCGACGTGCCGGGCCTGCTGGGTTTTGCCCTGCTGAGCGGAATCCTGACGGTGCTCGCCAACCTGGCGGTCGATATCATCTACGCCCTGATCGATCCGAGAGTGAGGTTTGATTGATGAGCGCTGTGTCTGCCGCCCCAAGCGCCGTACAGCGCGAAGGCTTTTGGAACTCGAGGGTCATGCGGCGCTTCCGCCGCAACCGCCTGGCGGTCTTCGGCTTCTTCCTGGTGTGCATGTTCTTGCTGGTGGCCCTGTTCGCCCCCCTGCTGGCGCCTCCGCCCCCCGTGGGCAACAACTGCCTGCGCGACGTGGGCGCCGCCACCACCGCCGAGGCCATCACCCCCACCAGCAGCAGCTTCTGGCGACTGATGTTCGCCGCGCCCGCCAGTTGCTACCAGATCGCCCGCATCAACTTCAGCCAGATCCCCTCGCCGCCCCTGAAGCCCATCCAGACCGAGGTCGGGGAGGTGCGCCCCCTCTTCGGCACCAGCAGCGGCTATGACGTGTGGTACGGCATCGTCTGGGGAACGCGCACCGCGCTGAAGCTGGCCGTCACCGTGGTGTTCTTCCAACTGCTCATCGGGATCACCCTGGGGGCGGTATCCGGCTACTTCGGCGGCTGGATCGACAACCTCATCCAGCGCCTGATCGACGTGATCTTCGCTTTCCCCAGCCTGATCCTGGTGATCGTGATCACCTCCTTGTTGGGGAAGAGCCTGAGCTACATCATCTTGGCCTTCGTGCTGGTGGGCTGGGCAGGTTATGCCCGCATCATGCGCGGGGAGGTACTCAAGACGCGCGCGCTGGAGTTCGTGGATGGAGCCAGGGCCCTGGGGGCCAGCGACTGGCGCATCATCTTCCGCCACGTCATCCCCAACTCCCTCACCGCCATCACCGTCATCGCGGTGCTCGACCTGGGGGCCATCCCGCTGACGGCGGCGGCCCTGTCCTTCCTGGGCATCGGCTTGCCGCCGGGCTACACCGACTGGGGGCAGCTCATCAGCTTCGCCCGCGCCTGGATTCAGGGAACGGCGGAGAACCGGCTGGAGTACTGGTACGTGTCCTTTTTCCCGGCCATCACCATCATCCTCTTCGGCCTGGGGTGGAACCTGCTGGGCGATGCCCTGCGCGATGCGCTCGACCCGCGCGAGCGCTGAGCCCTGATTAAACGAGGCCTCCCGGCAGTTCCCGGGAGGTTTTGCGCTATGGAGAGGGCACCTTCAGCCCGGCAGGGTGATGAAGGTGGGGTTGGGCGCGGCCATGGCCTCTTCCTGCTCCACCTTGCTCACCACAGCCTCGGCCCCGGTTCCCAGCGCCTTGATCAGGCGCTCGCGGCTCACCCGGCGACCCTCGAGCACGTAGGTATAGCCGTGGCGGTGAAAGGTGATGACGAAGGGCAGGCCGTTGTGGTAGCGCAGCACGGTGTTGTTTTTCCGTGCCAGCCTGGACATCCGACTGATCGCCCTGACCCTGGCGTAAGCCCTGCGCTGGTAGCTCCTGGGGGCCACGAAGCTGACGAAGAGCAGCGCCATCACCACAGCTGAGGCGATCACTAAAGGGGCTGCGACTTCAGGCGTCATAGCTCGAAGTATAAGAGTCGCTGTAGAGCCCGGTCGGGCTGGCTTAAAGAGAGGTTAAGTCAGTCCGATGGGGGAGCAACGGTTGAATAAGTGCTCAGATGTTGCTAGACTACGGTTGAGCAGTTGTTCAGATGAGGAACCCCATGACCTTCTCCTATCCCCTCCAGCAGATCCTCCCCAGCGCCGAGCACTGCCCGAGCTGTCGCGAGTTGCTCGAGCGGGCCCTGCGCGAGTTGCCGGGCGTGACGACTGGCTGGCTTGAGGGCACCGAGGTGCGCCTGGAAGCCGCCCGTGACCCCCAGGCCGAGCTTTCTCGAGCGATCGAGCGCATCCGGGCGCGGCGGGCCCACGGTGTCGAGGGGATGCGCTGCGCCGGCTGTACCCGGACGGTGGAGGCTGCCTTCCGCGAGCACCACTCCCACGCCGAGGAGCACGCCCAGGGTAGACCCTGGCACGCCACCCACCAGGGCCGCGCGGTGCTCCTCAGCGCTGCGCTGCTCGCGCTGGCCTGGGGCTTTGGCCACCTCGAGCCCCAGCTCTCCCAGTGGGGCTACGTGGCCGCCACCCTCATCGGCGGTGGGCCCTTTGCGCTCAAGGCCTACCGGGCAGCCAGGAAGGGCAACCCCTTCAGCATCAACACCCTGGTGAGCGTGGCAGCAGGGGGAGCCATCCTCATCGGCGAAGCGACCGAGGCCGCCGTGGTGGTGTTCCTGTTCGCGCTCGGCGAGCTGCTGGAAGGTGTGGCGGCGGGCCGGGCCAGGGCAGGCATCCGCGCCCTGGCCGCCATAACCCCCCGGACCGCGCTCCTCGTCCACGAAGCGGGCCACACCCTCGAGGTTCCGATAGAGCGCTTGAGGATCGGCCAGGTCGTGCTGGTCCCTCCGGGCAGCCGCCTTCCCGCCGATGGGACCGTCCTCAGCGGCCACTCCGCCCTGGACGAATCGCCCCTCACCGGTGAGTCGCTCCCGGTGAGCAAGGGCCCCGGCGACGCGGTCTTCACCGGCAGCATCAACACCGACGGGGTGCTTACGGTCAGGGTGGAGAGGGGAGCCCACGACAACACCATCGCCCGCATCCTCCACCTGGTGGAAAAAGCCCAGGGGTCCAGGGCTCCCACCCAGCGCTTTATCGATCGCTTCAGTCGCTTCTACACGCCCGCCGTGATGCTGCTCTCGCTGCTGGTGGCCACGCTTCCACCGCTGTTCTTCGCGGGGGCCTGGCAGGAGTGGGTCTACAAGGGGCTGGCCCTGCTCCTCATCGGCTGCCCCTGCGCCCTGCTGATCTCGGTGCCCGCCGCCATCACCTCGGGCATCTCAGCCGGAGCGCGCCGCGGCCTGCTCATCAAGGGTGGGGCGGTGCTCGAGGCCCTCGGCAGGGTGAGGACCGTCGCCTTCGACAAAACCGGGACCCTCACCCAGGGTCGGCCCAGGGTGAGCGACCTGGTCGGGCTGGGTATCTCTGAAGCCGAGCTGCTGGCCAGGGCGGCGGCGGTGGAGCGGGGCTCCTCGCACCCGCTGGCCAAAGCCATCCTGGAGCGAGCCGCCGAGGCTGGAGTGAGCGTGCCGGCCTCGAGCGGCCAGAAGGCGGTAGGGGGTAAGGCGGTCACGGCGGTGCTGGAAGGCCAGACCTACGCGGTGGGCTCGCCGCGCTACGCTGCCGAGCTCGCGCCCCTGCCCGACGACCTGCAGCGTTTGATCGAGCGCCTCGAGCAGCAGGGCAAGACCGTGGTGCTGTTGCTGCGCGAGGCCACTCCGCTGGGCCTGATCGCCACCCGCGACGAGGCCAGGGCCGAGGCCAGGCAGGCCCTGGGTGAACTCGAGGCGCTGGGCCTGCACAGGGTGATGCTCACCGGGGACAACCGGCGCGCCGCAGAGGCCATGGCCGGCGAGCTGGGCCTAGAGGTTCGGGCCGAACTTTTACCCCAGGACAAGCTGCGCCATATCGCCGAGCTCAAACAAAGGGGTAGCGTGGCCATGGTGGGCGACGGCATCAACGACGCGCCCGCCCTGGCTATGGCCGACGTGGGCATCGCCATGGGTTCGGGAACCGACGTGGCCCTCGAGACCGCCGACGCAGCCTTGCTGCATGGCTCGGTGAGGGGCGTGGCCGAGCTGGTGCGGCTTTCGCGGGCCACCGTGTTCAATATCCGCACGAACATCGCCATTGCCCTGGGCCTCAAAGCAGCTTTCCTGCTGAGCACCTTGCTGGGCGTCACCAACCTCTGGATGGCGATCCTGGCTGATACGGGAGCCACGGTGCTGGTCACGGCCAATGCGCTGCGGTTGCTGAGGTTTAGGTGAACCGTCGGCGAAAGACCCCATGAACATCAACGTATGATGAGGTTGTTCCTATGCCGTCCACGTCCACGCTTGACCGTGCCGCCGCCACCTGTGAGGAGCGGGGCCTCCACCCCGAGGCCCTCGAGCAAGCCCGCCAGGCCGTGCCCGACGAGGCCTGCGTAGAGCGGGCCAGCGGCCTGCTCAAGGCCGTATCCGACCCCACCCGGCTGCGCATCCTGGCCGCCCTGGCCGCTACCGAGCTGTGCGTGTGCGACCTGGCTGCCCTCACGGGCATCAGCGAGTCGGCGGTGAGCCATCAGCTCCGCCTGCTGCGGGAGGAGCGGCTGGTGAGCTTCCGCAAGGAAGGGCGTATGGCCTACTACCGCCTGAGCGACCACCACGTCACCGAGCTGATCCAGAGTGCGCTCGAGCATGCCCGGGAACCCGGCTGAATCGGCCCGGAAATGCCCATATTTCCCTTAAGGTAAATTAAGGGAAATATGCTATGCTGGAAAAATGGAGCTGGTTTCCCTGGCCAACTGGCACGACCCGGCCAAGCGACGCCTCGAGGCCATCCGGGCGGCCCACGAGCGCGATGAGGCGGGGCTGCTCGAGCTGCTCAGGACCTACCTGATCTTGAAGGGCCGCAAGCGGGCCGCGCTGAGCCCCAGGACCCTCGAGACCTACGAAGCTGGCGTGCGGGACTTCCTGGCCTGGGCTTGGCCGCCGGATTCGCCCGGTCCAAAGGTGCCGCTTCTCAAGTTGAGCGCCGATGACCTCGACCATTACGTAGCTGACTTGCAGACCCACGGCAGCCACCTCGAGCACCGGCCCCTCAAGCCCTCGAGCATCGCCACCTACCTGGCCAGCGTGCGCGCGCTGTACCGGGCGCTGGAATGGGCCGGCGCCGCCCAGTTGCCCCAGGGTGTGGCGGCGCCTCGAGACCCGACCCCGGCCTACGAGCGACGTCCGGCACTGCCACCGAAGCTGTACAGGGAGCTGCTGGCCCACCTCGACCCCTCCGAGCCCTCGCTGCAGCGCGACCGTGTGGCGGTCCGGCTGATGGCCGAGGCCGGGTTGCGCATAAGTGAGGTAGTTCACTTGCTGGTGTCCGATGTCCACCTGCCAGAGCGGCTGCTCGAGGTCAAGCGCGGCAAGGGCTCCAAGCAGCGCACCGTGCCCATCAGCACCTCGCTGTGCGCCGAGCTCGAGCGCTGGCTCAGAACACGGCTGGCCTACGCGGCAGCCGGCGAGTCGCGGGTGCTGGTCAACATGGGTGGGCGCAAGGCCCGGGGCCGGGGCATGACGGCCCGGATGCTGCGCGAGGTCATCAACGGGCACTACCGGGCCCTGGGCTTCCCCGAACGCTACCGGGGCGCCCACATGCTGCGCCACACCGCCGGGACTCGCTTCTACAAGGCCAGCCGCGACCTGCACGCCACGGCAAGGCTTCTGGGGCATACCAACCTCAACACCAGCGCCATCTACGCCAAGATGGACCTCGAGGGCCTCTTCGAGGTCGTGGATCGTATCGACGAGGGGGATTGAAGGGTGCGCCGCCCGCCGCCGGCGGCGGGCGGCAGTAGGCCACCCTGGCCAGGAGGCTGGATCAACAGCTTTTTGGGGTACCTGGGGATGAAACCCGGAACGGGAGGTACTCAGGCTGCCAGAAGCGCTCGCGCACGTAGGCCAGCAGCTGGTCTGGGTTCTTGTTCAGCACCCGCTCATCGCGAGCTAGCCCCTCCTGCACGGCCTGCTGGATCACCCGTACTGCCACCTGCTGGCTGACTTCGCGCAACACCTCCACCGGAGGGTAGATGCGCTGGGGGTGGTGCTGACGGGTGTAGTCGTGCAGGGCCAGCGCCGCCTCCAGCACCATCCCCTCTGAGACGACCCGGGCCTTGGCCAGCACCGCCGCAAAGCCCAGCCCTGGGAAGATGAAAGCGTTGTTGCCCTGGCCTACCGGGTAGCTCCTCCCCTGCCACTCCACCGCCGGGAAGGGGCTCCCAGCGGCCACCAGTGCCCGGCCCTCGCTCCAGCGGACCAGGTCCTCGGGCAGGGCCTCGGAGGAGCTGGTGGGGTTGGAGAGGGGGAAGATGACGGGCTGGGGAGTGTTCTTGAGCATGGCCTGGACCACTGGCTCGCTGAAGGCTTCGGCCTGGCCCGACAGGCCCAGCAGCACGCTGACCCTACCCCCCACCACGGTCTCGTAGAGGTTGGGCACGGTGCCGGCCACCGTCCAGCCCTGGAGGTCCTTGGGGTTGTGGGCGAAGCGCCGCTTGTACTCCTCCATCGGGCGGTTCTTGAGCAGCAGACCCTTGGAGTCGAGCACGTAGAGGCGTGACAGGGCCTCTTTCTCGCTCAGTCCCGCCCGCCGCAGCCCCTCCAACAGGGCCTGGGCCACTCCGATACCCCCCGCGCCGGCCCCAAAGACCAAGATCCGCTGGTCGTGCAGGCGCTCACCCTTAAGGCGGCAGGCCGAGAGCACCCCTGCCAGCGCTACTGCTCCGGTGCCCTGGATGTCGTCGTTGAAGGAGGGCAGCACCTCGCGGTAACGCTCGAGCACCGCAAATGCCGTGTCCTTGCCGAAGTCCTCCCACTGCATCACCGCGTTGGGGTAGCGCTGCTTGAAGGCGGCCACGAAGCGGTCCATGAAGGCGAAGTACTCCTCGCCCGCCAGCCGCCGGTGGTGCACCCCCAGGTACAGTGGGTCGGCCAGCAGTTCCTCGCGGTCAGTGCCCACGTCCAGCAGGACCGGGAGCACCTTGTCTGGCCCCAGCCCCCCGGCGGCGGTGTAGAGGTTGAGCTTGCCAATGGGGATGGCCAGACCGCCCACACCCTGGTCTCCGATGCCCAGGATGGCCGAGGAGTCGGTGGCCACCGCCAGGCGCACATCGTTGAGCGGGAGGTGCTGCAGGGCTTGCTGTACCTGCGCGATGTTGGCCGTCGAGGCCGTGAACCCTCGAGGGTAGCGGTAGGTGCGGGAGAACTGCCTCACCGCCTCCCCTACCGTAGGGGTGTAGAGGATGGGCAACATCTCCGCCAGGTGCTCGGTGACCAGGGCGTAGAACAGCACCTCGTTGCGGTCTTGCAACTCGCGCAGGAAGAGGTGCTTCTCCAGGTCGCTCGCGATCAGCCGGTAGCGACGGTAGTTGCGTTCCTTCTGCTCCTCCAGGGTGGTGACATGGGGCGGCAGCAGGCCCTCCAGGCCCAGCATCCAGCGCTCCTCGCGGGTGAAGGCGGTGCCCTTGTTGAGCAGGGGCAGACCCAGCAGCACAGCCCCGCTGACGGCGGGCTCGAGGTAGCGCTGCCCCTGCGCGTCACGGCACACGTCGTAGTAATGGCTGACCTTCATGACCTCCCGAGTCTACTCCCAAACATTCATATATTGCAATATACCATCCAATGCATATAATCGGGGTGTATGGAGTCCGCCCTACACCGCTTCAAGGCCGAGTTCTTCAAAGCCCTGGGCCACCCCGTGCGCCTAGCCATCCTCGACGCACTGCGAGAGGGAGAGAAGAGCGTGGGTCGGCTGGCCGAGGAACTGGGCCTCGAGCAGCCCAGCGTCTCACAGCAGCTCGGCATCCTGCGCCAGCGCGGCTTCGTGGAGGCCCGCAAGGAGGGCACCAGCGTCCACTACCGCGCCGCCGACCCCGACGTGTACACCTTCCTCGATCTAGGAAGGGCGATCTTCGAGCGCCAGCTGAAAACTCAAAGTGACCTTCTGTCCGAGCTTCAGGAGACCTCATCCCCGTCATGAATCCTTTAATCGAGACTGCCTTGATCCTTCTGGGGCTTCAGAGCCTTCTGGCCCTGCTGCGCCCCCCTGCCATCGGATTCCTGCCGCTGAGCCTGGGAGGCAGCGGGCTGCTGCTTTTGCTAGCGGGCCTTGGGGCCTGGCTTACCGGCACCTGGGGCACCCCTCTAGACGCCAGTGCAGGTTTCTATGTGGCTTTGCTGGGGGCTTTGTACCTGGGGGTGGGGCCCTATCTGCGGGAGTACCTGGTCCACCACGAACCCCACCGCGCCCGCCTCGAGGCCTTCCTCCTCCCCCTCTTCGCCGCAGCCATGGTGGGGGTCCTCCTCTCCCCGCCGGGCTATACCTTTCTCTTCCTCTGGGAGGGAATGGCCCTGCTGGGTTACCTCCTCATCGCCCTGGAAGGCCCCAACGGGCTGGTGGGCAGCCGGGCCTTCTTCCTGGCTAGCCGCCTCTCGGGGGCCGGGCTGTTTTTGGCCTTGATCCTCCTGGTCCGCAAAGAGCCGCTGGTGGGAGGGCTCGGGCACCTGGTCTGGGCCGGGCTCGTGCTGGGCTTCGGAACCAAGGCAGCACTGTTTCCCCTGCACGCCTGGCTGCCCAAGGCCCACCCGGTGGCTATGAGCCCGCTCTCGGCCCTGCTCTCGGGGGGTATGGTCAAGCTGGGGCTCTACGGCCTTTACCGCGCCCAGGATTGGGTGGGCTCGCCCCCACAGTGGGTGGGCTGGCTCCTGGTGGGGCTGGGCCTGACAGGGGCGGTCTACGCGCTGGCCCGCGGCCTGGCCGAGGAGGATTACAAGGGGGTGCTGGCCTACTCCAGCGTGGAGAACCTCAACCTGCTCCTGGCGGCCTTGGGGGCGTACTTTCTGCTGCCAAACCCCCTCTTCCTGCTGGCCTTTTTCTTCCACCAGGCGGCCCACGCCCTCTTCAAGGGGTTGCTGTTTCTGGGTTCAGGGACACTTCCCGTGCGCGAACTCTCCCGTTTAGGCGGCCTGCACCGGCTTCTACCGCGCACTGCGACCTGGAGTTTCCTGGCTGCGCTGACTGCGGCCGGCCTGCCTCCCCTGGCGGGCTTTCTCTTCGAGTGGTACTTGTACCAGGGCTTCCTGGCGGCCCCCCAAGGCACCGGGGCGCACTCCCTCCTGGTGCTGGGGGTCGGGGCGGTGGCCCTGGTGGGGGCGCTCGGGGCGGTGTCCTACGTGCGCCTCTTCGGCCTGACCTTTCTGGGTCAGCCGCGGAGTCCCCAGGCAGGGGATGCCCACGAGATGGGCATCTTCGGGCAACTCGGCATGGGGGTTCTGGCCGGGTTGCTGCTCGGCCTCTCCCTCTTCCCCGCAGCTCTTCTGAGGCCACTCGAGCCCCCTCTATACCCAGTGCTGCCCCTGTTCCTGGCGCTCGTGGGCCTGGGGGGCGGGCTGGTCTACCTGCTGAGCCGAAAGCCCCAGCGGGCCTACGACACCTGGGACTGCGGCTTCAACCAGCCGGGCCTGATGGGCTCCGCCCTCACCCCCGAGATGCAGCCCCACGCCCTGGGCTACAGTGAGCAACTCCTGCGGCTCTTCCCCTTCGTCGAGCTCGAGGCCCACCTCTCCCGGGAGGGGATGCTGAGTCCCCCTAGGGTGCGCCTCGAGGTCAGCGACTGGCTCTTGGCCCTCGAGGCCCGCCTGGCTCGGGGCTACACCGCCTTCGCCCACAGGGTGCAGCACCTGCAGTCCGGCAGCCTGCACCTCTATCTGCTGTTGCAATTCCTGGCCCTGCTCTTCGTTTTGGGGGTGGTCTGGCGATGAGCGCCCTCCTGCTTCTCCTGCTGGCCCCGCTCTTCACCGGCAGCCTCAAGTGGCTCAAGGCCAGGCTGCAAAACCGCCGGGGCCCGGATCCCTTCTACGACTACAAGAACCTCTTCAAGCTCTGGCGCAAGGCCTGGATTCGGCCCCAAGGGAGCAGTCCCCTCTTCCTGCTCGCGCCTGTGGCGAGCCTGCTCGGGGTGGGGCTCGCTGCAGCCTTCCTGCCCGTGCTGCCGGGGGTTTCCTTCGCCGGGGACTTCCTGGTGCTGGTCTACCTACTGAACCTAGGCCGCTTCTTCCAGGTCCTGGCCGCGCTGGACACCGGCAGCGCCTTCGGAGGTCAGGGCAGCTATCGGGAGAGCCTGGTGTCGGTGCTGGCCGAGCCAGGCACCGTGCTGGCCTTGGGGGCGGCGGGGTTGGCTTCGGGAAGCCTCTCGCTGGCCGCCTTCACCCCCCTCTCCCAGGAAAACGCCCTGGTCTACACCCTGGCGCTGGTCGCGCTGTCCCTGGCCCTGCTGGCCGAGGGGGCCCGCCTGCCGGTGGACGACCCCACCACCCACCTCGAGCTCACTATGATCCACGAAGCCCAGCTGCTCGATCACTCCGGACCTCTGCTCGCCCTCTACGAACTCTCGGCGGGGATGAAGCTCCTGGTATATGCCGGCCTCATCGCCCTTCTCCTGCCCTTTGGGCCGCTGTCCTTCCCCGCGGTGCTCCTCCTGGCCTGGCTGGCGCTGGGCTACCTGGAGACCTATGGGGTCAGGCTGCGCTACTTAAGGCTTCCCGACCTGATGAGCTACAACACGCTGAGCGGCATCCTGGCCGTACTGGGGGTGGTGTTACGCTTTCGGATCTAGCCTCTAGCCTGGCGCTGGCCGTCCTGGCCGCAGGATTCTTGATGGTGGGCCGCAAGAGCCTCGACGCGCTGATCCGGCTCTACGCCCTGCAGAATGTGCTCCTGGCGCTCCTGGCCTTCGTGCTGGCCGAGGGGGAGCGGCACTTCGTGCTGGCCGGGCTGGCCCTGCTATTGCTCAAGGGGGTGCTCATCCCCCGCTACCTCTTCTGGCTGCTGGAGCGCCTGGGGGTCAGTCACGAGGTGGAATCCTATCTCTCCATTCCCCTATCCCTGCTCCTGGGCGGGGTATTGGTGGGGGTGGGTTTTCATGTGGGGAGCAGCTTCGTCCTGGAAGGGGCTCGGCTGCCCGAGGCCGTGCCGGTGGCACTGGGCCTGATCTTGCTGGGAATGCTCTCCATGGTGAGCCGCAAAAAGGCGATCACCCAGGTGCTGGGCTTTCTGGCCCTGGAGAACGGGGTCTTCCTGCTGGCTCTGGCCGAGACCCACGGCCTGCCGCTCTTCATCGAGCTGGGAGTAGCCCTCGACGCCTTCGCCGCCGTCGTGCTGGCCGGGGTGCTGATCTTTCGCATCCGGACCACTTTCAACCACATTGATACCGCGCGGATGCGCGACCTAAAGGGATGACCATGCTCTACCTGCTGTTGCTGCTTCCCCTCCTGCCCGCCCTCCACGCCCTGCGCGAACATGAGGCCGGACGTCTGGCCTCCAGCACTGCCGCCGGAGCCCTGCTGTCCTTGGGGCTCTCGCTCCTGGCCCAAAACCAGGCCGCAGGACCCCTGCGGCTCGACGGGGTGGGGCTGTTCTATCTGCTGCTCACCGATCTGCTCTTCGCGCTGGTGGCTCTGTACGCCCGGGCCTACTTCCAGGCGGGAAAGGACCGTGAATCCTGGCGTTTCTATGCGGCGGGGAACCTCTTTCTCTTTGCGATGCACGGAGCCTACTTGGCTCACAACCTGGGCCTGCTGTGGATCTTCGTGGAGGGCAGCACCCTAGCCTCCGCCTTGCTGGTCTATCACAAAGGGGGGGCTCGGGCCCTCGAGGCCACCTGGAAGTACCTGATGCTCGGCAGCGTGGGCATCGCCCTGGGGCTCATCGGGGTGATCCTGGTCTACGCCCTCCTGGGCGGGGCTACCCTGGATTGGCAGGAGGCCCGGGCGCTGGTCCGGGGAGCCGACCCGGCCCAGCTGAAGCTGGCCTTCGCCTTTCTGCTGGTGGGCTTTGGCACCAAGGTGGGCCTGTTCCCTCTGCACGCCTGGCTGCCCGACGCCCACTCCGAGGCCCCGAGCCCCGCCTCGGCCCTGCTCTCGGGGACGCTCCTCAACGTGGCCTTCTATGCCCTCCTGCGCTACGCCGCCCTCTTGGGCAGCGCAGGGCTGTTCGATTTTGCCGCGGGACTCTTGCAGGGCTTCGGGCTGGCTTCGCTCCTGGCCGCGGGCCTCTTCCTCTTTGTCCAGAGGGATTACAAGCGCCTGCTGGCCTACTCCAGCATGGAGCACATGGGGCTGGCGGTCTACGGCCTGGGCCTGGGGGTTCCCTGGCTGGCCATGCTGCACACCCTGTTCCACTCCCTGGCCAAGACCGCCGCCTTCCTCTCGGCAGGCAACCTGCTCCTGACCTACCAGAGCAAGCTCATCGCCCGGGTGGGAGCAGTGCACCAGGTCTGGCCGGCCACCGCCGGCCTCCTGGTCCTCTCCCTGCTGACCCTGGCCGGCCTGCCCCCCTTCGGGCTCTTCTACACTGAGTTCCAGGCCCTCCTCCGCTCGAGTCCTCTGCTGATGGGGCTCTACCTGCTGGGGCTGCTGGGGGCTTTCGCCGGGCTGCTGTGGCCCCTCTCCCGCATGGTCTTCGGCGAGGGGCATGGGGTGGGCCTCGGGGCGCCGCCTCGCGCCCGGACGTTGGTGGTGGTGCCCGCCGTGCTGGTGGTGCTGGCCCTGGTCCTGGGCCTCTTCCCCCCGGTAGGGGTGGTGGAGCGTTTGGCGGAGGTGCTCTCGTGGAAACTCTGAAGCAGGTGCTCGGGTCGGGTCGGCTGGTGGCGCTTTGGTACGACGCACCCCACCTGCACTACCTGGTCGAAGGGTCCGAGGGGGCCCCCCCACAGGAATTCCGTGTGGAAGCCCGCAAGAGCTTCCCCAGCCTAGCCGAGGAGTTCCCGGCGCTGGACTGGTTCGAACGGGAGCTGTGGGAAGAGCATGGCCTCGTCCCCGAGGGCTATCCTGCCCTCAAGCCCCTGCGCAACCACCACCTCCCTTATCCCTTCGAGCGGGTGGAAGGGTTGCACGAGGTGCCGGTGGGGCCGGTGCACGCGGGCATCATCGAGCCCGGCCACTTCCGCTTCAGCGTGCTGGGGGAAAGGATCATTCACCTCGAACTCCGCCTGGGCTATCAGCACCGGGGGGTGGAGCGGCTGTTCCAGGGGGCCAGCCTCGAGCGGGCCCTGCTCCTGGCCGAGCGGGCAGGGGGGGAGAGCGTGGCCCACGCCCTGGCCTTCTGCCAGGCGGTGGAGGTTGCTTCGGGGGTGGAGGTGCCCCCCAGGGCCTGCCAGCTCCGACGGGTGCTCCTCGAGCTCGAGCGTCTCTTCGGCCACCTGGGCCACCTCGCGGGGCTTTTCACCGACATCGGCTACGCCTACGCCGCTACCCAGGTGGGCAAGGTGCGGGCCCTGCTCCAGGGCCAGCTCGAGCGCCTGACCGGGCATCGCTATGGCCGCAACGCCCTCACCGTGGGGGGCGTGGGCTTCGACCTGGACCCAAAAACCCAGCTCGAGGTGCGGCGCGCGCTCTCCGAGCTGGCTGCCGAGGCCGAGGCCCACCTCTTCGCAGCCCTCAAGCACCCCATGGTCCTCGACCGCCTGCGCTACGTGGGCCCCATTACCCAGGCCCAGGCCCGCTTGCTGGGCTTGGTGGGCCCGGCGGCCCGGGCCTGTGGGCTGGGGCGCGACCTGCGCCAGGACGACGCGCTGTACCAGCCTTTCACCCCGGTGACGCGCACTGGGGGCGACGTGCTGGCCCGGGCTCAGGTCTATATCGAGGAGGTCCGGCAGGGCTTTGCCTATCTGGACCGCTTCCTCAGCGAACTGCCCACGGGGGCGGTGTCAGCGGGCGGGGTCTGGCCGCTCCAGGAGGGTGAGCTCCGGAAGGCCTTCAGCCGGGTGGAAGCTGGGCGGGGAGAGCTCTTCTACTGGGTGCGGCTGCGGGGGAGGCGGGTAGAGCAGGTCAAGATCGTCGATCCCAGCTTCAAGAACTGGCGGGCCCTCGAGCTCGCGGTCCGAGGGATGGGCCTGCCCGACTTCCCCCTCATCAACAAGTCCTTCGACCTCTCCTACGCGGGGTGCGACTTATGAACTCCCTCTGGCAGACCTTGCGCACCGGCCTCCTGACCCGAAGCTTAAAGAAGCTTTTCGCCCTGCCCGCCTGGGCCCCCGGCTGGCCCGTGCTGCGGCCCGAGGGGCTCTCCCGAGCGGTGAGGCGGGAACTGCTGGAGCTTTGCCCCAGTGCGGCCTTTGCCGAGGAAGGGGATGAGTTCCGGCTGGACCTGGCGAAGTGCGTCCTCTGTGGGCGCTGTTTCCGGGCCCATCCCCAGGCGGTGGGCGAACTGCGCACCCTCGAGGTGGCGGTGGCCCGGCGGGAAGACCTCGTGCAGCGGGTGGACCTGGCCACGGGAAGCTTCGTGGACCCAGGCCCCCCGCCACCCACCCGCGCCGAGCTTCACCTGCCTACCCTGGCCTTCCGCGAGGTCTCCGCGGGCAACACCGGCCTGGATGATACCGAGGTGGCCCTGGCTGGCAACCCCTTCCACGACATGAGCCGCTTTGGCTTCACCGTGGTGGCCTCGCCCCGCCACGCCGACGCCCTCTTGGTGAGCGGGCCGGTGAGCCAGAACATGCGGGAGGCCCTCCTGCGCACCTATGAGGCCACCCCGGAGCCCAAAGGGGTGGTGGCGGTGGGTAACGAGGCCATCAGCGGCGAGGTCTTCGCGGAGAGCCCCCAGGTGGCCGGGGGGGTGGACAAGGTGCTGCCGGTGGACGTCTACGTGCCGGGCAGCCCGGCCCGGCCAGCCTCCATCCTGCACGGCCTCCTGCTGCTCAGTGGCCAGGCCCGGCAGGCGCTGGTTGGAGGGCGCGTGGTACAGGAGGGGCGCGAGCGCGCCCGAACAGCACCCAGCGAAGCGGGGGTGAGGAAAGATGGCTGAACGGCAGGCGGACTTCTGGAGGATCAAACCGTGACGGCGGCATCCACCGACGCCGAACGACTGCTGGAGCTGCTGCTCGAGCCCTGCTGCCCTGTGTGCAGCCTATCCCGCCAGGCCGCCCTGAGCTACCTCGACGAGCAACTAGCACGCTGGCAGGGTTCTCCGGCCCCCACCGCGGCGGAAACGGGGTTGGCCGCCGGGGTGCTGTGTAGCCACCATTGGCATAAGCTGGTGGCGCTCGAGGCCCAGCGCACGACCGGGCCGCAGCTGAGTGAGGCGCTGCTGGGCGAACTTCTGGAGGTCGCCGACGCCCCGCGGCCCTGCCCGGCGTGTGAGGTGCAGCAGAGCGCTGCCAGGCACTACCTGGGGGTGCTGGGCGGGCTGCCCACCGAAACGCTCGGGCTGGCCCTGCGCCAGGGTGAGGGCTTCGTCTGCCTCAAGCACCTCGCGGCGCTGTCCGCCGGACCGCTCAAGGGCTGGCTACTCGAGCGCGTACACACCCTCACGCTCGACCTACCCCGCTTTCAACGGCGCTACGCCCGTCACCGCGGCGCTGAGGAGGATCCGCAGGCGGCCCTGGCAGCCCTAGAGGGAGAGGATTGGCTAGCTTAGGGCATCCTCGCGGCGGATGCTGTAGACCCGGCTCAGGCCACGCTCGCTGGTGACGCCGTAGAGCGCGTCACAGGCCTCCATGGTGCGCTTCTGGTGAGTGACCAGGATGAACTGGGTCTCCCCCTTGAAGCGCCGCAGGAACTCGGTGAAGCGCAGGATGTTGGCTTCGTCGAGGGGGGCGTCTACCTCGTCGAGGACTGCGATGGGCAAGCCCCTCCCCTCCTCGGCAGTACCCGCGAGGGCGAAGAGGAAGGCCAGTGCCCCCATGGTGCGCTCGCCCATCGAGAGCAGACCCAGGTCGATGGTGCGCTTGCCCGAGGGCTGGAGCACCAGGTGCAGCCCGCTGCGGTCGTGCTCAACGCGGGCTTCGGCCCCCAGCAGGGCCTGGGCGTACTCGTGGAAGCGCTCGCGGAAGCGGTGGAAAGCGGCGTGGAGGCGCTCGCGGTACTCGCCCTCGACCAAGCGCAGCTCGGCCTCGAGCCTGGCCACCCCCGCCTCGGCTTCCGCCAGGGCGGCGGCGAGCTGCTCGGTCTCCTGGGCCAGGGCCTGGTACTCGCTCTCGGCCAGGTGGTTGACGGCGCCCAGGGCTTCGAGGGCGGCCTCGGCCTCGGCCAGGCGGCGGGCCAGCAGGCGTGGGTTGCCTTCCTCGGCGGGTCCTTCGGGCAGCTCGGCCAGCTCCAACAGCAAGGCTTCCTGGGTGCTCTCGCGGCGAGCCAGCGAGATGCGGGCCTGCTCGAGTTCGCCCAGCAGCGCGTTGGTGCGGGCCAGCAAGCGGCTCTCTTCCTCGGCCAGGCCGCGCAGCCGCTGGCGGGCCTGTTGCACGGAGGCCTCGAGAGCCCCGAGCCCCAGCCTGGAGGCCTCGCGCTCCAGGGCTTCCAGCCGCCCGGCAGCCACCTGGCAGCGTTGCTCCAGCTCGGCGAGTTCGAGGCCGATGGCCTGCAGGCGCGCGCTGGCGTGCTGCCGGTTCTGCTGGGCCTCCTGGTAGGCCCTGAGCTGCTCGCGATGGTGAGTCCAGGCCCGTTGGGTCTCGTGCAGGCGGGTGAGTTCCTGGCGCAGACCCTCCAGCTCGCCCGCCAGGGTGGTCTGGGCTTGGGTGTCCGGGGGGGCTACGGCCTCGGGAGCCTCGGGGGGCTGGGGGTCGCCCAGGCGCTCGAGGGCTAGTCGAACCCCCCGCAACTCGACGCGGGCCGCCTCCTCCTGCTGGCGAACTTCTCCCAGGGCCAGGCCCTGCAACTGCTCCCGTAACTCGGCGGAGCGGACCGAGAGGGCCTGGGCTTGCCGGGCCAGGCCCTCAGCTTCGGCCCGCACCTCGGCCAGGCGGCGGCGCTGGGCGAGCATCTGCCCGCCCCGCTGCACCCGGCCCCCGGTGATGGCCCCGCTGGGCTCGAGCAACTCGCCCTCAAGGGTGACCAGGCGGGGGTGGTCCCGGTGACGGCGGGCGAGCTCGAGGGCGGCCTCGAGGCTCTGCAGGACCAGGGTTTCCCCCAGCAGCGTGGGCAGGGCCTCGGGGTAGGTAAAGCCCACCAACTCGCGGGCCAGACCCCGCACACCGGGGAACTGCGACCAGTCGCGGCGGGGGCGGCTGTCGGCTTTGAGCAGGGTCAGGGGGAGGAAGGTGGCCCGCCCACCCTCGCGTTTGAGGTATTCCACCGCCTGCTTGGCCGCCTGCTCGTCGCGGGTAAGCACCCATTGCAGGCGGCCCCCCAGGGCAATCTCCAGGGCCAGCTCGAGGCCCTGCGGCACTTCCAGCAAATCGGCTACCACCCCCAGCACCCCCTCGATCCCGGCACTGCGGGCCTTGCGTGGCCCCTCGGCCAGGTCGGTGCCGCCTTGCAGATAAGCCTCCAGGCGCTGGGCTTCCGAACGGCTGGCCCGCAGCTCGGCGCCCAGGCTGCCCTCCTGTTTGACCACGCGGTCCAGCTCGGCCCGCAGTCGCTGCTCCTGGGCCTCGAGTTCCCGGCGCCGGGCCTCGAGCCGGGCCAGGGTCTCCTCCAGGCGCGCCCGCTCGGCTTTCAGGTGCTGTTGCTGCTCCTGGACCTGGCGGAAGGCGACCAGTCGGGCTTCATAGGTGGCCTGGGCCTTGAGGAAGGCTTCGTAGCGGGTTTGGGCTCGGCGTAGCTCGTGCTGCAACTCGCCCAGGCGGGCCTCGAGCTGACGCTGTCGTTGCTCGAGGCGCAGGATCTCTTCGGCAGCGGGTTCGGCCTCCTGGGGGG
>NZ_QWLA01000090.1 GCF_003574095.1 Calidithermus roseus
CAGGCCTGCAGGGTGCGGCTATCCCTCTCGAGTCAGGCGCAGCAGCCCCTCCGGGTCGTAGAGGGTGAGGCAACTGCCGGGCCGCAGCCGGTCGGGGAAGACCACCAGATTACGGGCCCCCTCGAGCCGGGCTGAGGGAACCCACAGCGCCTCGACCGTGCCCAGCCCGTGTGCGGCCTCGCCCAGCTCCTGGGTGAGCACCCCCTCCCCCCGCTGCTGCTTCAGCAGCCACTCATCCCCCAGCTCTTGCGGGTCGGTACCCAAAGCGCCTTGCACGCCGGGGTCGTTCAAGTCCAGCACCGCTTGCAGGGTGTAGTCGATGCTGACCAGCACCTTCGGTGGCCCCTTGACCCCCACCAGGCGATGGTCGCTGAGTTTGAGCATCTGTACCTCGGCCAGCGCGGTGGCCGGGGTGTCGGCCAGGTAGAGCGCCCCGAACACCCCCTTCTTGTTGTAGCGCCCTCCGTGCTTGAGCGCCCCCTCGACGGACAGCGGGCTGGCCATGTACCTCAAGCCGGTCAGGCGGTAGGCCGTACCCTGGGCAGGCCAAAGAACGAGGCCCCGCAGGGCCTCCTTCAGCTCCTGCCCCCGCTTCACAGCGGGCTGCCCTCTTCCATAGCCGCGACCAGGGCCTCGACCGCTGCGAAGTCCCCCCGATGCATGGCCTTGTAGGGGGCCACGCCCCCCAGGGCGGGGTGAGGGGCGTGCAGCCAGATGCGCACGTGCCCCATGCTGCCGTCGAACTCCTCCAGCAACCGGAGGACCAGACTCACCAGCTCGCCCAGCTTGCCCTGGAGGTTCTTGGAGTCGGGGTTGGCCCGCAGGCCCCGGGGGGTGTAGCCCAGCACCTCGGCCATCTCCGTAACGCTCAGGCCCAGCGCTTTCGCCAACCTCAGCGCGTCGAAGCGTCCGCTTTGGGGATTGTGGCCCTCGAGCAGGGTGTGACGCAGCGCGGGGATCATGGCTCGAGGCTAGCATTATTCCCCTATTGCGTCAAATTTCATTCCCTTTATGTTCCTTTCCGCGCCCGACCACCGTGGAGAGCCCGGTGCGCCGGGCCACCTCCTGGGGGCTCAGGCCCTGCTCGAGCAGCTTCCGCACTGCCCGCCAGCGCAGCGGCACCAGCAGCCCCTCGCGCTCGAGCCCCGCCAGCGCCTCCAGCCGCTCGAGCAGCCCGTTGAGGGTGTCGGCGCCCAGCGGCCGGCCCAGCCCGCCCCGCTTGTTGGTCATGCGCACGAAGAGGTAGGGGCTGCCCAGCGGCTGCCCCGCGAGCACCACCTCGCGGTCGTCGAGGTAGGCCTCCAGCGCCCGGGCGGCCGCCTCGGAGAGGGGTACCTCGCGGGCCTTGGCCCCGCGCACCCGCAGCACCCGCCGCGCACGGTCGAAGTCCGCCAGGCGCAGCGCGAACAGCTCGGTCGCCCCCACCGCCGCCTCGCCCAGCAGGTAGAGCACCGCCACCCCCAGCCGCCGCAGCGCGCCGGTGGGGTGCTCCTGCGCCGCCCGCAGCAGCCGGGCGAACTCCGCGTCGGAGAGGTGGGGCCGCGAGCTGAGGTAGCTCGGGCGGGGCGGGAAGTCGAGGGGGGGCACCTCCAGCCCGGCCCACTCGATCACCGCCAGCACCCGCCGCAGGCTCCACCACCAGGAGTACACCGTCGCCGGGCGCCGCAGGGGCCGCTTGGCCAGCGGGGGCTGGCCGCGCTCGACCAAGGCCCAGAAGGCCAGCAGGTCGCCCCGCTCCAGGGCCGGCCAGCGCCGCCCCTGCTCCTTGAGCCAGTAGAACAGGCTCTCCATGGCGCGCTGCAGGTTGGCCTCGCGCCAGCCGAAGAGCTTGGCCGCGTAGGAGAGCGCCTCGCCGAAGGCCGCGCGGTCCCAGCGCCCCAGCGCTCGCTCGACCCACTCCCGGCGGGTGTCGGGCTCGTCGAAGGGGGAGGAGGGCAGTAACATAACTTGAATATACCCGTAAACATAACAGGGCGCTACCGCCCAATACCGGGCCCCTCCCCTCCCTGTTGCCCTGGGTGAGCGCTTGCGCCCGCGCACGCGCATGCGCAACGAGGGCCGTGAAGAGGAGGAGGCGGGGTGGGCTTGGGAAGGGCGCCCTTATCTAATCCTCCGTCATCTCCTATAAAATAATAATATATCACCAATAGAGGAGGCGATGGCCATGCACGAGGCGCACGACGGGAGGTCGGCGGGGGGCTGGCGGGTGGTGGAGCGGCGCGGGCGGAGGCTGCTCCTGCGGCGGTGGATCCGGGTGGGCTGCCGGGGGCACTACCTGTTGCAGGAGCTGGAGGTGGCGCGCGAGGAGTTGCCGCGCTACGGGCTGAGGGGTTGAGCCGGGGAACACGGGGGCGCGCGGGAAGGCGACCCCCTCCGCGTGGCCGGAGCCGTCGGACCACACCTGGCGCAGCCGCACGGGGCTCAGGCCGCGCCGGACGCCTGCGCCGTGCGGCGGCAGCAGCGCTGGCTGGCCCGCCCGCTGCCGCACCAGCACGGCGCCGAGGGCCGGGTGGTCCGCAGGAGGGTGGACCGGTCGTGGGGGGCCTGGTCGCCCAGCCAGTCCTGCGGCCTACCGCCCTGCTGCGCCCAGAGCACGTGCTTGGCCAGCCAGATCGCCGCCCACTCCAGGATCTGGGCCCCGGTGGCACCCTCCCAGGTCCACAAGCCCTCGTGCGGCGCGAACACGCACGCCGCGCTGCGCGGGCTGCCCGCCGGGTGTGACCGGGCGCTCAGGAGGTGAGGGTGGTTGGGGAATGCGCCTTCGTCGACCCTGGGGTACTGCACGTACACGTGCGGCACTGCAGGCAGCTCCGGGTAAACCAATTCCACCCGGTAGGGGACGTAAAGCCCGGGCCGGGCGACGACACCGCCTTTGGGCGGCACGTCGGCGGTGGGAAAGAGGGCCCCGTATGGGCCCACCCGGAGGGGCAGGTCACGCTCGAAGTGCGCCGCGAGGAGCCCGACCTCGGCGTGCGGGGTGAGCGGCTGCAGCCAGCCCCGCCAGTAGCGGTAGGGATGCAGGGAGTCGGGCCAGACCACTGAGGTCACCGCCACGAGGCGCTCCCCGGGGGAAAACCCCGGGAAGCGAGCCCGCAAGGCATCCTCCTCCCGGCGCCACCGGCCCGGGTCCTGGTGGTACCAGGGGACCCGGGCGGGGCCCTTGAGGAAGAGTGCGGCAGCCGGCGGCTCCACCCTCAACTCCCGAAGGGGCGCGGCGGGGTCATCGCCGGCAGGGACCCGGGGCCGCGCCCGAGGGGGTGCCTTCGCACTCGTCGCCGCGCAGTTCCCGGCGGTGGAGCTCGCTGGCCCGAGGGTCGAGCAGGCGCACGATGTCCCCGTCGTTGTTCAAGCGCCAGTTGGCCCCGGTGAAGAGGTGGTAGACCCCGTGGGGGTCCGGCCCGCTGCGGCCGTGCCCGGCGTGGACCACCACCGGCGTGCCGGGGACCAGCTTGAAGCCCTCGGGGAAGCGGTGCAGGGCCTCCCAGCGGCCGCTGGGGAAGACCCGGTGCTGCAGTTCGTGGCCGCCGAGGTCGCCGGAGGGGCCCACGATGACCTCGACCCACTCGCCGGCGCGGTCCTGGCCGCGGTCGTTGCCGGGGGGGTTGGCGCAGACGCGCCCGATGCGGTGTTGTTCCATACGAAAAGACCTCCATGGCTGCCCAGGGTTCGCCTGGACGGATCGAGCCTGATGCCTTGATTCGCAGGGCCCCAGGGGTTAGCCTTGAAGGGCAACATGCAACCAGGGGCCTGCGGGCCTCGCCGGGGTGCGGCCTGAGTGCGAGTCAGGCCGCACCCTTCTTCGGGGTAGGGGGTGGGCGTGCCAACTCCACGCGGTCCATTGTATCACAAAGATGCCAAGATCTTCATGTTACATAATTGGCATTTATCCGATATGAAAGGGTATCTATACGCTACTATAGACATAGACATATCGGTACACTTATAATCAATATCGCGGTGACTGCCGCGAACCGAATAGATCACGAAAGGAGGGTCAATATGACCCTGGGTTTTCGCCTCAAGGAGCGCAGGGAGGCCCTCGCGCTCACCCAGGAGCAGGTGGGCCGGGTGCTGGGAGTCTCCCGCGAGCTGGTCGCCCTGTGGGAGAGCGGCGAGCGTGTCCCGGGCGCGAGGCAGCTGGACGACCTGGCCCGGCTCTACCGCGTCAACCGCGGCTACCTCCTGGGGAAAGAGGATCTGGATCGCAAGGCCGAGCGGGAGGTGCTCTACCGGGGCCTGCCCGACGACCTGAAGATCCGCGACGAGGTGGAACGCTGGCTGGACTTTCTGGACGAGTGGGCCGAGCTGCTCGAGGTGCTCGAGGTGCCCCTGAGCGGGCCTGGACGCCCCCCGAAGCCCCTGGCGGAGAAGGAGCCTGTCACCGACCTGCGGCGCGTCTCGGCCCTGGCCGAGAAGACCCGCGACCACTACAAGCTGGGGCTGGACGCCCTCCCGAACCTTTACGCCTTCCTGGACGAGAAGGGGGTGCTGGTCTACCGGGCCCCGCTGGGGCCGCTGGGGGAGGGGGGGGTTGGGATCTCCGGCGCCGTGTACAACCACCCCGCGCTGGGCTTCTGCATCCTGGTGAACGCCAACACCTCCCCCGGGCGGCAGGTCTTCACCCTGGCCCACGAGTGGGCCCACGCCCTCTTCCACCACCAGTCAGGCGGGATCGTCTGCCGCATGGGCGATTACGACGCCAAGGAGCGCTTCGCCGACGCCTTCGCGGCCCACTTCCTGGTCCCGGGCAAGGAGCTGCGCCGCCTGGTCGAGGACGAGCGCGAGAAGGGGGGCCTGGACGCCTACAAGGTGCTGCGCCTGGCGGCCTACTTCCGTGTCAGCTACGCCACCGTGCTCAACCGGCTCCTCGACGAGAAGCTCATCAGCACCGAGCAGCACCGGCTGTTCCGGGGGTACAGCCCCTCCGCCATGGCCCGGGCGCTGGGGCTGGAGGAGGAGATGTTCCGCATTCCCGAGCCCCACCCCCTCTTCCTCGAGCGCTACCCGGTGTCCGTTCTGGAGCAGCTGCGCCGGGCCCTGCAGGCCGACCATCTGACCCCGGCCCAGGCGGCCGACCTCCTCAGGGTGGACGTCACCACCGTGCGCGCCCGGCTGCTGGCCGAGCCGCCCAAGGCCAACCCCCTCGAGGCAGGCGAATTCGATGAGCTGCCCCAGGTCGCCTAGAATGGTTACGTGGACGTAAGGCCCGACCCCGAAACCTCCCTCGCCCAGCCTTGCATCGCGGACACCAGCCTGCTCTCCAACTTCGTGCACACCGGCTACGCCTATCTGCTGCACCGGCTCCTCCCGGAGCCGGTGCTCCTCTCGCCCACGGTGCTCGACCCCGCCGAGGTGCTTCTGCCGCGCCCTTACACCCAGGCGCTGCGCTCCGAATTCCTGCGGCCGCTCCACATGGCGAGCCTGCCGGGCTACGAAGACTACCAGGCCGCCGCCCCGCTGATCCAGGGGTTCGCGCTCGGGAGTGGCCACCTCTGGCGACCGGTGGAGCTCACCAGCCAGGAGGCCGCGCTGGCCTACGAGCTGAGCGAAAAACGGGCCTGGGATCGCTGCCGGGATTCGCCGGGGCGCTACCGGCGCCGCAGGGTCGGCCCCGGCGAGGCCGAGGCGGCCGCGGTCGCGGTCTGCCGCGGGTGGACGCTCCTGGCCGATGATCAGGCCATCATCGACCTCCTGCGCTGCCTGTACCCCCAGGTGCCCGTCGTGCGCACCTGTGCGCTCCTGCAGGCCGCGGCCCGGTCAGGGCACGTCCCCTGCGCGGAGGCCGCGCACCTCTTCAACGAGGTGCTCCCGGGGAGGGGCTTCTACGTCCGGAAGGGGGAACAGGTGCTGCGGCTGCGCTGCAGTCCCCCGCGCTGCGCGTGGGAGGGACCGTCGTAGGGTGGAGGTCCCGGTCATGAGCAACACCGACCCTAGCCCCGAGACCCCCTCCTGCGCCGCGGGCGAGCTCGCCGGGGCCTTCCGCCGCCTGGTCGAGGCCCGCCGGGCGTCGGTACCGCCGCTGCCGGAGGGCCTCGAGGCCCAGTACGAGTTCCTGGGTCTCCGTGCCGACCGGGTATGGTCAACGCAGGCAGTCGTCGAGCACCTCTACACCGAGCTGAAGAGGGTACTCTGGTGGGACGGGCCTGAGGGCATCGGCTACGGCGAATGGGGCAAGGCCGTGCAGCAGCTGCTGCTTGAACACCTTGTCGAGGGGCAGGACCTGGATCCCTTCCTGCTGGCCGACCACCTCAAGCCCCGCTGGCCCGAAGGGCAGCGGCTACGGCCCCTGTCCTCGCCCTCCTGGGCGGAGGGGCTTAAGCTGCTGGTCTACCGCAACAGCCTGATGGATGCCGACCCAGGCCGTCGTCAGTCGGCTACCTACAACGCGGCCCGGGTGCTCGCCCAAGCGATCCGCCGATTGCGGAACCGGGGATACGTGGTCGAGGTGCGCGACGCCCGCGCGTACCTCTCCCTCGAAACCTGGGCCACCGCCTCGCAGGATCTGGAGACCCAGCTGCAGAGGTACAAGGCGATGCTGAGGGAAGCGGAGCGGGAGGGGCTGCTCGATCAGGTCTCGCAAGACCGGGTGCTCTTCCTGAGCCTGCTATCCGGCGCCCGTAACAGCCACCAAGCACTGCACCTGCTGGAGAGGCACCGGCGGCTGCTGTGGTCCGACCCCTCGTGAGGTGCGGCCGTCTCCACCCACGCCAACTGCGCCGCTGCAATTCCCGGCCGCCGAGGGGTTGGGGGTTTGAGCCTTGTGGCCTCACCCCTACCCCGACGGCCCTTGCGAGGGCTGGCTGGGCTCGACCTCAGCTCTTCGCCCTAGCGCCCGGCGCCCTGCAGCGCCAGCAGCAGTTGCTGCTTGATGGCCACCACGGTGGGGGGGTGGTCCAGCAGCAGCCAGCGCTCCTGCTGGCGGGCGATGAGGTAGCGGTCGTCGGCCAGCAAAAAGCCCCCGCGCACCCGCCCCGGCAGCAGCCGCAGGCTGTAGCGCGCCCCCTGTAGCCAGGCCAACGCGCCCCGGTCGGCCTCTCCCGTCACCACGGTGAGGCTCTTGCCCGCCAGCAGCCGCTCGAGCCCGCCGAAGGGCGGGGTGGATCCGACCAGCAGCAGGCTCTGGGTGCGGTAGGCCACGAAGCGCTGGACCTCCTCCTCCCGGCCGAGCACCTGGGCGTGCGGCCGGAAGTCGCCGCCGAGGGGGAGGGGCGCCTGGGCCCGCGCGGGGAGGGAGCCCGGTGCCAGCGCCGCCAGGGCCGCCAACAGGGCCCCCCACTGCCGCAGGCCGCCCCTCACGGCCGCACCTCCTTGGCCTGGGACTGCAGGGCCGCCAGCGCGAGGGCCTGGCGCAGGGCCTCGGCGCCCCCCTTGGGCATCTCCACCACCTGCACCTGCGGGTCGTCGAAGTCGCCCCTGGCGGACAGCAGCACGTAGTCGTGGCGGTAGCCCCGCACGAGGAGCACCCCGGCGACCCCCCTGCCCCCGACCTCGAAGGCGCGGCTGTCCTTGTGGCCGCCGTAAAGCCCCAGCTGGGCCCAGCCCTGCTGGAACAGCCCGCCCACCCGCGCGCCGTCCACCGCGTAGAGCCGCAGTTGCACCGGCGCGACGGCGTAGCACAGCCCCGAGCAGGAAGGGGGGTAGTGCCCCTGGTTGAGGTAGCCCCGCACCAGGTAGTCCCGCAGCACCGCCCGCACGGGGTCGGTCAGGCCGGTGACCAGCCCCTCGACCGACATGGGCTCGCCCCCCACGACGTCGCCCGCCAGGCCCTTGACGTAGTTGGCGGCCTCGGCCTCGCGCCACAGCAGGCGGGGCAGATCGGCGGTGGCCCAGGGGATGAACACGGGCACCCGGGCCTGGGCGGTGAGCTCCTCCCCCGCCACCGCCCCGCCCGACCGGTAGCAGACCTGCGCCCGCAGGGTGAAGGTGTGCATCCCGTTGTCGGCGGCCTGGAGGGGGCCGTAGGCCAGGGTGCGCTCGAGCACGGCCCCCGCCCACAGGTCGAGCAGGCCCCCGCGCTCGTCCCAGCGCCGCTCGGCGCGCACGCTGAGGCTGGCCTGCAGTGCCCAGCCCTCCACCCGCGCCCGCAGGGTGAGCACCCCGGGCGCCCCCAGACCCTCGGGGCTCGCGCTGAGGCTGGCCGCCGGCCGCTTGGGGAGGCTGGGCACCAGCGCGGCGGGCAGCGCCGCGCACCTCGCCGCGAGGTCGGCCGGGGCCTGGGCGGCGGCGGAAGCCGCCGCGAGGACGAGCGGAGCCAGTAGCCGCAGCGCCCGCCGCATCAGCGCACCTCCTTCTGGCGCCGCGAGGCCGCCTCGACGAGCTCGATGGCGGTGAGCAGCAGCGGCTTGAGCGACTCGGCCAGCGGGCCCTTGGGCTCGAGGAAGAGGTCGTTGCCCACCACGAAGTACAGCTTCTCCCCGGAGGGGCCGCGGAAGTAGGCCAGCGGCAGCCCCAGCCCGGTGAGGGTCGACAGCGCGTCGCCCTGCTCGCCGCCGCTGACCACCTGCACGTGCGCGCGCAGCCGCTCCTGCTCCCAGCCCGCCAGGGAGGGGCGCTCGCGGGCGTCGACCACGATCTTCACCCGCGGCCAGCCGGCCGCCTCGCCCGCGAAGCGCCGGGCCAGCAGGTCGTAGGCCCACGACATGCGCACGGGCGGGCCCAGCAGCAGGGCCTCCTGGGCCTGCTCCACCGCCGGGCGGTACTCGTTGTAACCTGCCGGCCACAGCGCGTCGGCGGGCAGGGCGCAGGTGATCTTGAGCGCGCACAGCCCCTGACGCACGAGCGAGTAGACCCGGGCCAGCTCGTCGACGGGGTCGGCCAGGGCCAGCGGGGTCAGGGCCAGCAGGGACACGGCGGTCACGACGATGTTTCGCACGCACTCCTCCTAGCGCAGCAGCACGCGGTAGAGGGCGTCGGCGTCCCACGCCGGGCCGCCCGGCACCCCCAGCCCCGGGGTGCCGGCCACCCGGGGGATGCGGTAGCCCTCCGGCACGCTCACCCACGACCAGTGGGTGCGCTCGAGGGCGTAGGGCAGGAAGTAGGGGGCCACCGGCCGCAGGCGCGGCAGGTCGGGCTGGGGGATGAGCCACGGCTGCTGCAGCACGATCTTGAGCTTGACGGGCACGTACCAGTAGCCCACCACCCGCTGGGCCTGGGCCAGCGCGTACTCGCCGGGGACCCAGCGGGCGGTGAGGTCGGGCACGGTGCCGAAGGTGAGCTGGTTCCACGCCTGGAAGAAGCTGGCGTAGCCGAAGGCCTCCTGGATGAGGGGGTGGCTGGGCGGGAAAAAACGCTTGAGCTGCTCCAGGCGCCACAGCCCCGGGGCGTAGGGCTTCTGCACGCCCGAGAGCCCCGAGGTGGCCACCGCCGCGCGCAGGGCCTGCTCGAAGAGGCCCTCGGCGCACCCCGCCACCGCCTGGCACAAGGGCCCGGCCACCCCGGCCAGCGGGCCCACCCGGCTGAGGGCCAGCAGGCTCTGGCCGTAGTAGGGCAGGCGCAGCCCGTCCTCCGGCTGGGGCAGGCGGGCCTGGCGCACGGCCTGCAGGATCGCCTGCAACCCGCCGCTCAGCCGCGCAGGGTCGGGCGCGAGGTCGCCCACCGCGGCGACGACCGCCCCCGTCCCGCTGAGGTGGGCCTGCCAGGCCAGCGGGGCGAAGACCTCGAGGGCGCCGGGGTTGACCCGGGGGGCCAGCGCCTGCAGCACCTGCTGCTGGTACTCCGCCCCGTAGCGCTTGAGGCCGTGGTCGATGGCCCGGCGCACCACCTCGGCGGCGTGGTCCTCGTTGAACCACAGCGGCTCGTCGGGGTAACCGGGGGTGCACCAGGAGAAGCCGATGAAGTCGAGCTCGAGGCAGAAAGGCGGGATGGCCATGATGGGCACGAACTCCACCGACAGCCCGTCGCAGAAGTCGGCGGCGGGCACCTGGGGCAGGGGGAGGTAGAGGTCGAGGCGGTGCAGCCCCGCGCTGGCGGGCGGCGTGGTGGGCAGGGGCGCGGGGAGGGCGGAGGGCAGGAAGGACTGGGCGGTCTCCAGCTGCACCGGCGGGGGGGAGGCGTCGAGGTCCCCCAGGCTCAGGCCCAGGCTGCAGTAGGCCAGGCTCAGCGCGGGCTGGTTGAGCGCGGTCTGGACCCGCCAGAAGTAGCGCTCCTCGAAACGGGCCCAGGCCCGGCGCAGGTCGCGGGCGACGGCCTGGGTGGCCTGCAGGGTGGAGTAGGGCAGCCACCACTCGTAGCGGCCGCAAGGGGATTGTCCGCCGGCACAGGCCTCGAGCAGGCTCTTGCGGGTCAGCACCAGGTAGGGCCAGTGGCCCTGCGGGTTGAGCTCGAAGCGCTGGTCGGGGAAGGAGTAGAGGTAGTCGTCGGCGGAGAAGTCCTGGGCCATCGCCGGGCTGACCAGCGCCAGCGCTAGCACCAGAGCCAGCACCAGGGGGCGCGGGCCGCCCCTGCGGCGTGCGGGCCTCCCGCCGCCTCCGGCGGCGTCCCGAAGGGGATCGTCCACGCTAACCCCCAGTGCTCAGAGCGGCGGCGTTGAGGGTGCGGCGCACGACGAAGGTGCGGGGGGACTCCCCCAGCTCCACCAGCGTCCACTCCAGCTCCAGCTCACCGGGCGCGACGTCCTTGACCAGGATGCTCCCCGCCTGCACCGCCTTGGGCTCGAGGATGGCGCTGGCGGGCAGGCGGCTGAGGCTGAAGCTCTTCTCCCGCCCGGCCTGGCGGATCACCAGCCGCGCCACGTCGGCCGCCACCCGCCGGGGCGAGAGGTTCTCGAGGCTGTAGTTGATCACAAAAACCCCACCGCCCGCGAGGGTCTGGGCCCCGCTGACGCGGGCGAGGACCCATTCCTCCCGCGCCCCCATCCCGGCGGCCGGGGTGGGAACATCGGCCCGGTCGGCCGAAGGCTTCGCTCCTCCCCCGGGGGCCTCCTTCTGCCCCGCGGGCCCGGCCCGCCCCTGGGGGTCGTTCCCACTCGGTGTACCGGCGTCAGCCGGTACCGAAGGGGATCGTCCACCGCCCGTCTCGGGCGCGCCCGTGGGCAAGTAGCCCGCCAGGCGCGAGGCCTGGATGATGTAGGTGCGGTTGTACAGGCCGCCGCCGATGCGCACCGTGAACTGCTGCGGCCGCCCGCCGATGAGGAGCGTCAGCCCGCTGACGCCGCTGGTGGCGCTGGTGTTGAGCTGGATGACGTTCTTGGACAGGCGGGTGATGGTGACGAGCTCGGGGCGGCCCAGGGTGCCCAGCTCCACGTAGTCGTGGGCGGAGATGACGGTGTTGAAGCCCTGGACCACCTCGACGGTGGCGGGAACCCGCTCGATCTCATCCGAGTAAAGCATCTTGTAGCTCTGGGCCAGCCCCAGGCCCAGCAGGACGACGGTCACGAGCCATCGCTTCATTGTTTCCTCCTGTCGAGTAAATTCATAGCGCTGATTATAGCCAGGGGCCCCCGGCCCCGGCGGGCGTGGATGAGAAGGGCGGGGCCTGCCCCTGCCCGGGGCTAGCGGGCGCGCTGCTCGCCCTCCAACCGCAGGTAGACCCCCAACACCCCGCTCGCCAGCACCCCCTCGCCCCCGAGGAAGCCGCCCCGCTGCAGGCGGGGGTCGTAGGTCAGCGACAGCTGCCAGGGACCCCACGGCGCCCAGCGGCCCATGGCCAGGCTGCCCAGCACGAAGGCCACCCCCCGCGCGGAGGAGAGCTCGGGGCGCTCGGCCCCCACGCTGCCGCGCGGGGCGAGGAACTGCCCCTGCAGGCGGGGGTTGTCCTCGTCGAGGTTGAGGCTGGCGTCGGCGTTGCCCTGCCCCAGCACGATGCTGCCCCCCAGGCTCAGCACCGCCAGGCGGTTGGCCGCGGCGAGGTCGTCGCAACGCGAAGGTAGCAGGCGTTCGCCGCTGCGGCCGCCCACGAAGGCGCAGGGGCTGCGCTCGTAGACCAGGCTGCTCACCACCCGCACGTCACCGGCGGCCACCAGCTCCACCCCCACCCCCTCGGCCACCGCCCGGCCGAAGGGCCCGCCCTCCAGGCGCTCGACGCGCCCGTCGACCTGCACCCGCAGGCGCACCGCCCCGCAGGGTCAGGGGCCCCAGGAGGTTTTCCATGCCGGCTTGAAGCCCCAGGCTCACGCCGAAGGCGGGCGTGACGGAG
>NZ_QWLA01000091.1 GCF_003574095.1 Calidithermus roseus
TGGAGGCTTTGCAAGAGCGTCTGGTAGAGCGCTGTGTCTATCTCCAGGAGCACCCCGAGGTCATCCGGGGGGTGGCGGGGTTCAGGTGGATCCCCAATGGATGACTATCTATCTAAGGTTGGTATTAGACTTCTTGGGCCAATAGCGAATAGCCGATAGCCACGCAACTTGGCTACCGGCTATTGACTATTTGGCCATCGGCCTTCACATGAACCGTTTGCGCCGCCGGTAGGACTTCACGTCCTTGAAGCTCTTGCGCCCGCCACTCTTGGCGACGCCGAGGTAGAACTCCTTCACGTCGGGGTTTTCCTCCAGGTAGGCCCGGCTGCCCTCGAGCGCGATGCGGCCCGACTCCATGATGTAGCCGTAGTGGGCCACGCTGAGCGCGACGCGGGCGTTCTGCTCGACCACCAGCACGCTCACGCCCTCCTCGGCGTTGATCTGGGCGACGATATCGAAGATTTCGCGCACCAGCAAGGGTGCGAGGCCCAGGCTGGGCTCGTCTAAGAGCAGCAGGCGTGGGCGGGCCAGCAGGGCGCGGCCAATCGCCAGCATCTGCTGTTCGCCTCCCGAGCAGTACCCGGCTAGGCGGTTCTTGAGCATCGCCAGCTTGGGGAAATAGTGGTAGATGCGCTCGAGGTCCTGCCGCACCTCCCGGTCGCGCCGGGTCGCAGCCCCCACCCGCAGGTTCTCCTCCACCGTGAGGTGTTTGAACACCCGCCGCCCCTCGGGCACCTGCACGATGCCCTTGAGCACGATGGCTTCCGGGGGCTTGTTGGCGATGTTCTCGCCGCGGTAGAGGATGCTCCCCGAGACCACCTCGCCGTCTTCGGGCACCAGCAGGCCAGAGATGGCCCGCAAGGTGGTGGTCTTACCCGCCCCGTTGGGGCCCAAAAGCGCGGTGATGTGGCCCTCAGGCACCTTGAGCGACACCCCGCGCAGCACCTGGATGATGTCCTTGTAGACGACTTCGATATTGTTGACCTCGAGCAGGATCGGGCCGAGGTCTTCGGGATGGGTGGGTTGCATCGTTACCTCGCTGGAGGCCATGTTCTACGTCTTAGGCAAGACGCCGAGCGCCAAACGCGAGTGGCTACTGGCTACTTCCCGTAGTGCACCTTGCGGAAGAGGGTGGAGGTGAAGGGCTGGGTGATGGGGACGAACTTGCCGCCTTTGACCTCGAGTACCCGCAACCCCTCGCCACCGGTCTGCTCGCTCTTGGTGAAGTCGATCTCAGGGCTGTTAGCAGTTTTGACCACGAAACCGGGATTGAAGGCGTTGGGGCCGTTCATGCCCACCAGGGCGTCGTAGAAGGTGGCGTTGTCGATCCTGCCGAAGCGCTGAGCCGCGCGCTTCATAGCCTCGACGGCGATGGCAGCGGCCAGCAGACCGGCGGTGTAGTTGTGGCTCTGACCCAGGACGCCACGGTTGTTCTTGGCGGCGAGCTCGCGGTGCAGCCTCATGCCGGGGGTGTCCTCCTCGAGGGTGTAGTAGCTGCTGGCCCAGAGGTAGCCCTCAGCGGCGTCCCCTGCCAGGCGGATGAGGTCGTTGCCGCCGGTGTAGATGGCCCCGAGTTGCTTGATCTTCTTGTCCAGGCCGAGCCGCTTGGCGTCCTTGAGGATGTTGGCCACCGGGCCGGCCACGTTCTGGTGAACGATGTACTCAGCGCCCTTTTGCTCGAGGTTGCGCAGCAGGGCTGTGTTGTCCAGGCTGCCACCGTTCTCCTGCACGTCCACGATGGAGAGGCCAAGCTGGGCCGCCGCCTTGCGGGCGTCTTCGATCGGGGCACGGCCAAAGGCGCTGGGGTGCACCACCAGCGCGACCTTGGCGCCCTTCTTCTCCCGGGCGATGTGCTCCAGCAGCGCCACCACCTGCTCGGAGTAGGAGGAGGTGGGCAGGAACACGTAGGTGTTGTCGGGGGGGTCAATCAAGCCGATGTGGGCCGAGGCGGGGATGGCGACCAGCTTGACCTCCTGGATAAGCGACTTCAACGCCAGCATGGCCCCGGTGGCATAGCCCAGGTAGACGGCGGGCTTGGCCCGGTCGAGGGCTTCCTCGAGGAAGCGCTGGGCGTTGGGGTTCTGGTACTGGTCGTCCCGCACGATGCAGTTGAGGGTGTAGCCGGGGATGAGCTTCTGCTCGTTGGCGTACTTGCAGTAGTCCTCGATCGCCGCGGCATAGGGCCCGCCCACGTCGGAGGTGGGACCGGTAATCGCGCCCGAGTGCACCAGGCTGACGGTCTTTTGCGCCTGAGCCAGGCTCAGCAGGGTGAGTCCAACCAACAGCATGCTTCGCTTCATGAAGTTCCTCCCATTGCAACCGCCAGAGCGGGTTTGCCAAAGCTCAGTACTTAAAGGGCCAGGTGCGGAAATAACTTCGCACCAGCCGCCACCAGTTGTAAAGGCCTCGAGGCTCGAACATCAGGAAGAGCACGATCACCAGGCCGAAAGAAAGCGGCAATAGCGCCGAGGCCACGTCCACCCCGGGGGGAATGATCTGCTGGATGGCCTGGCTGCCCTTGATCCACTCCGAAAACCGCTCCATCGAAAGCTGGAGGTACTCGATGAAGGCCGGCCCCAGCAGGCTGCCCACCACCGTCCCCAGCCCCCCCACGATGGCCATGGCCAGGAAGCCCACGCTCTTGGCCAGGGTGAACTCCTCGATCACCACGCTGCGCTGGAAGTAGGCCAGCAGGCCCCCCGCCACGCCCGCGTACAGCGCCCCCAGCGCGAAGGCCATGAGCTTGGTGCGGCCGGGGTCCATCCCCATCGCGTCGGCGGCCCGGTCGTTGTCGCGCACCGCCACCAGCGCCCGCCCATACTTGCCCCTCAGCAGGTTGCGCCAAGCGATCACCATCAGCACCAGCGTGAAGAGGATGACGTAGTACCAGAAGTGGTTGTGGTTGCGGAAGCCGATCTCATAGCCCAGGAAGTTGCGCATCTCCACGGGAATCGAGGCCCCTTGGGCCAGGGCGGGCATCCGGCCCACGGTCCACACGAAGATCTCCTGGAAGGCCAGCGTGGCCAGCGCCAGGTACAGGTGCTTGACCCTCAAGCTGGGGATGCCCACGATGGCCCCGAACGCCGCGGCCACCGCTGCCCCCAGCGGAATCGTGAGGTAGAAGGGCAAATAGGGCGCCGTGAGGGCCACGGTATAGGCACCCACCCCCATGAAAGCCGCCTGCCCCACGCTGATGAGCCCGGCGTAGCCGGTGGTGATGTTGAGCCCCAGCACTGCGATGGCGTAAATGAGGATGAAGTTGAGGGTGAGCACCTGGGAGCGCTCGAGCAACTGCGGCAGCACCAGCAAGGCCACCAGCAACGCCACCACCGAGGCGATCTCGCGGTAGGTCGCGAAGATAGTGGTGTCTTGCTCGTAGCTGGTGCGGTAGTTGCCGGTCTGGGCCCAGGGGTTACGCATGGACACCTCCGATGCATCGAGGGCCAGGGGTAGAGGGTTCAGCGCCCCTCTCCCCCGACCCCCGCTCTCGACTCTCGACTCTCGACCCTTGACCTCTGTTCATACTCGCTCGATCTCCTCGGTTCCAAACAATCCGTGCGGCCTGAACCACAGCACCACCAGCAACACCACGAAGGGGATCACCAGTTCGGTGCCGCCGCCGGGGACGAAGCGGTTGAGGTAGCCCGCCGCCAGGTTCTGCAGCACCCCGATGGTGATGCCCCCCACCACTGCGCCGGGGATGGAGTCCAGGCCGCCCAGGATCACCGCCGGGAACACCGCCAGCCCAATGGCGATGAGGCTGTCTTGGTTGAGGCCCGAGACCGTGCCCACCACCATCCCCGCCGAGGCCGCGGTGACGCCCGCCACCGCCCAGGCCAGGGCGAAGACCTTCTCCACCGAAACACCCACGCTCATCGAGGCCATCTGGTCGTCGGCCACCGCCCGCATGGAGATGCCCAGCGTCGAGCGCTGGAAGAACCAGCCGAACAGCAGCAGGAACAGTGCGGTGAAGCCTACGGCCAGCAGTTGTGGGTAGGAGACGGTGATGCCCGCCAAGCGCAGCGGCTCCTGGGGCAGGAAAGCTGGGTAACTGAAGTTGCCCGAGCCAAAGGGGGTGAGGTACATCAGCCCGTCGAGCACCGAGGCCAGGCCGATGGTCACCATGATCACCGAGATGATGGGCTGGCCCACCAGCCGCTTGAGGAAGACTCGCTCCACCACGAAGCCCAACAACCCGGTCGCGAGCACCGCCGCCAGCAGTGCCAGGGCGATGGGCAGCTTCAGCCAGGCTGCCAGCGCGTAGGCGATAAAGGCCCCGATGGCGATGAGTTGCCCGTGGGCGAAGTTGATCACCCGGCTCGACTTGTAGATCAGCACAAAGCCCAGCGCGGCCAGGGCGTAGATCGAGCCCACCGCGATGCCGGAGATAAGGAACTGGAAGAAGTCGCTCACACCACACCCCAAAAGCGCTCAGCGGGCCACGTAACCACCCGCCACCTCGGCTCGAGCAGCGGCCTCGAGCACCCTCACCTCGGTCGCCACCTTCTGCACCGAACCGTCCTGGTACTTGAATTCGGTTTCCACCCGCACCGTCTGGACCCCGCCGTAGAGCGCATCCACGATGGGCTGATAGCGCTGCATGATGAACTTTCGCCGCACCTTGCCCGTGCGCGTGAGTTCGTCGTCGTCGGCGTCGAGGAGCTTGTACAAGAGCACGAAACGGCGGATGCGCAGGTGCTCGGGCAGGTTCTCATTAACCGAACGCACCTCCTTGCCGATGAGCTCGGCCACCTCGGGCTTTTGCGAGAGGTCGATGTAGGTGGTGTAGGCGATGCCCCGGTCCTCGGCCCACTTGCCCACGGTTTGGGGGTCGACGTTGATGAAGGCGGTGATGAAGGGCTTCTGGTCGCCGAAGACCACCGCCTCCTTGATGTAGGGGGAGAATTTGAGTTTGTTCTCGATGAACTGCGGGCTGAACATCTCCCCGCCGGCGGTGTGCATCACGTCGGAAACCCGGTCGATGACCACCAGATGCCCGCGCTCGGTGAGATAGCCCGCGTCGCCGGTGTGCAGCCAGCCCTCCTCGAAGGTCTTGGCGGTGTCCTCGGGGCGCTCCCAGTAGCCCGCCACCACCGCGTCGGACTTGCACAGGATCTCGCCCGACTCGCTGATCCGGACCTCGCCGCCGGGGATGGGCACCCCCACGGTGTCGGCGCGCACGTCGCCGTCGCGGTGGACGAAGGCGATGCCGATGATCTCGGTCTGGCCGTAGATCTGCTTGAGGTTGACCCCGATGGCATGGTAGAAGCGGAACACGTCGGGGCCCAGCGCCGCCCCGCCGGTGTAAGCCCGGCGCAGCCGCAAAAAGCCAAGCTGGTCGCGCAGGGGCCGGAACATGAGCTGCTCGGCCAGCCAGTAGCCAATGCGCAGGCCCAGCGGCATCGGCTTGCCGCTCATGCGGTAGTCGGCGGCCTTCATTCCAATGGCCAGCATGCGCTCGTACATCCAGCGGTTGAAGGCGTAGGTCTCGGAGATGCGCACCCAGATGTTGCTCTGGATGCCCTCCCACACCCGGGGTGGGCTGAACATCACGTGCGGCCCGATCTCCTTGAGGTCGGCCATGGCGGTATCCACCGACTCGGGGAAGTTGACCGCGAAGCCCCCAGCCAGGGCCATCCCCACCGACATCATCTGCTCGCCGATCCAGGCGAAGGGCAAAAAGGAGAGGTAGTCGTCGGTGGGCTTCAAGGGGTCAATGCTCTGCAGCGAAACACCCATGTGGATGAGGTTCTTGTGCATCAACATGGCCGCTTTGGGCCGCCCGGTGGTGCCCGAGGTCAACGAGAGGTGGCACACGTCGTCGGGCTTGCCCTGGTCAATGAGCTCGTCAAGGAGGCCCGGTTGCTTCTGCTCGGCAGCCTCCCCCAGCCGCAGCACCTCCTCGAAGCTGATGAGCCAGGGGTCGCCCCGGTAGGCCCGCATCCCGCGAGGGTCTTCGTAGATGACCTTGCGCACGCTGGGGATCTCGTTGCGGATTTCCAGCAGCTTGTCCACCTGCTCCTGGTTCTCGGCCACCACCACAGCAGCCCCGGTGTAGGAGAGCACGTAGGCGATCTCGGGGGGCAGCGAGGACTGGTACACCCCCACCGAGATGCCCCCCACAGCCTGGGTTCCCAACTCGGCATAGAGCCACTCGGGGATGTTGTCGGCCAGGATGGCCAGGCGCTCGCCGCGCTGGAAGCCGAGCTCGAGCAGCCCGTAGGCGAAGTGCCGGACTCTGGCGAAGTACTCGCCGTAGGTCACCTCGTTCCAGATGCCAAATTCCTTCTCCCGCAGGGCCACCCGCTCCCGCTCGTGCCTCGCCCGCAGGCGCAGCAGTTGGGGCAGGGTGTACTTCTTGAGTTCGGGGGTGGGTTGGATGATCATGGCGGCACCTCTAGGGAGTCTCCACGCCCACGTAGGCTTCCTGCACGCGGGGGTTGCTCGAGACCTCCTCCGGCGAACCCTGGGCGATGACCTGCCCGAAGTCGAGCACGTAGACCCGGTCGGAGATGTCCATCACCACGCCCAAGTCGTGCTCGATGAGGATGATGGTGGTGCCCCGCTCGGCGCGGATGTCGAGGATATAGCGCACCATGTCCTCCTTCTCCTCCAGCGTCATGCCCGCCATGGGCTCGTCGAGGAGCAGCAGCTTGGGCGAGAGCGACAGCGCGCGGGCGACCTCCACCCGCTTGCGCACCCCGTAGGGCAGGTCGCCGACCAGCGCCTTGCGGTAGGGCTCGAGGTCCATGAAGTCGATGACCTCCTCCACAACGCGCCGGTTGGCGACGCCTACCTTCATGGCCGGGCCGTAGACCAGCACCGCCTCGAGCAGGTTGTAGCGGGAAAAGGTGTGGCGGGCTAAGAGCAGGTTCTCCAGCACCGTGAGCCCGTTGAACAGCTCGATGTTCTGAAAGGCACGGGCGATGCCGTACTGGGTGACCTGATGGGGCGAGGCCCGTGTGAGGTCGTGGCCCTCGAAGGTGATGCGACCACCGTCGGGGTGGTAAAAACCCGAGATGCAGTTGAGCAAGCTGGTCTTCCCCGCTCCGTTGGGGCCGATGATCGAGACCAGTTCACCCTGAGCGACCTCGAGCGAGACCTCACTCAGCGCCCGCAAACCGCCAAAGGCCAAACCCACTTTATCCACCAAAAGCTGCACCTTCCGCGCCTCCCTCTGCCTCCACCCGTGTTGGATAAGATTTGTGCGGGAGTATACCCAGCCGTCTTTTTCATGTCAACGTTTTTGGCTGTAGGTGTACAAAAAACGTCATGGATTGGCACCATGCCCTTCCTTGCGCTTTGTTCCCTACAATACAACCCTCACGCGCAGGCAGATAGCCGTCGGTGCTCGGCCACGGAGGGGGTATCGACGCATCGGCCTCCGGTATCGGGTTCTCCCCTCGAGCCGTTGACCAAATTGGATCCAATGGATACACTTTGACCATGACAACCAACCCCAACAGGCCACCCGCCACCTCACCCGATCGGGTGGCCCAGCAGTTGCGAGAGCGCATCCTGGGAGGCCAGTACCCCGGCGGCACGACCTTGCGGCAGGAGGAGCTGGCCGAGGAGCTGGGCGTGAGCCGGATGCCCGTGCGTGAGGCCCTGCGGCAACTGGCGGCGGAAGGGTTGCTGATCCTCCATCCTCACCGGGGCGCGGTGGTAGCCGAGCTTTCAATCGCCGAGATCGAGGAAATCTACGAGATGCGCGCGGTGCTCGAGCCCCTGGCCCTGCGCCTGGCCATCCCCAGACTGAGCAAGGGCCAGCTCGGCGAAGCCGAGGACGCTCTGGACGAGGCCGAGCAAGAACGCGACGGACGGCGCTTGAGCGAGCTCAACTGGAAGTTCCATGCCGCCTTGTACCGGCCCGCGGGCCGCCCCCGCCTGCTTTCCACCATCGAGTTGCTTCACCTCAACGTAGATCGCTACATGCGGATGATCCTCACGGTGATGCACCACCGCGAGCAATCCGACCGCGAACACCGCCAGCTGCTCGAGGCCTGCCGGGCGCGGGAGGTCGAACGGGCCTCCAGCCTGCTGGAGCGGCACATCGTCGAAGCCGGGCAACGCCTGGTGCAGTTTTTGAAGGAGAAGCCATGAAGCTGGAGAAGTTTCCCCGTTATCCGCTGATGTTTGGCCCTTCGCCGATCCATCCCCTCAAAAGGCTCTCCGAGCACCTGGGGGTGGAAATCTGGGCCAAACGCGAGGACTGCAACAGCGGGCTGGCCTTCGGCGGCAATAAGGTGCGCAAGCTGGAGTACCTGATCCCCGACGCCCTGGCTAAAGGCTGCGACACCCTGGTCTCCATCGGCGGGGTGCAGTCCAACCACACCCGCCAGGTGGCCGCCGTGGCCGCCCATCTGGGCCTCAAAGCCCTGCTGGTGCAGGAGCACTGGGTCAACTACAACGACCCCATCTACGACCAAGTAGGCAATATCCTCCTCTCGCGCATACTGGGAGCCGAGATCGAGCTCAGCCCCGCAGGTTTCAGCATTGGCCTGCGCGAAAGCTGGCAGCGGGCCCTGGATAAGGTGCGGCAACGGGGAGGCAAACCCTACGCGATCCCCGCCGGAGCCTCCGATCACCCCCTCGGTGGGCTGGGCTTCGCTCGCTTCGCCGAGGAAGTCGCGCAGCAGGAGAAGGATCTGGGCGTCTTCTTCGACTACGTCATCGTCTGCTCGGTGACCGGCAGCACCCAGGCCGGGATGATCGTGGGTTTTGCCGCTCAGGACAGGCCGCGCAAGGTGGTGGGGATCGACGCCTCGGCCAAGCCCGCCGAAACCCGCGCTGCTGTGCACAAGATCGCCCAGTTCACAGCTGAGGCCGTCGAGCTGGGACGCGACATCCTCGATGAGGACGTGATCCTGGTGGAGGATTACGCGGGGCCCGAGTACGGCCTGCCCAGCCAGGGGACCCTCGAGGCCATCCGGCTGGCAGCCCATCTGGAGGGCATGATCACCGACGTGGTCTACGAGGGTAAGTCCATGCATGCGCTCATCGACATGGCCCGCAAGGGCATGTTCGAAAAGGGCTCCAGGGTGCTCTACGTGCATCTGGGCGGGGTCCCGGCGATGAACGCCTACGCTGGCTTGTACCGGCCTGGCGCATAGGCCGATCAGGCCCAGGGGGCAGTTGCCCTATCGTCGCGCCACAAAACCAGAAGCTCGAGGCATGTAACCTCGAGCTTCTGCACCATTGCTGGTGGGTCCAGAGGGATTCGAACCCGCGACCTACCGATTAAAAGTCGGTTGCTCTACCAGCTGAGCTATGGACCCACAAAACCCAGCACCGAGGATTATAGGCAATCGGCGCGGGGCTGTCTACAGGCGAGCGGACCAGCGGGCGCGATGAAAAGGGGGGAGGCTAAATAGAAACACTCGAAAAAATCAATAGTCATTCATTTCACCATGCTTGCATTGCACTCCTCCGTGGGCTTACCATAATTGACGACCTACAATGCAAGCGCTGGCGCTGGCCATCACTTTAGTGGGTATGGTGCTTGGGGCTTTCCTCCTCACAGCCCTGCGGGTGTGGTGGTTTGCGCCCCTGGCCTCCAACTGGGGCAACCTGGATAAGCTCATCATCATCAGCCTGGTGCTCTGCGGCGGGGCTTTCATCGCGATAAATCTATTCGTCGCCTACACGATCTACGCCCACAACAGCCACAGAGGGCGTAAAGCTTTCTTCTTCGTGGACAACCCCCGGCTCGAGTGGCGCCTGATCTGGCTGACTGCCATTGGCATCGTGCTGCTCCTGGCTCCGGGCCTGTACTTCTATGCCCAGGTGATCACTCCCCCCCAAAAGCCTTATGTCATCGAGGTGCTCACCCAACAGTGGTTGTGGAGTTACCGCTACCCTGGCAAAGATGGGGTGCTGGGGCCAGCCGACATCAAGAACTACAGCCCGGCCAACCCCTTCGGAGTCAACACCGAGGCCCAGACCAGCCAGGACGACGTCCCTGCCCTGGGTGGGCCGCTCTACCTGCCGCTGGGCCAGCCGGTGCTGCTGCGCATGCGCTCCAACGACGTGCTGCACAGCTTCTTCGTTCCCGAGTTCCGCATGAAGATGGACGTCGTGCCAGGCATGGTCACGCAGATGTGGTTCACCCCCACCAGGACCGGCGAGTTCCAGGTGATCTGCGCGGAGCTGTGTGGAGTAGGGCACTCCACCATGATCGGCAAGGTGGTGGTCGTCGAGCCTAAGGAGTTCGAGCGGTGGCTCGAGGAGCGTCCCACCATCGCCCAGACCCTGCAATCCACCGGGAACGCCCAGCGTTAGCCACCCTAAGCTTAGAACCCAGTCCGAGCGAAAGCTCTGCGAATGCAACCCGGCACCATCTCTGCGTCCCCGCCAAACGTCGGACTTGGGCTTGAAGAGGTGAGCGATGGAGCATACCCACCCCGGCTACCACGATCATCACATCGGTCCAGAGCCTAGAAGCTGGTGGACCAGATACGTCTTTAGCCAGGACCACAAGGTCATCGCTATCCAGTACGTCCTGACCGCGTTGTTCGTGGGCGCGGTGGGTATGGTGCTTTCCTGGGTAATGCGCCTGCAACTGGGCTTCCCCGGAAAGTTCGAGTTCATCAACCCCAGCGTCTACTACCAGGCCCTCACCCAGCACGGGATGATCATGGTGATCTACTTGCTCACCGCGTTGCTGTTGGGGGGGTTCGGCAACTTCCTGGTTCCCCTGATGCTGGGCGCGAGGGACATGGCCTTCCCCTTCGTCAACATGCTCAGCTACTGGGTCTACTTCCTCTCGGTAGTGGTGCTGCTGGCGAGCTTCTTCGTGCCGGGTGGGCCGACGGGGGCCGGCTGGACCCTCTACCCGCCGCAGTCCATTCTCAAAGGGACGCCTGGCTCGGATTGGGGCATCATCCTGATGCTGGTCTCCCTGCTGCTGTTCATTGCCGCCGCCACCATGGGGGGCCTCAACTACGTCACGACGATCCTGCAACTGCGCACCAAGGGCATGACCCTCATGCGCATGCCGCTGGCGATCTGGGGCATCTTCGTCGCCACCATCCTGGCACTGTTGGCCTTCCCCGCGCTGTTCGTGGGCGGGGTCATGCTGCTTTTAGACCGCGCGGCGGGCTCGAGCTTCTTCCTCCCGGCCCTCGTGCAGTTCGGGCAGCAACTGCCGCACGAAGGGGGCAGCCCCCTGCTCTTCCAGCACCTGTTCTGGTACTTCGGCCACCCCGAAGTCTACATCGTAATCCTGCCCGCGATGGGCATCATCTCTGAGCTGATCGCCGTCCACTCCCGCAAGCCTATCTTCGGCTACCCCATGATGGTGCTCTCCATCGTGGTGATCGGGGCGCTGAGCTTCATCGTGTGGGCCCACCACATGTACACCAGCGGGATGAACCCCTACTTCGGCTTCCTCTTCGCCGTCACCACCCTCATCGTGGCCATCCCCTCGGCGGTCAAGGTCTACAACTGGGTGCTGACGCTGTGGCGCGGCAACATCCACCTCACCACCCCCATGCTCTTCGCCATCGCCTTCCTCAACACCTTCTTAGTCGGAGGCTTGACCGGGCTGTTTTTGGGCAACGTGGTCGTCGACTTCCCGCTCCAGGACACCTACTTCGTGGTGGCCCACTTCCACATGGTGATGGGGGTGGCGGCCATCGTGGCCATCTTCGGCGGCATCTACCACTGGTTCCCCAAAGCCACCGGGCGAATGATGAACGAGACGCTGGGCAAGATCCACTTCTGGATCACTTTCGTGGGCACCTACGCCATGTTCTTCCCCATGCACTTCATCGGCCTCACCGGGGTGCCCCGCCGCTACTTCGCCTTCGAGAACCTCGAGTTCATGCCCCAGTCGGTCCACGACCTCAACGCCTTCATCACGGTGGTGGCCCTGATCGTAGGCGCGGGCCAGCTGGTCTTCGCCTACAACCTCATCTACAGCATCTTCCGAGGTCCGAAAGCGCCGGACAACCCCTGGCGGGCGGCTACCCTCGAGTGGCAGACCCCCACCC
>NZ_QWLA01000092.1 GCF_003574095.1 Calidithermus roseus
ACTGGGAGGTGGAGAACCGTCTACACCACAAGCGAGACACGGTGTTGGGAGAGGATGCCTCCCGCAGCCGCAAGGGGGCGGTGGGGCTGATGTACTTACGCGATGTCATCCTGAGCCTCTTGCATCTCAAAAAGTGGCCGGTGTTGCACTCGGTTAGAAAGTTCTCGGCGAATCCTAAGGCTCTACTCAAGCTAATTCGAGGGTTGTGATAAAAGCCTGCCCTTTCACCACAGGCCACTTTTGAGCTAAGCTAAAGTCTTGCCTGGGAAAGGGGCACGGTCGCGGATGGGCAACCATCTGAGGAAAGTCCGGGCTCCACAGGGCAGGGTGCCAGCTAACGGCTGGGCGGGGTAACCCGACGGAATAGTGCAACAGAGAGCAGACCGCCGCCAGCAGGCGGTAAGGGTGAAACGGTGGGGTAAGAGCCCACCAGTGCCCCTGGAGACAGGGGGAGCTAGGCAAACCCCACCCGGTGCAAGGCCTACGTGAGGGCTTCGCCCTCGCGCACCACAGGGAGAGCTGGCCCGGCTCGCTTCACCTGTAGGGATTGGCCGCTCGAGGTCGCTGGCGACAGCGATCCCAGATAGATGACCGTGGAAACAGAACCCGGCTTACGCCCTTTCCCAGGCAACCCCCTCCTCGAGGAGGGGGTTTCTTAATGTTTTCTTTAGCTTTATTCGTCCCAAACAGATCGAATTTCTAGGTTCTGGCACCAATAGAACCAGGAATTTGCCCCAGTTCGGCCTTTCCCACCATCCCCACATCAAAAAACGCCCTCTCAGACGGGCATATCGATCATCCGTGCCCCCATGGGCTCTGCTTTCATCTCGGATGGGGCCAAGGTGGGACAGGAGTGGGGCAGAGGTGGGATATGGTGGTAGAACGTGGGAGTTTTGTGGTAGATTGGGCTACAGAACAGCAATGCCAGTGGGATAGTCACCCAAAACCCCGTTGGCGAAGGGAAGCCAAAGGCCTGAACTGGAGAAAAGACGATGCCCTTCGGTGAATACCAGTATAGCCTCGACGACAAGGGGAGGGTTGTGATACCGCAACCCTTCCGCCCTTTTATCGAGGACGGCGTGGTGATCACACGGGGGCTCGAGGGCTGCTTGTACATGTTTCCCCTGCTGGCCTGGAGCAAGATCGAGCAACAGCTCGTCAACCTTTCGCTCATCGACCTGGAGTCGCAGAAGTTCATGCGCTTTTTCTACATGGGCGCTTACAAGACCCAGATGGACAACGCCTCACGGGTCACCATTCCGCCACCGCTGCGCAAGTTCGCGGGAATCGAAGATTCCAACGAGGTGGTGGTGGCCGGGGCCCCCACCCGGCTCGAGCTGTGGAGCGAGAGCCGCTGGTGGGAGAACATCAACCAGGTGCTGGCCAATCCGCCCGCTCCGGAGGCACTGCGGGGGTTGGTGGGGTGATGACCTTGGAGCAAGCCCCTTCCCACACCCCGGTGCTCTTCGAGGAGGCGCTAAAGTGGCTCGATGTCCGTCCCGGCGGGCTCTACGTCGATGCGACGCTGGGGGGCGCGGGCCACACGCGGGGCATCCTGGAGCGCGGGGGCGAGGTGATCGCCTTCGACCAGGACCCCCAGGCCATCGCGCGGGCCCAGGCGCTGAAGCTGCCTGGGCTCAGGCTGGTGCAGGCCAACTTCCGCCACCTCACCGCCGAGTTGTCCAGGCTCGGCATCGCCCTCGTAGACGGCATCCTGGCCGACCTGGGCGTCTCTAGCTACCACTTCGACGACCCCGCTCGAGGCTTCAGCTACCGCCTCGAGGGGCCGCTGGACATGCGCATGGGCGAGGGCGAGCTCACCGCGGGGGAAGTGGTCAACACCTTCGACCTGGAAGAACTCGCCCACATCCTGCGCACCTACGGCGAGGAAAATCAGGCCTACCGCATCGCCCGCCACATCGTGGCCTCGCGCCCTATCAGCACTACCACCCAGCTGGCCGAGGTGGTGCGCAAGGCCACGGGTTTCCGCGAGGCTGGGCACCCGGCGCGGCGCACCTTCCAGGCCCTGCGCATCTACGTCAACGACGAGCTGGGGGCGCTGCGCGAGCTGCTGGAGGGGGCGACTGAGGTGCTGCGTCCAGGTGGGCGGCTGGTGGTGATCAGCTTTCACTCGCTGGAAGACCGCCTGGTGAAGCACTTCCTGCGCGAGCACCCGCGCTTGTTGGGGCTGACGAAGAAGCCGGTAGTTCCCAGCCGGGAGGAGATGGAATCCAACCCGCGTGCCCGCAGCGCCAAGCTGCGCGCGGCGGAACTGAAAGGGGAAGGGGCATGAGGGTGATCGGGCGATGGGGAGGGTTGTATCTGTCTCTACTGATCACGCTGGGCACGCTGGGCTACTTCAACCAGTCGGCCAACCAGGCCATCGCCCGGCTCGAGCAGCACAAGGCCGAACTCGAAGACCGCGTGCTGCAACTAACCCTCACCCATTACCAGCACACCTCGGCCCTGGTCCTGCGCGAGTGGGCCAGGAACAACGGTTTCATTCCCATGAGCGTGGCCCAGTGGGCCAGGGAGGGTCAATGACCCAGGCCAGCCTGCACCGGGTATGGGTGGTGATCATCGCCTTCGTCTGCTATGGCATGGCGGTGGGGTACGGACTGGTGCAGCTGGCCCTGCACGCGCCCCAACTGCAACCGCGCAACCCCCAGCCCAGCAAAGCACTGCCCCCTCGAGGCACCCTGCTGGCCCGCGATGGCACGCCTTTGGCGATGAGCAGCCGTGCGGGCGAGCGGCTGTACCCCTTGGGGCTGTCGGCCTCGCAGGTGCTCGGTTTCGCCGAGCGGGACCCCAGGGGCGTAGCCGGGAAGGGGCTGGCCGGGCTCGAGCGCGACCTCGAGAGCATTCTGGCCGCAGGCCGCGACGTGCGCCTGACCCTCGACCCCGCCGTGCAGTCGCTGGCCGAGCAGGCCCTGTGGAGCGCTTTGGAGAGTTCCAAAGCCGACTGGGGCACTGCGCTGGTCATGGAGAGCAGGACCGGGCGGCTCCTGGCCGTGGCCAACGGTCCCGCCTTCGATCCTCAAGCACCTCGCCAGGACCCTGCCCTAGACCTCTCCTGGCGCAACCACGCCTTTACGGTGGCGCTCGAGCCGGGCTCGACCATGAAGGCCATCACGGCGGCGACGTTGCTCGAGCAGCGCAAGGCCAACCTGGACACCGTGGTAGAGGCCCCCATGTACTACCGAGTTGGGGGTTGGACCATCAACGACGCGGTGTCCCACCCGCCTAAGCTCACCTTGGCCGAGGTGCTCAGGTACTCCTCCAACGTCGGCATCAGCAAGTTGGCCAGCGGCATGGACCGCAGCAGGCTCTACGAGAGCATGCAGAAGCTGCACTTCACCGACCCCCGCCTGATGAGGGGAGCCTGGCTCGAGCGGCCCCAGGTGCGCCCTCCCGAACAGTGGGGGCCCAGCGAGTACGCCAACGCCACCTTCGGGCAGGGCTTCTTGATCACCCCGCTGCACCTCGCCGCAGCCTTCAACGCCCTGGCCAACGACGGGGTCTACCTGCCGCCGCAACTGGTGCAAGGAGCCGTGGGCGAGGGGGAGCGGGTGTTCCGCAGCGAAGTAGCCCGCAGCATCCGCAAGGCCCTCACCGACGGGGTGGCTCCCCAGGCCAGGCTCGAGGGCTACCGCTTAGGGGGCAAGACCGGCACCGCGCAGGTAGTGGTGGACGGGCGCTACTCCCGCACCGTCTACAACGCGCTTTTCGCGGGATTCATCCCCTCCGACAAGCCCAGGGTGACCGTGGTGGTGGTGCTGCACCACCCCAAGGGGCCCCGCATCCACGGCTCGATGGTGGCCGCCCCGGTGTTCCGCGAGATCGCGGCCGGGCTCTTCAGTCTGTGGGGAGAGCCGCCCCGGCTGGAAGCCTCATCCAAAAGCCGGTAGACTGGGCGCTTAGTGAGGCTGTTGTGCATGTTGAGTATCTGACACATCTTACTGCTTACGCTGAACAAATCCCGGAGGTCAGGACCTGATGGAAGCGTCGCCCAAACAAGCCGATCAGCGCTGGGGCAGCTTCAGCCCGGAATGGGTCGCCTCCGTCCTCGAGGGCCGCCTGCACCCCCCGGTGGCAGTGGCCCACGACCTCACCTGGGATTCCCGCACGGTGCAACCGGGTGCGGCCTTCGTGGCCCTGCCCGGCGCAAAGGTTCACGGGCGGGAGTTCGCCCTGGAGGCCCTGAGGCGGGGCGCGGCCTTCGTCATCACCGACCAGGCCCACCCCGGAGCCATCCAGGTAGCCGATCCTGCCCTGGCCCTGCGTAGGCTGGGCCTGGCTCTGCGCCAGCGCTTCGGCGGCCCGGTGGTGGCGGTGGGGGGCAGTTCGGGCAAGACCACCACCAAGGAAGCCCTGGCCCAGGGGCTGGCCTGGCCCGCGCCCCAGGGCAACCTCAACAACGCGCCCGGTCTGGCCCAGTTTCTCTGGCGGCTGGACCCGAGGGCTAAGGGGGCAGTGCTCGAGCTAGGCATCGACCGGCTGGGCGAGATGGACGAGCTCATCGAGATGACCCGGCCCACGCTGGGCCTGCTGAGCGCGCTGGGACCGGAACACCTCGACGGTCTGGGCAGTTTCGAGAACGTCATCCGCGAGGAGTCACGGCTGCTCGAGGCCACCGAGCTGCGCCTGTGCAGCCAGCAGGCAGCCCGCTGGGTCCGGCTTCCCGGCCTGAAGATCTACGGCTTCGAGCAGGCCGACTTCCAGGGAGCCGATCTGGAACTACAGGGTGACTCGAGCCGCTTCCGCTACGGCGGGTACAGCGTCAGGGTTCCCTATGCCGGCCTGGGTCCCGCCCTAGGCGCGCTGGCTGCGCTGGCAGTAGCCGAAGTCCTGGGCGAACCGCTGGAGGGTGTGATCGAGCGCCTGGCCCACCTGCGGCTCCCCAGCGGACGCATGGAGCGCCTCGTCCGCGGGGGCGTCACTATCCTCAACGATGCCTACAACGCCAACCCGGTCTCGGTGCAGGCCGGGCTGGAGTACCTCAAAACCCAACCGGGGCGCAAGTGGCTGGTGCTGGGCGAGATGAAGGAGTTGGGCGAACGCAGCCTGGAGTACCACCTCGAGGCCGCCCGCCAGGCCGCCGCCGTGAGTGAGCGGCGCATCTTCCTGGGCACGCACGCCCAGGCTCAGGCCCAGGCCGTGGGTGGAGAGGTGGCCAACAGCGTGGAGGAGGTGGCCGAACTGCTCTCGAGCGTCGAGGCGGGCGACCTGGTCTACCTCAAGGCTTCGCGCTCGGTGGGGCTGGAGCGGCTGCTGGAGATCTGGCCTGTTCTGGGGGAGGCGAGATGAGACTGGCGCTGAGCCTGCTGCTCCTAAGCTTGTTGGGCTGTGTGCCTCAGGCCGGGGGAGGTCAGGCCCCTGCCGCTGATCAGACCTTGCTGCTGAGCAACGGGCTGATCCAGGGGCGCACCGTGCGCCTGAGGGGGCTCGAGTTCAGCCTGCCGGGGGTGCCCCTGGTAGCGGCCACCAGCGGCAACCGGCTCTACGCGGGCTTCCCCTTCCAGCTGCTGGTCTACGAGCAGGGGCAGCTCGAGAACAGCCTGCCGCTGAGTTCGAGCCCACGCTTCATCAAGGGTTGGCCCGGTGTGGTGGTGGGGCTGGAGGAGGGTGTGTACACTCCGGGCCGCGGGCTGCTGCGGCTGAGGGAAAAGGCCCTCGACGCCCTGGCGGTGGGGGACCAGATCTACTGGGTGGACGGCAAAGCCTTCTTCGGTGGCTCGAGCCTCCTCTCCGAAGGCGCCTACAGGCTGGTGGCAGGCGACGAGCGCCGGGTGATGGCCCTCACCGCCACCTCAGCGTTTATCTACCCTGGCGGGCGCAGCATCGGCCTGCCTGAAGAACCCCTCGCCGCCGTGGTGGTCGAGGACCTCTACATGCTGGGCAAAAGGGGCCTCTACCGCATTTCAGCCAGTGGGCTGCAAGTCGCTTTCCAACCCGGAGACTATAGCGCCATCGCCACCGACGGCGAGACCCTGTCGCTGTTGCAGGATGGCCGCCTGGTGCGCTTCAACCTTTCGCTGGGAGGGCTATGACGCTGGTTGCCGCCGTCGTGCTTTCGTGGTTTCTGGGTGGCTTGTGGATCGCCCTGATGCGCTCGCTGCGCCTGGGCAAGCAGGTGCGGGCCGAGGGTCCGCAGAGCCACCTGAGCAAGAGTGGGACGCCCAGCATGGGTGGGGTGAGCTTTCTGCTGGCCGCAGCCGTGGTCTACGGGTTGCAGGGTGGCGACCAGTACGCCGGGCTCTGGCTCCTGGGGTTGGGCTATGCCCTGCTGGGGCTGGCCGATGACCTGGCTGGAATGATGCGCCGCCCCCTCAAGGCGCGGGAGAAGCTGGCGGTGCAGGTGGTGATGGGGCTGGTCTTCGCCATCTGGGCCAGCAGGCAGGTCTCCTACACGCCTTACCCGCTGGTGGACATCATCCTTTTCGTGCTGGTGATGATCGCCGCCACCAACGCCTTCAACTTCACCGACGGAGTGGACGGGCTCCTGGCCAGCGTGACCGCCGTGCTGCTGCTGCCCTTCCAGGGGCTGGTCCTGGCCCAGAGCCTGCTGGGGGCGCTGCTGGGCTTTTTGTGGCACAACGCGCCCAAGGCTCGCCTGTTCATGGGCGACACCGGCAGCATGGCGCTGGGTGCGCTGGTGGCGGGGGTGTTCATCCTCGAGGGCAAGCTGTGGTGGCTGCCCCTGGCCGCGCTGATCCCGGTACTCGAGGTGCTGTCGGTGATGATCCAGGTCACCTACTTCCGCCGCACCGGCAGACGCATCTTCAAAATGAGCCCGCTGCACCACCACTTCGAGCTTTCAGGCTGGGAGGAGAGCAAGGTGGTGTTCCGCTTCGTGGTCCTTACCGCCATCACCACCGCCCTCTCGTACGCCTTGTGGGGGAGCCCGGCATGAGCGAACGGCTGGTCTTCGGCTTGGGGCGCAGCGGCCTGGGGGTGCTGGCCTACCTGCGGCGCAAGGGACTCCCCGCCGACTTCCACGACGACCGACCCAAGGCCGAGGAGGTGGCGCAGGCCCAGGCCTGGGGCTTCGCTCCGGCGGCCCAGCTCTCGGGCTACCGCGAGGTGATCGCCGCACCCGGCGTGCCCATCGACCACCCGGCGCTGGGGCGCCTGCGCGCGGAAGGGGCCGAAATCCTGGGCGAGGCCGAGCTGGCCTACCGCCTCTCCCCCACTCCCCTCATCGGGATCACGGGGACCGCCGGCAAGGGCACCGCCACCGTCGCCACCGAGCATTTTCTCAAGGCGCTGGGCTTCAGGGCGCTGGCCGGGGGCAACCTCGACCCGCCGCTCTTAGACATCGTGGATCAGGCCGAAGTGGCCGTGGTCGAGCTTTCCAGCTTCCAGCTCGAGCGCATCGTCCATTTCCGGCCAAGGGTGGCGGTGCTGCTCAACCTGGGCGTAGACCACCTCGACCGCCACAAGACCCTGGCGGCCTACCACGCCGCCAAGCTGAACCTGCTGCGCAACCTCACCCCGGAGGACGCCCTGGTCTATAACGCCGCCGACGAGCGCATCATCGAAGGCATCCAGGGCTGCGTGGCCCGGCGAATCCCTTTCTGGCCCCAGCCCACACCCCGCCAGACCAACCTGCTGGCGGCCCGCCTGGCGGCCAGGGCTTACGCCGAACTGGCCGGGAAAGCCGTGGACGAGGGTGTCCTCGAGCAAGCCCAGGCCACGGCACCGCAGCTCGAGGGCCGCTTCGAGGCTTTCGCCCGCAAGGGGGAGGTGACTTTCATTGACGACTCCATCGCCACCCGCTTCGACGCAGTGCGCGCCGCGCTCCTAGCCGCTCCCCGGCCCATCGCCTGGATCTTAGGCGGGGTGGACAAGGGGGCTCCGGTGGCCGAGTTGCGCGAGGTGGTGCGGGAGCGGGTGCGGGTGATCCTGGCTGTAGGGCGCGACGGGCCACGAATGGCCCAGTGGTTCAGCGACCTCGCCGAGGTCGTGCCTATCCACGAAGCCGAGGGGCAGGCCGCCTTGCGCAAGGCGGTGCAGGAGGGCCTAAAGCGCCTGCAAAGCGGCAGCATCCTTCTGGCCCCGCTGGGCACCTCCTTCGATCAATTCAAGGACTACAAGCACCGCTCCAAGGTCTTCAGACAGGTGGCGCTCGAGCTGGGTGCCGTTCCGCTGGGGGGAGAGTGAGCCATGGACCCGGTCCTGCTGCTCTCGCAAGCGCTGTTGCTGGGCTTCTCGTTCATCGGCATCGCCACTGCCCGCCCCAACCTGCTCGAGGAGCATCTGATCCGCGTGGCTCTGTGCATCACTGCAACGGGCCTGGGAGCGCTGATGCGCCCGATGTGGCTGGTGCGCTACGCCAAGCCCCTGTTCGCCCTCACGCTGGCGCTGTTGGTGGGGGTGCTCTTCGTGGGCACCGGCCCCACCGGGGAGTACCGGCGCTGGTTCAGCCTCGGTCCCGTCGACCTCCAGCCCTCCGAGCTCTTGAAGCTGGTGGCGATCTTCTACATCGCAGCCTACTTCCACCAGCGCAACCTCGACCAACCCATCCTCAAGGTGGTGGCTTGGCTGGGGCTGGCCTCGGTGCTGGTGGTGGCCGAGCCCGACGTGGACGGCGGGATTTTGATGGTGGTGCTTACCGGCACCATGTTGCTGCTCATCGGCGTTCCCTGGCGGCGCATCCTGGCCCTCACCGCGCTCTTGGGCGTGCTGCTCCTAGCCTTCATGACCTTCATCCCCAGCAAGTTCGCCTACATCCCCCAGCGCTTCGAGGGGATGCGGCTCTACCTGCGCGGGGAGGCCGACCCCGGCAAGGAGGGCTACCAGGCCACCTACGCCCACCGCGCGATCCTGCAGGCCGGGCCCTTCGGGCGGGGGCCAGGGGCTCCGATGCAGATCCCCACCGGCCTGACCGGCCTGACCAGCGACCTGGCTGCCGTGCCCATCGTCTGGGCCACGGGCTGGGTGGGCGGCGCTATGCTGCTGAGCGCGCTGGGGTTGCTGCTGCTGCGGGGTTTCAACATCGCCCTGCACCTCGAGGGCAGCACCGCGGTGCTGGCTACCGGCCTGACTTCCTACCTGCTTTTCCAGACCACCTTCAACCTGATGGGCACCCTGATCTACCCCATCATCGGCATGCCCCTGCCCTTCGTGAGCTACGGCGGCACCTCGCTGATCACGGCGGGCTTCGCCGTGGGCCTCATCCACGCCCTGGCCCGCGAAGCCCGTCCCAGTTTGTCCCGGGAGGCCACCTCATGAGCCATCTGATCCTGGTGACGGGCGGAGGCACCGGGGGGCACTTCTACCCCGGCCTGGCCGCCGCTCAGGTGCTGCGCTCGCTGGGGAACGAGGTAGCCTACGTGGGCGCGGAGGGGGGCCTCGAGGCCCGCCTACTCCCGCAGGGGGACCTGCCCTACTACCTCATCCCGGCGGGCAAGCTCTCGCGCGAAATGCTGCGCCCGGCGGAGGGGGGCAAGGTGGTGCGGGGCCTGGTGAGCGCCCGCGGCCTGCTGCGCCGGCTCAGGCCAAGGGCGGTGCTCTCCACCGTGGGCTACGCGGGCTTCCCACTGGCCTTCGCCGCCGAGTGGGCTGGAGTGCCGGTGGTGATCCACGAGCAGAACGCCCGGCTGGGGCTGGCCGCCCGCTGGCTGGCCGCCCGGGCCCAGCGCATCGGCCTTACGGTGCCGGTGGCGCTGGGTGAGCAGCTTGCCGCCCGCTCGCGGGTGGTGGGCTACCCGGTGCGCGAAATCCGGCACGAGAAGGCCGAGGCCAGGCGGGCGCTGGGGCTGGACCCGGCCCGTCCGCTCATCCTGGTCATGGGCGGCAGCCAGGGCAGCCTAGAACTCAACCGCGAGTTGCCGGGCCGGCTCGAGCCCTTTGTGGGCGAGTACCAGGTGCTGCACCAGTGCGGGGTGCGCTGGGAAGCCCAGATGCAGGCCGAACACGCCAGGACTGCGGGCTACGCGGTGCGCGGCTTCGTGGATGGCCCCCTGGCCTGGAGCGCTGCCGACTTCGCCATCACCCGCGCCGGGGCCGGGACCCTGGCCGAGGCTGCCTTCCACCAGGTCCCCAGCCTCCTCGTACCCCTTCCCCCCGAGCTCGATGGTGGCGCACAGCAGGCCAACGCCCACTTCTATGCCCAGCGGGGCGCTTCGGTTATCCTAGAGGGCTGGGAGCGGTTCCAGACCAAACTGGAACAGCTCTTCACCCAGGCCCCAACCATGAGAAACGCACTCGCCCAACTCTCCCCCGCCGGAGCAGCCCACCGCCTGGCCGAACTGGTGCTGGAGGTTGCCCGATGAGCTCGCGCCACTATCACCTCATGGGCATCGGCGGGATCAGCGTCTCGGCGCTGGCCGAGATCCTGCTGTGGCAGGGACACCGGGTATCCGGCTGCGACCGGCAGCTCTCCGAGCGCACCGCCCAGCTCGCCCAGAAGGGCATCCGTGTTTTCGAGGGGCACCATCCGGGGCACCTCGAGGGCGTGGACGTGCTGGTGGCCTCCACCGCCATCGACGAGGAGGAACCCGAGTTGGCCGAGGCCCGCCGCCGCCGGATTCGTGTGCTGCGGCGCATCGAGCTGCTGGGCGAAATCATGGGCCGGGGAGAGAGCCTGGGCGTGACCGGCTCCCACGGCAAGACCTCCACCAGCGCCATGCTGGCCCAGATCCTGCTCAAAGCCAACCTGGACCCCACGGTGGTGCTGGGGGCCGACTTCGCGGCCATCGGCGGTAACTACCGCATCGGCAGTGGCCCCATCGTGGCCGAGGTGGACGAGTCCGACCCGCTGTTCCAGCACCTCAAGCTCAGCATCGCCGTCATCACCAACCTCGAGGCCGACCACATCTCCCCTGACGGCCTCAAACGCCCCAACTACCACCAATCCTTCGAAAGCCTCAAACAAGCCGTCCGCACCTTCGCCCAGGGCGCGGCCAGGGTGGTCTACAACGCCGAGTGGGAGCACCTCGAAGCCCTCACCGCCGGGACCGAGCGCTACAGCTTCGGGTTGGCACAAGGCGACTGCCACGCCGCGAGTATCGAGCTATTGCCCTTTGGCAGCCGCTTCGCCCTCGTCTGGCAGGGCAAGGCGCTGGGGCAGCTCGAGCTGCGGGTTCCGGGCAAGCACAACATCGCCAACGCCCTCGCCGCCGCGACTGCCGCCCTGGTGATGGGGGTCCCCTTCGCAGCCATCCGCGCCGCGCTCGAGGACTTCGCCGGGGCCCGGCGCCGCTTCGAGCGGGTGGGCGAGTGGCAGGGGGCTTTAGTGGTGGACGATTATGCCCACAACGCCACCAAGCTCAGCGCCTTGCTGGCTGCGGCCAGGGCCACTGGGTTGCGGGTGCGGGTGGTGTTCCAGCCCCACCGCTACGGGCGCAGCGAGCAGGAGTGGCCCGGCTACGCCAGAGCGCTCGAGCAGGCCGACGAGGTGCTGCTCCTCGACGTATATGCCGCCTCGGAGCAACCCATAAGGCTCACCAGCGCCCAGATCGTGGGCAACATCGTCGAACACCTCGAGCAGCGTGGCCGCCCCGCGCGGCACTACGCCTGGGAGGAAGCGCTGGCCTACCTGCGCCATAGCGCCCAGCCGGGCGACCTGATCCTGACCGTCGGCGCGGGCAGCGTATCCCAGCTCGGGCACCTTCTGGTCAGCCCAAGCAAGGAGGTCGTGTGAAGGTCGAGCGGCTCGAGCTCAGCAAGCTCACCACCTTGGGGGTGGGCGGCCCCGCCGAGGTCTGGACGGTGGAAACCCCCGAGGATTTGCCCCTGGCCACCCAGGCCCCCTACCGCGTGCTAGGCAACGGCTCCAACCTGCTGGTGGCCGACTCGGGCGTGAAGGAGCGGGTCATCAGGCTGGGTGGGGTCTTCAAGGAGTGGGATCTGGGGGGCTGGGTGG
>NZ_QWLA01000093.1 GCF_003574095.1 Calidithermus roseus
CGTCTAAAGTAACCCAGATGCGGCTGAGGATTGAAAAGCTGGTTCCCGGCGGCCTGGGATTGGCCCACACGCCCGAGGGGGTGGCCCTGGTGCGGGGCGGGTTGCCGGGAACCAGCTTTTCAATCCTCAGCCGCATCTGGGTTACTTTAGACGAGGTTTCAGGCAAAGGCCAGCACCCCCCCGAGAGGCTGCTATGCTAGCGGGGGGTTCGCCGGGGTCCATCGCCCTACCTTCGAACCCACCCCTCCAACCCAATCCTTCGCTGGGCCCGGTGTACCGGGAAGCCAGAGGGCGCTTCGAGGCCCTCTTCGGAAAACTGTGGGAGTGAACATGCAAGCAGACATCGGCGTGATCGGTCTGGCGGTGATGGGGGAAAACCTCATCCTCAACATGGCGTCCAAAGGCTTCACCGTGGCCGCGTACAACCGCACCACCCAGAAGGTGAGGGAGTTCATCGAGGGCCGCGCCGCGGGGAAGAACATCCTGGGCGCGTACTCGCTCGAGGAGTTCGTGGGGATGCTCGAGCGCCCGCGCAAGGTCATGCTCATGATCAAGGCGGGCAGCGCCGTGGACGCCACCATCGAGCAACTGCTGCCCCTCTTGGAGCCCGGCGACATCGTCATCGACGGGGGCAACAGCCACTACGCCGACACCAACCGCCGCACCCGCTACCTGGCCGAGCGGGGCCTGCTCTTCGTGGGCGCTGGCGTCTCGGGCGGGGAGGAGGGCGCGCTGCACGGCCCTTCCATCATGCCGGGGGGCAATCCGGCGGCCTGGGAGCACGTCAAGCCCATCTTCCAGGCCATCGCGGCCAAGGTCGCCGATGGCTCGCCCTGCTGTGACTGGGTGGGGCCGGAGGGCGCGGGCCACTTCGTCAAGATGGTGCACAACGGCATCGAGTACGGCGACATGCAGATGATCGCCGAGGCCTACAGCCTGCTGCGCGCGGTGCTGGGCCTGTCCAACGCCGAAATCGCCGAAATCTTCGCCCGGTGGAACCAAGGCGAGCTCGACAGCTACCTCATCGAGATCACCGCCGACATCCTCACCAAGAAGGACGAGGAGACCGGCAAAGACCTCGTGGACGTAATCCTCGACGCCGCCGGACAGAAGGGCACCGGCAAGTGGACCAGCGTCACCGCGCTCGACATCGGCAGCCCCAGCAGCACCATCGCCGAGGCGGTGTTTGCCCGCTGCCTCAGTGCCCTCAAGGACGAGCGGGTGACCGCCTCGAGGATCTTCGAGGGGCCCAAAGCCGAGTTCCAGGGCGACCGGCAAGCCTTCGTCGAGCAGGTGCGGCAAGCGCTCTACGCCAGCAAAATCTGCTCCTACGCCCAGGGCTATCAGCTCATGCGTATGGCCGCGCAGGAGTTTGGCTGGGAGCTCGACTACGGCTCCATCGCCCTGATGTGGCGTGAGGGCTGCATCATCCGCGCGCGCTTCCTCGAGAACATCAAGGCCGCCTACGACAAGAACCCCCAGTTGCAGAACCTCCTGCTCGACGATTACTTCGCCCGGATCATCCAGAACTCGCAGGCCGCCTGGCGGCAGGTGGTGACCACCGCCGTGCTGCACGGGGTCTGGACCCCGGCCTTCAGCAGCGCGCTGGCCTACTTCGACGGCTACCGCAGCGCCACCCTCTCCACCAACTTAGTCCAGGCCCAGCGCGACTACTTCGGGGCGCACACCTACGAGCGCACCGACAGGCCTCGTGGGCAGTTCTTCCACACCAACTGGACCGGGCGGGGCGGCAAAACCAGTAGCAGCAGTTATAACGTTTGAATGCCGAGCGCCGATAGCCCAACGCTGAAGGCGGGTCGTACGTCGTACGCAATACGCAAGACGCATGTCCTACGTCGTACGCCCCGGCCCTCGACCCTAGACCCTCGACGAACCGCACGCTACGAGCCACTGAAGGCTGACCGCTGATCCCTACCCCCTCCCCACCCTGCGCTAGACTGAAGCCATGGTCAGGCCGGTGCTCAAGCCCCTTTCAGTCGAGGAATATCTCGAGACCGAAGTGCAGAGCCCCGTCAAGCGTGAGTACGTGGGGGGACAGGTGTACGCCATGGCGGGGGCCAGTCAGCGGCATTCCCTGATCACCCTCAACATCGCCGTAGCGCTGCGCCGGATGGCCGAGGGCCGACCCTGCCGGGTCCACATGGCCGAGATGAAACTGTTCATCGGCGGCCCAAAAATCTCCGACTCCGAAAAGGCGTTGTACTACCCTGATGTGTTGGCGGTGTGCGGCAGGCCGGTGCCCCACGACTATTACGAAAGCGAGCCCTGCATCCTGGTCGAGGTGCTCTCACCCAGCACCCGCAGCGTGGACCTGCGCGAAAAGGTGCTGGCTTACCAGAGCATCCCCAGCCTGCAAACCTACCTGATCGTGGATACCGAGACGATGGCCGTACGACACCTCTGGCGTAACGCGGAAGGGCGCTGGCAGCAGCAAGACCTTACCGGCAGTGCCGATATACCGCTCCCTTGCCTTGAAGGAACCCTCACTTTTGCCGACATCTACCAGGGTGCTTTTTCCTGAATGACCGATCTCCCTATCTACCAGGCCCTCCCGACCCTCCGCGAGGCCCTCGCCCGGCACACCACCGTCCTGTTGCAGGCCCCTCCGGGCGCGGGCAAGAGCACGGTGGTGCCGCTCGAGCTGCTGCAAGAGCCCTGGTTGGCGGGCCGGAAGATCCTCGTGCTCGAGCCCCGCCGCCTGGCCGCCCGCAGCGTGGCCCAGCGCATGGCCGCCCTGCTGGGCGAAGAATTGGGCCACACCGTAGGCTACCGGGTACGCTTCGAGAGCCGGGTGAGCGGCAGGACGCGCCTCGAGGTGCTCACTGAGGGCATCCTCACCCGGCAGTTGCAGCGCGACCCCACCCTCGAGGGCGTAGGGCTGGTGATCTTCGACGAATTCCACGAGCGCTCGCTACAGGCCGACCTGGGCCTGGTGCTCACCCGCGAGGTACAGGCCGCGCTGCGCGAAGACCTGCGCGTGCTGCTGATGTCGGCCACGCTCGATGGCGAGGGGCTGAGCCGCCTGCTGGGCGGCGCTCCCGTCGTCACGGCGCAGGGGCGGCAGTATCCGGTGGAGCGCATCTACCTTCCCCGCGACCCCCAGGGGCCGCTCTCCGGCGCGGTGGCGGGGGCGGTCTCGAGGGCCCTGGCCGCCCACGAGGGCGACGTGCTGGCCTTTCTGCCCGGCGTCGCGGAGATCAGCCGCACCCAGCGATTGCTGGAAGAGCGCCACCCCGAAGTGCGCGTCCTCCCCCTCTACGGTGACCTCTCGCTCGAGGCCCAGCAGCAGGCCCTGCTCCCCGATCCCTCGGGACGGCGCAAGGTGGTGCTGGCGACCTCCATCGCCGAGACCAGCCTGACCATCGAGGGGGTGCGGGTGGTGGTGGACTCGGGCTACTCGAGGGTCCCCCGCTTCGACTCCAGGAGCGGCCTGACCCGCCTAAAGACCGTGCGCCTCACCCAGGACTCCGCCGACCAGCGGGCCGGGCGCGCCGGAAGGCTGGGGCCGGGCGTGGCCTATCGGCTGTGGAGCGAAGCCACCCACGCCACCTTACAACCCCAGCGCAAGCCGGAGATCCTCGAGGCCGACCTCACCCCGCTGCTGCTCGAGCTGGCCGGCTGGGGCGTGAACGACCCCACCGACCTGGGCTGGGTCACGCCGCCCCCGCCCGGCGCCCTGCGGCAGGCCCGCGCCCTGCTAGAGGCGCTGGGGGCGCTCGAGCAGGGCCGCCTGACCGAGCGGGGCCGCGCGATGCTGGAATGGCCCACTCACCCCCGCCTAGCCCACCTGCTGCTGGAGTCACAACTCCTGGGCCTCGAGGCCCTGGCTGCCGACGTGGCCGCGCTGCTCGAGGAGCGCGACCCCCTCCCCCAGGGCGCCGGAGCCGACCTGACCCTGCGGGTCGAAGCTCTGCGGCAGTGGCGGGGCAAGGGCTCGAGCCCCCACCGCGCCGAGGCGGCCCTGCTCGAGCGCATCGAGCGCCTGAGCCAGCAGTGGCGGCGGATGCTGGGCGTCCCCGCCGACGACACCCCCCCCGACCCCCACGCCGTCGGGCTGCTGCTGGCCCTGGCCTACCCCGACCGCCTGGCCCGCCAGCGCGAGGGCGACCCCCACCGCTACCGCCTGTCGGGTGGCCGGGGAGTGCGGCTGGAGGAGGGCGACCTTTTGCTGGGCTCCGCGTGGCTCAGCGTGGCCCACCTCGACGCAGGCAGCGAGGAGGGTCGCATCTTCCTGGCCGCCCCCGTCCATCCCAAAGACCTCGAGCCCTTCGCCCGCGAGGTCGAGGTGGTGGAGTGGGACTACCGCGGAGGAGCCCTGGTCGCCCGCCGCGAGCGCCGCATCGGCGAGGTGGCCCTGAGCAGCGAGCCCTTACGGGAGATTCCTGAAGGCAGGCGGGTCGAAATCCTACTGGAGGTGCTTCGCTCCGAAGGGCTGGGGCTGTTGCCCTGGAGTGAGAACCTGCGCCAATGGCAAGCTCGCGTGCTCAGCCTGCGCCACTGGAACGGTGAGGAGTGGCCCGATGTGTCGGACGAGCACCTGCTCAAGACCCTCGAGCGCTGGCTGGCCCCCTGGCTGGGCAAGGTCTCGCGCCGCGAGGACTTCACCCGGCTCGACCTGACCTCCATCCTCACCGGCCTGCTGCCCTGGCCCCTGCCCGCCCGGCTCGACGAGCTGGCCCCCACGCGGCTCGAGGTGCCCAGCGGCTCACTGATCCGGCTCACCTACTCTCCCGACGGTAGCCCCCCGGTGCTGGCGGTCAAGCTCCAGGAGTTGTTTGGCCTGGCCGATACCCCTCGAGTCAACGCGGGCCGCACTCCGGTGATGCTCCACCTGCTCTCCCCCGCCCAGCGCCCCATTCAGGTGACGCAGGACCTGCGCAGCTTCTGGAACACCACCTACCCCGAGGTTCGCAAGGAACTGCGGGGCCGCTACAGCAAGCACCCCTGGCCCGAAGACCCCTGGAACGCCGAACCTACTCGCAAGACCAAGCGGGCAACCGGTCGCTGATGGCAGTAGACACCCGCGAACCACCTTGGACCGCCACTCCCGACATTGCTATCAGCCATCGACCATTTCTGCAAGAAGTCCAGTCTCAGGCACACTCTACCCACAAGCGGGCTCCCTCCCGCTGAAGCGTAGTGCCCATCTGTGCCGAAAGTTCCCCAATACGTTGGGTGATCGCTTCAAAGTCCCGACCCGCCGCCCGGTTCACCTGGCAGTCATCGATGAGGAGCGGGGTCAATTCCACCCGCCGGACTTTCTTCTCCTCCACCTCGAGCTCCAACAACAACCCCCAGTCGTTGCGCAGCACGGGATCTACCGCATAGTCATCCACGAACTCGCCGCAGTCGTAGAGAATGGGCCGACCTCGGTAAACCTCGATGCCCTGGAACACGTGGGCGCTGTGCCCGTGGAACACGTCGGCTCCAGCCTCTATAACCGCGCGGGCGAACTCGCGGAAGGCCGGGGTGGGGCGAAGGCGCATGTTCGGCCCCCAGTGGGCCGAAACGATGACCAGCTCGGCTCCCATCGCGCGGGCTCGAGCTATTCCTTCCTGCAAAACAGGCACCGACTCGAGCGAAACCGGCAGATAGTTGGTTCCGGGAGTGGCCGCGGTAGCTTTCCAGCCCGGCTCGTTGTCGGTGAAGGCCACAACGCCGAGCCTGAGGCCCTGGAGCGACAAGATTACCGGGCGGCGGGCCTCCTCGAGGTTGCGCCCCGCCCCCACGTAGGCAATTCCGGCAGCCTCGAGTAGCTCCAGCATCTCCAGAAAAGCCTCTTCTTCATAGTCCAGCACGTGGTTGTTGGCGATGGCCACGCAGTCGATTTTCGCCAGCTTGAGGGCATCCACCGCGAGCGGATTGGCCCGGAAGTGAAAGACCTTAGGCCAGCGCTGCCAAGGCGTGCCGTGCCGGGCAATGACGCACTCGAGGTTCACGATGCGCGCGTCGGCCCGATGCAGATCGGGCAGGACGTCGCCCCAGGGGTAGGCCGGGCCATGGCGAAGCAGGGCTTCGTTGACCAGCCGCCCGAGCATCACGTCTCCCGTCAGTGCCACGACCATGCTTTGCCCTTCGCCTCGAGCGCGCGATCCTATGCCCTCAGAGCTCCCCGCAGGCGATGGCCCCCCCGATCCCCTTGGGGTCGGTGACATCGCGCTGGTAGACCACCACTGTAGCGCGTTCGGTGGGAATCTGGGAGGTGGGTACCCGCGTGCTGCCCTTGCCCACTCCCCTGCCGTCGGCGAAGACCGATCCCAGGTTCAGCGCGACCTGCCCCAGGTTGCTGCAGGTACCCAGGCGCAGGTTGGCCGCATAGCTGAGGTTGGGCGGCAGGTTGGCGAGGGAGAGCTCGAGCAAAGTCTGGCCGTTGGAGTAGCTCGTAAGGGTAGCGAGCCCCGCCACCGTGCTGGGGCGGTTGTCGGCCAGCAGCCCGAAGGGGCGCAGCGCGATAACCTTGGGTTCCCCGACCACCTGGGGCGCGGGAGGGGGCTCAGGGGCTTTCGGCGCGGGCATGCAAGCGACCAAGAGCACCAAAAGGACGAGGGTAAGATTACGGAACATTTCCACTGGCATAATAATGTCCCGAACGGGCGGAGTTCAAATCAATTCAATTCCAGTCCTCGAGTTCCCTGGGTCGCAAGCGCTTGAGCTTCGACAGCTCTTCACCGGCGGCCTCCCGCAGGTGGCGCATTCCCAATGGCTCACCCTCAGCCGCCGCTTTGAAAGCCGCGTGCAGGGCCACGTTGGTGATGTTTCCGCCGGTGAGTTCGAGCCGACTCAGGCGCTCGAAGTCCAATCCCGCGTGCAGACCCGCTGGGATGACCCGCCGCCAGATTTCGGCCCGCTCGAGCGGCCTGGGACGCTCGAAGCGCACGATGAAGCGCAGGCGGCGGATAAAGGCCTCGTCGATGGAATTTTCCAGGTTGGTGGTGAGAATGGCCAGGCCCCGGTACTGCTCCATGCGCTGCAGGAGGTAGCTGACCTCGAGGTTGGCGTAGCGGTCGTGGCTGTCCTGCACGTCCGAGCGCTTGCCGAAAACCGCGTCGGCTTCGTCGAAGAGCAGAACCGACCCTCCATCCTCGGCAGCGTCGAAGACCTCCCCCAGGTTTTTCTCGGTCTCACCGATGTACTTGCTCACCAAAAGCGAGAGGTCCACGCGGTAGAGGTCCAGGTCCAGCTCCCGTGCTAGGACCTCGGCAGCGGTGGTCTTGCCGGTTCCACTGGGGCCGCTGAACAGCACCGTCACCCCCCGCCCCCGCTCGCCCGAGCGGAACCCCTGGCGCTCGTGGACCAGGTGGCGATAGCGCACGTGGGCCACAATTTCGCTCAGGGTCTTCTGAAGCGCCTCGGGCAGCACCAGTTCCTCACGTCGCGCCCGCACCTCCATGCGCCGTGCCGCCGCGACCCGCTCCAACTTGCCGCGGCTGTGGCTCCGGCAAGCTGCCCACAAAGCCCCCCGCAGGTCCTCCGCTTGCAGCCGCGCCCCTCGCTGGAGATGGTAGCGCAGTTCCAGCAGCGCCTGCTGGGTGGCCTGCGCGATGGCCTCGGCCTCGAGGTCGAACTGCGCCACCACTCGCTCGAGGGCTTCGTTCAGAACGTTCTCCGGGACGCTGAGCTCCCCCACGAGCCGTTCCCGCCACAGTGCGGCCTGCTCGGAGGGGGTGGGTTTGTCCACCTCCAGGGTCCAGCGCACCCCCGGCAGCGCCAGGCGTTCGCGCGCCGAGAGCAGCACCGGCGTCTCAAGCGCCACCAGCCGCTCGAGCAGTTCCCCGAGCCGGACCTGCGCGGGGGGCTCGGGGCGGTAGCCGGCCTCGAGCAGCCACGCCGCCCCCCGCAAGCGCGCCTCCCGCCCCAGTCGCCGGGCCAGGTCTTCCGGGTCGCGCTCGAGCAGGCGCTCCGCCGGTAGTCCGAACGCCCGCAGCCCCAGCCAGGAGCAAGCGCTGGCCGCGATCGCACGCACGCTCTGAGGGTCGCCCAAAAGCTGCACAGGAACGGCCTCACCCTCCCACGCCGAGGAGATCCGGTCGGCCCGCTCCTGCTGCGAGGGCACCAGCGCAGGAGCAGCCGGGAGCACGAAGGTTCCTGCGAGCACGGGGTCGAGGTCGGCGGGGTTGTCGCTATCGACGCCTAACAGGAAGTGCAGCACCGGCTCCGAAAGGCGGATGGGCTGCGCGGTGAGTGGGAGGTCGGGACGGGGATGGATCTCGATCAGCCCCCAGCGCCGCAGGGGCGCGGAGGGGCATAGGGACAAATAGTCCTCTGCCTGATCTCCGAGATAAGCAGAAGCGAGGCTAAACGTTGGCAATTGCTGACCAGTCAGCTCTGCTAAAAGGGCAGTCAAATCCGGCTCGATTGCCAACCCTGCGCACAGTAGCAGAACCTCCGCCTCGTAATCAGACAAGGCGAATTGCTTAACCAGTTGTGGAAGTCGGTCAGCTACACCAAGAGAATCTTGGACTGAGAGTGAGACCTCCCACGAGTAATCAATACTCCTCTCGGCCCTGCGTAATAGCTTCTGACGTATGAGGTCAAGACGCGTTTTTAAGCACATGTAGGAAGCAGAAGTTGAATTACTTACCAGCTTTATCACCTTCCCGTAGGCGTAAGGTTCCTAAACTCTTGCTTAGTTTCCAGAACCCTCCTTAGAGTATACTTACTATGAGGTAGTTCCATGTACCGGAGAAGTAAGGATGGCGCTTGATTACGAGGTTGCTTCCAGATATCCGGAATTCTTGGCGAAGGGAGTAGCTAACCAAGACAGCCAAGAGTACGAGTACTCCCTACCTCTTATCTCGGCTCAGAAGCAGTCGCCCACAATGAAGCCGGACTATCGCGAAGGTTTGGCCGAGGAAAAGCCTAGCCCTTTTGCTAGGATTCCTTCACCTCAATTAACTTACGATGCACTCCTGGAGCAAATGGCCAAACTGGCTTATGAGGATTACGTACCTTCAGCACAGGAAAATCCCAAATATGAAGTCGTTCGGCAATTTGGATATAGGCCACAGCGCACCACATATGGCCGCTTAGGCATGCAGTTACAAGTATTCCTTCCCAGTAAACCCGAATACCCTTATCCCGTCGTCGCTTTCCGAGGCACACAGGGCGGAGAGTTCAAGGTTCTGGAAGGCCAAATGGATTGGTTTACTGATGCTGACCCTCGAGGCGTAGGGTATGGGCAATTCCACGAGAACAAAGACCTCATCAGGACTCACCTGGACTATGCTCAACAAAAGGGCAAGGTTTGGCTTTGCGGACACTCGCTAGGCGGAGCACTGGCCCAGTGGACAGCATGTACTTGGCCGCAAAGCGTAGGTCACGTTGCTACGTTTCAGGCCCCGGGAATCCCTAAAGAGATGGTGGCAAAGATCGAAGCGTATAACAAAGGCAAGTCTCCGGGTGAGCAAATCACCTCGGATCACTATCGGATGAATCTAGACTTCGTGCCCCACGCAGGCCAGGCGTTTACTCCCGGCGAGGTACATCGGTTTAAGTTTCCAAATCAGCGAACCAAGACTCCTGTTTACGTCAAGCTTGGTCCTAGAACCATCGAGTTTGACATTGGTCCATTCTTAGATAATTTGGCAGACGAAGCCGCTAAAGCAGTTTGGCGAAAACTCGTTGGGACAGAGCTTACCGATGAGCTAACCATTGGGGCTCTTATGACGGCCTTTACTGGCCAGACCCACCTCACTCCCATCCTCTCAACAGCCATCGAGTCCTCACCTGATAAGCCTTTCACCCCTGAGCAAAAAGCCATTGCCAACAAAGGGTTAACCGGGGATAACCCCGTCCAGTACGTAAACACATACAGTACCGATGTTGAGAACAATGACCCGGAGCGTGTCATAGCCGAGCAACTACGGCAAATGGCGGGGCAATACATCAAGCGATTCAAAGAGGGGGTAAAGAGCGGCAGATATAAGGCCATCTCAGGTTGGGAGGCCGCTGGCGATTTTGCCGGCGATATCGTGACCTTACCTCTCGAGCTAATAGGAGAACTTTTCGGCGAGGGCGTTATCTTCCGCGAAACCAGGAACAACGCTAAGCAGGCGACAGTCTACATTCTGGGCAGCGCCGCGCTCAGCGTAGAGGAGTACGATAAAGCCTACCGGCAAGTAGCGGCGTGGGCGAGACAGGCAAAAAGTTTACAGGAGGCACTAAAGTTAGGAAGCCGCATTGAACAAATGGCTATATCAAGAGAAATCAAAGATGATCTCAAACGGCGCATTGAGCAAATTTGGTACTCATGGCATCCAGGTCAATGAAGGTGACCATGACGAGGCCCGCGCTAATAGTAACAACCCTACTGCTAACAGCAGTCGGCATTGCTTATGTGCAAGGGGGCATCAACAAAATGAACGGGACACTCAGCCCAAAACAACTCTACGATAATCTGATCACATCCCTCCAGCAAGTCGTTACCCTTAAGGAAATCAGGTGCCCAGAGGTAATGGAGAGCTCTGTGAGGCGCAACAGAGAGGACGGTGGTGATTTTCTATGTTTTCAGCTTATTTCTGGTAAGCCGGACAAGTACCAGCGCCTCCAGGAACTTCAGAAAGCTCTAGACCGCGTGCTCCCCAGGGAGTTTTCACCCAAAACCGGGTGGCGTGAAGATTATGGCTATATAGCACGCAGTTATCGCTTGATAAAGCATCCTGGGTGGTATTTATCTATCGATTTTGGCCCTCGGGTACTCGAGCAAGAATCCTATAGCAGGTTAGGCATTACCCTTGAGGGAGATGTCGTGAGTTTTTCGCTGGGCTACGATCCATAAGCAATCCTAAGGGTTAGGTTTAGGGGTTCTCAATGAGGGGCTTGCTATGGTTGGGGGTTCTAATAATCAGCCTTGCTGGTCTTTTCAGGGCAGAGAAGGTAGGTATCCTGATGGCAGGAAAAACTCCTAGAGAACTCTATGACCAAGTTCTCACTACCTTACAAACAAAAATCAGGCTCAGAGAGACTAGATGTCCCAGTGTTCTGGATGAGTTCATCAAAGAAGACTTCAAGCAAGGGGGTGCAACATTTTGCTTTCAGTTCATCAGTTCCAAAAGCGATAAGTACGAACGATTCGCCGAGTTTCGCACGGCTCTGGAGCAATCCGTGCCCAGAAACTTTAGAGTCATATTCGGCTGGCAGGAAGACTATGGTAGTATCGCACGGCACTATGCCGTCAGCGATTTGCCGGGTTGGTCTTTTGCTGTTGACTTCACGCCAAGGGTCATCGCTCAAGGCGAATCCGATTACCACGATACCAAACTCGAGGGCGATCTCGTTCGTCTTTCCATGATTTACAGCTCACCTCAACGTCAGTAAGCCCATGGTCACATCCCGACCGAAGCCCTGCCCCAAAACTTTCACCTCCCCTCGAGCCCGCATAGACGTGCGCCCGGGTGGGCTATGAAGATGGATCTCGATGAGCCCCCAGCGCCGCAGGGGTGCCCAGAGCGTCATCGCCTGTGCGTGGACAATGCCATCCCCGAATAGCGCGAAGGCCAGGCCGAAACTCGGGTAGCGCGACTCCGCCAGCCCACAAGCCTGGGCACACGCCGGCAGGAAGTCGGGCTCCAGCTCGGCCCCCGCGCACAGCAAAAGGACGTTCCTCTCGAAAGCCCCCAGCCCCCAGCGCCTCACAAAGGCGGGCTAGGGCGCTGTCCTCCGCGAGTGTTTGGCCCATAGGGGGAGCCGGGCCTCGAGGTCGCCCTCCCCTCAAAGGCCGACCGGCTGACTGGCTTCAGCCCATCTTAATTCTCTGG
>NZ_QWLA01000094.1 GCF_003574095.1 Calidithermus roseus
CGCCCTTCGCCATCAACATGGTGGGGATCTACTACTCCGAGGACGACACCGGAGCCAGGATCGACGACTTCAAGGCTTTGGGGCGGTAGGCTGGCCGACGTCCACAACCGTACGACCCCCTGGTCTGCTTGCTTTTTACGCGGCTTGGGCGACAATCATGCCTATGGCCCTATCCTTCGGTGCCAGCCTCAAGGACCGAGTGGTGCAAGAGTTCAGCAACCTGCTGATCTTTCGTCCGCTGGGTTACCTGGTGGCGAGGTTGCTTTACCCCACCCCCGTCTCGCCCCCCGCGCTGGTGCTGCTTCATACCCTGCTGGGCCTTGCGGTTGCCTATCTGATCGCGCGGTATCCCGAGCTGGACCTGATCTCGGCGTTGTTGCTCCAGCTCAAGACCGTGCTGGACAATGCCGACGGTCAACTGGCGCGGCTGCGCGACGAGGCCGACGAGCTGGGCCGTTACCTCGACAGCGAGGCTGATCTGCTGGTCAACGCCGCCCTGTTCGGCGCACTCTACCTGCGCACGGGCGAGCTTTGGTTCACGCTGGCGGCCTTCGTGCTCTTCACCCTCATCCTGTCGTGGGATTTCAACGCCGAGTACCTCTACCAGGCGGCTCGAGGCCAACCCTTCCGGCCCCAGGCTCCGGGACCGGACACCTTCGGGCTGCGGCTGCTGCGGGGTGTGTACGCGCTGGTCTTTGCCCCGCAGGACCGGCTGGTGCGCCGCCTCGAGCGCGCGCTATTCGAGTGGCTCACCCGTGGACTGAACGAAGAGCGCAAGCAGGCCCTGGCGCTGCGGTGGTGGAACCTGTGGTCGGTGGCGGCGGTGGTCAACTGCGGGCTTAGCAGTCAATTCCTGTTCATGGGGCTGTTCCTAGCCTTCCGCCAGCCTGGTAGCTACCTTACCTTCGTGCTGTTGCAGGGGGCATATCTTGGGTTGGTCTACCTATGGCGGATTCTGCGCTTCCTGATTATCCGATCCCGACCGTAGCGGCCCTGGTGCAGGGGCCCTCGGGGCGGGTGCTGCTGGTAAAGACCACCAAGTGGAAGGGCCTGTGGGGCATTCCGGGGGGCAAGGTGGAGTGGGGGGAGAGCCTCGAGGCCGCGCTGCGCCGGGAACTGCGCGAGGAGGTGGGGCTCGAGCTCGAGCACGTGCGCCTGGCCCTGACCCAGGAGGCCATCTTCGACGAGCAGTTTTACAAGCCCATGCACTTCCTGTTTTTCAACTATTTCGCCCTTTCGCCCTCGGAGGAGGTCACGCCGGGCGAGGAGATCGTCGAGTGGGCTTGGGTGGACCTGCAAGGAGCCCGGCGCTACCCGCTCAACACCTACACCCAGGCCCTGCTGGACGCCTATTTCGCCCAGAGCGAGGTCCGAGGATGAACGGCAGGGGACGGGTCGCCCTGGTGACGGGCTCGGCTAGGGGCATCGGGAGGGCCATCCTGCTGGGGCTGGCCGCGCAGGGTTTCGGGGTGGTGGTGCACTACCGCAGCAGCGAGGCCGAGGCCGAGCAGACCCGCGCCGAGGCCGAGCGGCTGGGGGTGCGGGCCATCAAGCTCCAAGCCGACGTGACCGACCTCGAGCAGGCCCAGGGCCTCGTGGCCCAGACGGCCCGGCAGATGGGCGGGCTGCACGTGCTGGTCAACAACGTGGGCGACTACCTCAAGAAGCCCATCGACGAGCTGACCCCGCGGGAGTGGAATAGCCTGCTCGACTCCAACCTCAACGCTCCCTTCTACCTCACCCAGTCGGCCATTCCCCACATGCAGGCGGCAGGCTGGGGGCGGGTGATCAACATCGGCTATGCCGGAGCGCAGAACCTCGTGGCCCGCAGCGGCGTCACCGCCTATGCCATTGCCAAGACCGGGCTGATCCTCTACTCCAAGGCCCTGGCCAAGCGGCTGGCCCCCAGGGGCATCACGGTCAACGTGGTCGCGCCGGGGGTGGCGGAAAACTCGCTTTCGCAGCCGCTGGAGGAAATCCCCATGGGCCGTGCGGCGCGGCTGGACGAACTCACCCGCGCAGTGCTTTTCTTCGTGGACGAGGGCTCGGCCTACCTCACCGGGCAGGTGCTCGAGGTCGCCGGGGGCTGGAACCTGTGAACGCAGGAGCAGGCAGGTTATGAAAAACAAGTTTCCAAAATACGTTTAAGTCGTGCACGAAGGAGCAATATGGGACGCATGATCGAAGTCGAGGACACCGGGCTGAGCTTCAGCAGCGACGTAGACATCGACCGTATGAGCCTGCTCGCACGGGAGTGGCTCGAACTCATCGGGGAGGACCCAACCCGCGAGGGCTTGCTCAGGACCCCCGAGCGCATGGCCAAGGCCTGGGCCTTCCTGACCAAGGGTTACCGCGAGAACCTCGAGGAAATCGTGGGCGGGGCGATCTTCGAGGCCGAGGGCAGTGAGATGGTGGTGATCAAGGGCATCGAGTACTACTCCATGTGCGAACACCACCTGCTGCCCTTCTTCGGCAAGGTCCACGTCGGCTACATCCCCCGCAAGAAGATCCTGGGCCTGTCCAAGTTTGGCCGCATCACCGACATGTTCGCCCGCCGCCTGCAGGTGCAAGAGCGCCTGGCGGTACAGATCGCCCAGTCCATCTGGGACATCCTCGAGCCCGTCGGGGTGGGCGTGGTGGTCGAGGGACAACACCTGTGCATGATGATGCGCGGGGTGGAGAAGCAGCACTCGAGCACCACTTCCAGCGCCATGCTGGGCAACTTCCGCGAGGACGCCAAGACCCGCGACGAGTTCTTGAGCCTGGTGCGTTCCTGGTAGAAGGTCTTCCACCCCAGACCCTACGGGGTGATTCCCGTTAATGCTTACGTTACCTCTGTGTTGCGGCTCGGGTCGCGATTGTCAGGATAATCTCACGCCATTCAAAGTCCCCTAACAGACACGACTGGGCTTGTAACGCCCGAATAACGCCGGCCCCTCTAAGGTGTACGCTGTCGGGTTCGACTGTACGGCGAACGCCTGTTCGAGGTGGGAAATTTATGATGCCAATACCCGAATATGACCAGATTCAGAGCACTCCCAAACTCCAGCCCAAAGTGATCGCCATTATCCCGGCCTACAACGAGGCCCGGTTCATTGCCGGCGTGGTGCTCGAGACCAGGCGCTACGTCAGCGAGGTCATCGTCGTCGACGACGGCTCCACCGACCGCACCGCCCAGATCGCCCAGGCCGCCGGGGCCACCGTCATCCGCCAGCCGCGCAACATGGGCAAGGCCGAGGCCCTCAACGCCGGCTTTCGCGCCGCGCGCGAACTCAACCCCGACGTGGTGGTCTGCCTGGATGGCGACGCCCAGCACGACCCCGCCGACATCCCCGACGTCATCGCGCCGGTGCTCGAGGGCGGGGCCGACGTGGTGATCGGCTCGCGCTTCCTCGAGAAGCGCAGCGACATCCCCGGCTGGCGCATCGTGGGCCAGCACACCCTGACCTTCGTCACCAACCTCACCAGCGGGGTCAGGACCACCGACAGCCAGTCGGGTTTTAGGGCCTTCTCGCCCCTGGCCCTGCGCGCCCTGCGCTTCCACAGCGGGGGGCTGGGCGTGGAGTCGGAGATGCAGTTCCACATCCAGAAGGCCGGGCTCAAGGTGGCCGAGGCCCCCATCCGCGTCTCCTACCTCGACGGCAACAAGCGCAACCCGGTGGTGCAGGGCCTGCAGATCCTCGACTCGATCATCAGCCTGGTGGCCCGGCGCCGCCCCTTGATGTTCTTCTCGCTGCCGGGCCTGATCCTGGCCGTGACTGGCCTGGTGATGGGCGTGGACGTGGTGCTGACCATGAACAAGTTCGGCATCCTCAAGACCGGCACCGCCATCCTCTCCTCGATTGCCATCATCGGCGGCTTGATGCTGAGCGTGACCGGGGTGCTGCTGCACGCCCTGGCCGGCTTCGTCGAGCGGGTGCGCAGCGAGGTGGACTCGGTGGTGGCGAGCCGGCTCGAGGCGCTGAAGTGAGTCGCCCTCGCGGGCTTTGAGGGAATCGCGCATGGACAACGTCGAGAAATTAACGGTCGTGGGGGCCGGTTATGTGGGCCTGTCCACCGCGGTGGCCCTGGCCCTGCTGGGGCGCGAGGTCCGGGTGCTCGACACCGACGCCGGGCGCATCGAGGGGCTCAAGCGCAACCAGCCCCCCTTTTACGAACCCGGCTTGGCCGAATCCCTGGTCCGGGCCTCGGCCAAGCTCAGCTACACCACCGACCCCGCCGAAGCCTATGCGGACACCGAGCTGGCCATCGTGGCGGTGGGCACCCCGCCCACCCCGGCCGGTCACGCCGACCTGCGCTACCTCTACCAGGCCCTCGAGACCCTCGCCCAGCACCCCGTGTCGCTGGTGGTGATCAAGTCCACGGTGCCGGTGGGCACCAACCACGACGCCAAGAAGATCCTGGGTCCGGGCGTGGCCCTCGCCTCCAATCCCGAGTTTTTGCGCCAGGGGCAGGCCCTCTCCGACACGCTCTACCCCGACCGCATCCTGGTGGGTGCGGAGGAGGAGTGGGTGTTCGGGGTGCTCGAGCGCCTTTACCGGCCCCTCATCGAGCAGAGCTTCGAGGAATTGCCCTGGCTGCCGCGTCCCAAGGCCCTGCGCGAGGCCATAGCCAGGGGGCAGCGGGTTCCGCTGGTGCGCACGGGGCTCGAGAGCGCCGAGCTGGCCAAGTACGCGGCCAACGCCTTCCTCGCCACCCGCATCTCCTTCATCAACGAGATCGCCAACGTGGCCGAGGCGGTAGGCGCCGACATCGAGGAGGTGGTGCGGGCCATCGGGCTCGACCCCCGCATCGGGCCACATTTCTTCAAGGCGGGCCTGGGCTACGGCGGAAGCTGCTTCCCCAAGGACACCCGCGCCCTGGCCTACCTTGCCAAGCGCGGCGGCTACGACTTCAAGCTGCTGCGGGCGGTGATCGAGGTCAACCAGGCCCAGCGCTACCGCTTGGTGGAGAAGGCCGAGGCCGTGCTGGGCCGCCTCAGCGGCCAGACCATCACCCTGCTGGGGCTGGCCTTCAAGCCCGGCACCGACGATCTGCGCGAGGCACCCAGCCTCGAGATCGCCGAGGAACTGCTGGCCCGCGGGGCCCGAGTGCGGGCCACCGACCCCAAGGCGCTCGAGCTAGCCCGGCAGGTCCTCGACCCCCGCGTCGAACTCTTCGCCGACCCGCTGGAGGCCCTGGAGGACGCCGACGCGGTGCTGCTGGTGACCGAGTGGCCCGAGTACCGCGCGCTGGACTGGGCCCAAGCCAAGCGCCGCCTGCGCCGCCCGGTGGTGCTCGACGGTCGCAACGCCCTCGACCCCCAGGCCATGGAGGCGCTGGGCTACGTCTACCAGGGCATCGGGCGGGGGCGCAAGCGGTCGGAACTGGCCCTGTGAGGTTGGCGAGATGCCGAACGCTGGACGCGGGTCGTACGTCGTACGTCCTACGCCGTACGCAAGACGCCTCGGCCCTAGACCCTCGACGAGCCACAGGCCTTACACATCCTGCCTTTAGCCCTCGACTCTCGCCATAGGACCTCATCATGCCTGAGCTCACCCTGCTGATCGTCGCCTACAACAGCCGCGCCGACCTCGAGCGCCTGCTGCCGAGCGTCTACGGCCAGGGCGTAGAGTGCGAAATTCTGGTGGTGGACAATAACCCTGCCGACGGCACGGGCGAGTGGCTGCGCCAGCACCACCCTGCCGTGCGCGTCGTGGCCAGCCCCAGAAACGGGGGCTATGCCGGGGGCAATAACTTCGGCATCCGCGAGGCACGGGGGGAGTTCGTGCTGGTGCTCAACCCCGACACCGTGCTCCACCCAGGGGCCCTGCGGACGCTGCTCGAGGCCATCCGCGCCCATCCCCAGGCCCTGATCGGGGCCAAGCTGCTCAACCCCGACGGCAGCGTCAACGCGGTGGGCAACCACATGCACTACTCGGGGATCACCACCTGCCGCGGGCTGAACGAGCCCGCCACCCGCTACCGTGGCCTGGAGCCCGTTCCCCTGGTCTCGGGCGCGGCTTTCATCGCTGCGCGCAGGACCCTGCTCGAGCTGGGGGGCTTCGACGAGGACTACTGGATGTACCTTGAGGACACCGACCTCTCCCTGCGGGCGCGGCTGCGCGGCCACCCACTCCTCAACGCTAACGACGCGGTGATCACCCACCACTACCGTCTGGGCATGAGCCCGCGCAAGTTCTACTACCTCGAGCGCAACCGCCTGCTCACGCTGTTCAAAGTCTACGAGGCCCGCACCCTGCGCTGCATCGCGCCCGCGCTGCTGCTGACCGAGCTGGCGACCTGGGCCTTCGCGCTGCTGAAGGGTTGGCCCTACCTCCGCGCCCACTGGCAGAGCTACCGCTGGCTGTGGCAAAACCGCGCCGCCGTCCGCGCTAAGCGGGCCGAGGTGCAGCGAAGCCGCACCGCCCCTGACGCGGTGATCCTGCGCGACGCGCTCACCAAGCTGCCCTTCGAGCAGCTCACGGGCCCAAAGCTTGCGGGGGTGCTCGAGCGCCTGACCACCCCGCTGTACCGCATGGCCGCGCCCCGGAGGACGGCGTGAGGGTCGCGCACGTCACGGCCACCTTCCCGCCCTACTGGGCCGGGACCGGCAACGTGGCCTACCACAACACCCGCGTCCTGCACGAGCGGGGGCACGCGGTCACGGTGTTCACCGCCGGGGAGGAGGGTGGCATGAGCTTTCCCTTCGAGGTGGTGCGGCTGCCCACGCTGCTGCGGCTGGGCAACGCTCCCTTCACGCCCGCCCTCGTCGGCAGGCTCCGGGGCTTCGACCTCATCCACCTGCACTACCCCTACATCTTCGGCGCCGAACTCGCCGCGCTGGCCTCGAGGCTCTACCGCACACCGCTGGTGCTGACCTACCACAACCGCCTCGAGGAGACCCACTACCTCAAGGGCCTGCTCTTCCAGGGCTACAACCTCACCGTCGAGCCGCTGGTCTTCCGCACGGCCCGGCGGCTGCTGGCGGTGCGGCGCGAGCACCTGAGCACGCTCTACCCGCACCTAGGCTCCGACCCCCGCCTGGAGGAACTGCCCAACGGGGTAGACGCGGGCCTCTTCACGCCGGGGGACCGCCTCGAGGCCCGCCGCCGCTACGGGGTGAGCGACGACGCGCCGCTGGCGATTTTCGTGGGCGCGCTGGACCAGGCCCACCGCTTCAAGAACGTGGACGGCCTGATCCGGGCCTTTGCCCGGGTGCCCCTGCCCGGGGCCCGACTGTGGATCGTGGGGGACGGGGGACTGCGGCCCGAGCTCGAGGCCCTAGCCCGGCGGCTGGGCCTGGGGCAGCGGGTGCAGTTTTTGGGCAAGCACCCTCCCAGCGCCCTGCCGCCCCTCTACCGCGCCGCCGACGTGAGCGTGCTGCCCTCGACGGGAGTGGAGTCCTTCGGGCTGGTGTTGCTGGAGTCGATGGCCTGTGGCACGCCAGTGATCGCCGCCGCGCTGCCGGGGGTGCGCACGCTGGTGGAGGAGGGGGTGGACGGCCACCTGGCTGCGGTGGGTGACGAGGCTGACCTGGCGCGGGTGCTCGAGCTGCGGCTGCGGGGCCGCGACCAGGCCGAAGCCATGGGCCGCAAAGGCCGCGAGAAGGTGCTGCGCGAGTACGACTGGGGCGTGATCGCGGGGCGCCTCGAGCAGACCTACGCCTCGGTGCTGCGCGAGGCGGGAGCCCGCAGCGCCACCGCCTAACATGAAGCTGGAAATCCGCGTTGAACCCCTCCCCGGCTTCCCCGACCTCGACGGCGCACACGAGCTGGCCTGGGGCTACCTGCTCGACCGGGTCTTCGGCGACGCCTACCAGGCCGGGGTGGGCTCCCTGAGCCTGGTCCTGCCCCACCCGACCCTGGCCGAATGGGGATGGTGGCGGGCCGAGCAGACCCCGGCCAGGGGCGAGCGCACCGGCTTCGCCGCGCTGGACGGCTCGAGGCCCCAGAGTGCCGACCGGGTGTATACCCTGCGCTTTGGCCTGCTGGCCCCGGCAGCGCTGCGTAACCGGACGCGCGGTGTGACCCCACGGGTGGAATCACGCCTGTTCGTCTACACCCTGCCCGCGCTTTTGGCCAGCCTGCCCATGCGCCTGAGCAACCCTCGCCTGCGGGACGCGGGCTGGCTGGGGATGCGCCGCCGCTTCGTGAGCGAGAAACCGGTGGTGGCTTACTACTGTCTCGAGATCGGAGGTGGGGCGTGAACACGCCGGCGACCGCCCCGCCATCCACCGCCAGCCGCATCGCCCAGGCCCTCGCCAACCTCGAGGCCTGGCTCCAGACCATGCGCCAGCCCGGCGGCTACGCGGGCCCGGTGGCGCACTGGTGGTCCAACCGCTTCCGCTACACCGGCCCCGGCCTGGACTGGCGCTACGAGGGTATCCTGGCTGGATATGCACTCCTGCGGGAGAAAACCGGGGAAACCCGCTGCGCGGAGCGGCTCGCCCGAGCCGCCGCCGACCTGATCCAGGGCCAGAACCCCGACGGAAGCTACAGGGCCTCGCGCTTCGAGCTCAACCCTGGCCCCCTGGGCACGCCCCACGAGGCCGCCGCCACGCTGGGGTTGCTGCTGGGTCTGAAGGGTCTGCCCGACCCGGCGGCAGCGCTCCGGGTCGCTAGGCGCAACCTCGACGCGCTCATCGCCCGGCTGTACTCCCCAGAAGAGAAGGCCTTCCGCGACCGGGTGCCCAACAAACTGTGCACGCTGGCCCAGGCCCTGCTGGCCTATGCCGAGGCCAGCGGGGAAGAGCCCTACCTCGAGCCCGCCCGCGCGGCGCTCGAGCAGGCCCTGCGCTACCAGGTGCGGGCGGGCTTCCTGAAGGGGGCCATCCACCAGTACGCCCCCACGCCGCAGGCCGGGGACGGGCGCTTTTTCCCCTACTACCAGGCCCGCTGCGTCCCCCCGTTGGCCGAAGGGGCGCGGGTGCTGGGCGAGGGCCGCTACCTCGAGGCCGCCCACGCGGTGCTCGAGTTCCTCGAGCGCAGCCGCGAGGGGGCGAACTGGCCCATGGTGCTCTACCCCAGGGGGCGGCGCGACGCGCGGCGCTTCCTGGCCGGCATGGCCGACGTGCTGCTGGCCTACCGCCGGCTGGGCCGGCCCCTGCCGCCCGAGCCCCTGGGGGCCTTGCTGGCCGCCCAGTACCCCTCCGGCGGCTTCCCCACCTTCTTCATGGACCGCCCCGACCACCGCGCGGCGGTGGCGGTGGTGGGCTGGAACGATAAGGTGTTCCGCCTGCTGGCCGAGTTGCTCCCCAGCGGGACGCCGCTGCCCGCGGCTCAGGTGGCCCCAGCCGAGGTCGTGGTCTGGATCGAGGGGCGGGAGGCCAGGATGCTCGAGACCCCCGAGTTTTTGCGCTTCGAGCGCCGGGGCGCTACGCTTTATGAATGGGCCAAGCCCGAACCCTGGGCCAGGGTGCTGACCCTGCCTTTCGAGCTGCGCTGAGGGCTGTTATCCCCCACGTTACGCCTGCGTTGCGGGCTCAGCCGTCCGAACTCGAGATTCGGAGCACCCCTTCGGAGCATTGTCAGGGACCCGACCAATTCGACATAACGTCGCCTTTACGCCGTCGCCACTAGCATTAGGGGTAGTTTGGAGGGATTCATGCAGCAAGCGCCCGCTATGGCCACGCCCGAGCAGCCCACCCTGCCGCCCTTCACGGCGCTGGTGGCGGCCTGGGGTGAGGGGCCGCGGATCGAGGCCCACATTCAAAGCTTCAAGGCCATGCGCTGGCCGGGGGCCGAGCTGATCGTGGTGGCCGGCGGCCAGGACGACACCTACGCCCGCGCCCGGGCCCTCGAGGGCGAGGGGGTGCGGGTACTGGAGCAGAAAGCGGGCATGGGCAAGCAGCGCTCGCTGCGCGAGGCGCTCAAGCACGCCCGCCACGAGCTGATCTTCCTCACCGACGCCGACTGCCTCTTCGAGCGCGAGGTGTTGCACAAGCTCTTCGCGCCCATCCTCGAGGGGCGCTACCAGGCGGTGACGGGGGGTTCCAGGCCCCTGCCCTCCCAGGCGGGCAATCCCCTGGCCGACTACGAGCGCGCCCGCGAGGTCACCTTCTTCGCCAATCACCCCGCCCAGAGCGAGGGCATCTTGGGCCGCAACGCCGCCCTCACCCGCCGCGCCCTCGAGCAGGCCGGGAACTTCGCCGAGGACGTGTCCACCGGCACCGACTACCACCTGGCCAAGAGGCTGCGCGAGGCGGGCTATGCCATCGGCTTCGTGCGCGAGAGCCTCATCGCCAGCGAGTACCCCGATACGGCTCGAAGCTACCTCCAGCGCCGCCGCCGCTGGGTGAAGAACCTGCTGGTGCACGACCCCCAAAAGAACCGCGCGGCCCTCGCCCAGAGCGGGGCTTTAGCCGTCATGGTCCTGCTGGCGCCGGTCTGGCTGTTGCTGCCCAAGCCGCTGGGCTGGCTGCTGCTGCTGCCCGCGCTGGCGGCCTTGGTCGCGCGCTACCGCGACATGCTGCGTGGGGGTGCTGGCCCGAAGACGTTACTGCTGGTGCCCTATTTCACCGTACTCGACCAGATTGGCCTACTGGGCGCGCTGTGGGACTACTACGACCCCCAGCGCCGCAGGAAGTGGTAGGAGAGAGCCCATTCTTATGCGAAAGCCCAAGTATGTCATGATCAGCTCCGAGGTCCGCCGCGACCTCGAGCAGCCCCTCGAGCACTTCAAGCGTCTGGAAATCTACCACCTCTACAACCGCACCCCCTGGAACGACCTGCGCGAGGAGGACTTCCAGCAGCGCACCCGCCGCTTCGGCTCGCCGCTGTCGCTGTTTTTGCACCTCCGGGAGATCAGGCCCGACATCATCCAGGGGCCCGAGCCCATGTCGGCGTTGATGTTCCCCTACCTCTGCGCCACTTTCCTCTACCTGCTGCTCAACCCCCACGTCAAGCTGGTCACGGCCAGCCTCGAGGCCATCCCGCTGGAGAAGAAGTATCCCTGGCCCATCCTCTGGCCCATGAAGCTGGTGCTGCCCCTGTGGTTCCGCCGGGCCATGGTGATCTTCTACCTCGAGGGCGGGGCGAAGTACAACCTCGAGGCCAGCGGTGCGCCGCCGGAAAAGATGGTCCACCACCTCTACGGCTCGTGGGGCGTGAACCTGCGCGAGTGCAGTCCCGAAGGCCCCAGGGTGCGCTACGAGAAGCCCTATCCGGTGATCCTCAACGTCGGGCGCATGGTGCCCCTCAAGGGAGCCCACGTGCTGATCGAGGCCTACAAGCGGCTGCGCGACCGCGGCCTCCAGGCCACGCTGGCCCTCATCGGCGATGGTCCTGAGCGAGCCAAGCTCGAGGCCCAGGCCAAAGCTACCGGCTACGGCGAGGACATCATCTTCCACGGCACCGTCAAGAACGCCGATCTACCCGATTACCTGCGCGCGGCCAGCATCTTCGTCATGCCCAGCATCAGCGGCAGGATCTGGACCCAGCAGCTCTCCTCGGCTACCTGGCAGGCCATGGCCTGTGGGTTGCCGGTGGTGGTCTCCGACATCGGGCGCATGGCCGAGTTCACCCCGCCCGAAGCCGGTATCCTGGTGCCCGAGAACGACCCCCAGGCCCTGAGCGACGCCCTCGCTCGGCTCATTGCCGACCCCGAGCTGTTGGAGCGCATGAGCCAGGGCGCCCTCGACTACGCCCGCAAGCGCTTCGACGACGCGAAGAACATCGCCCGCGTGGAGGAGATCGTGCTCGAGCGCGCCGGCTTTACCACCCCCGCCGCAGAGGTGTCCCCATGAGCAAGAGCAACCCCGCCCCCCCACCC
>NZ_QWLA01000095.1 GCF_003574095.1 Calidithermus roseus
GAAGCTCTCATTGGCCACCGCTTCCCGCAGCAGAGGCACCACCGGCTCCGCCGGGGAGAGCTCCGGGGTGTAGGGCGGTAGGTGCAGCAGCAGCAGACCGGGCGGTACCTGGAGGTCTTTGGCCCGGCGTCTGGGCCGCCACCTTCGCCAAGACCGCCCCAGGCCAGGCCAGGGCTCTGGCCGAGCAGCTTCTGGCGACCCCTCAGAGTGCGGGGATTCGCCTCTTGCTCCTCACCGACGACGACACCGCCCTAGACCCCGACGAACTGCTGTGGGCCATCCTCAACAACATCGACCCCGAGCGCGACGCCTGGGTGCTGCCGGGCGCCGAAGGCCCGGTGTTGGTGCTCGACGGCACCCGCAAGCTGGCCGAGGAAGGCTTCACGCGCCGCTGGCCACAGAAGATCGTCATGAGCCCCGAGGTGGTGCGCCGGGTGGACGAGCGCTGGGAGGGGCTGGGGCTGCCCGTGCGGCCTCGAGAGAGGTAGCCCCGGCGGGCTGAGGGGCTCAGAAAAAGGGCATCTGCACCTCGAGCCCCTACCCACCGTGGGTACGCTGGGGGCATGAGAGCATGGCTCCTGGTTCTGCTGTTGCTGCTCAGCCCGGCCCTGGCCCAAACCCTCGTGGAGGTCACCGCCGTGGCTGCGATCCAAAGCTCGCTGGTTTCGGGGGTGCGTTTCCCCAGTGGCTCCTTCAGGGCGGGCAAGGGAAGCGAGGCCATCATCGCGCGGATTCCCGATGCCGCCCGTTTCAACCTCGAGGTCTACGCCGCCAGGGGCATCGCCAGCCGCCTGCACGACGCCTTCGTGATGCAGCTCATGACCAGCTTTGCCTCGGCGGGCTACTTGCAAGAGGGCTGGCCGCAGACTCAGCAGGTCGGGGGCGAGACCCGCACCCGCTACGACTTCCGCGACGACAGCGGCAGGGCGGCGCTGCTGTTCATCGTGCGCAAGGGGGATGAGCTGGTGTTCGTGGTGGGCAGGCAGAGATAAGGTTGTCGATGGTCGAAGGCTAAACGCAAGACGCAAGACGCAAAATGCAAGACGCGGGGGCGGGTATTCGACTATCGCCCCTGCATTTGACGAATGCCTTCAGGCGGCATGAGGATAGGGGTATGTTGCTGTGGTCTGAACTCGAGGCCGCCATCCCCCTCGACGAACTGCCCGCCTTTCACCGTGCATTCTTGGATATGCACCGGCCTGAACTCGGCGCGCAAGCCCTGCCGCTGCGCCGGGTGCAGCAGTACGTGACCCAGACCCTGCATACCCTGGTGGGCAGGGGGCTGGCCGAGATGGCAGAGGGGGATTTCAAGGTGGTGCCCGAAGCCCTGCCCGAGCCCTACAGGAGCCGTTTTCGCTAGTTGGGGGTGCATAACCTGCCCCCTTTCACCGACGATCCGCTAATATAAAGCCCTGTATGCGCGTTATCGTCATCGGCACGCGGGGAAGTCTGCTCGCGCAAGCCCAGACCCGCTACGTGGTGGAGCTGCTGAAGGAAAACTGGCCTGAGGCAGAGTTCAAGGTCAGAACCGTGCAGGCTAAGGTTGGTCAGGATGCCACGGCAGCCGAGTTGCGCCAGGCGTTGCAAAACCGGCAGATTGATATTGCCCTGCACTCCATGAAGTACCTTCCCGCCGACACCCCCGAGGATTTGCATCTGGTAGCGGTAACCCGCCGCATGGAGCCGCGCGAAGCCTTCCTGGGCCGCAGCGCCAAGCGTCTGGAGGACCTTCCCAAGGGGGCTGTGGTGGGGGCCAGCACCCTCTGCCGCAAGGCCCAGTTGCTGGCCTTCCGCTCCGATCTGCAGGTCAGGGCTTTGAGCGGCGACCTCGACGACCGTTTGGCAGCGCTGGGCAGCGGCGACTATGACGCGATCGTGATGGGGGCCGCCGAGCTGCTGCGCATGGATTTGCACAACCGCATCGACCAGATGCTCAGCCCCGAGGTCATCCTGCCCCCGGCGGGGCAGGGGGCGTTGGGGCTCGAGGTGCGGCGGGGGGATGATTGGGCCGAGGAGCTGGCCTACAGCCTCAACCACCGGCCCTCGGCGGACCGGGTCTACGCCGAACGGGCCTTCGTCAAGGCCCTGGGGATGGGGCTTGCCGCTCCGGCGGGTGCGCTGGCGACCGTAGAGGACGACGGCTTGTTGCGCCTGGAGGGCGTGGTGGTTTCCCCCGATGGCCGCGAGCTCATCCGCGCCGAGATCGAGGGCGACGCCTCCGAGGCCGAGGAGCTGGGCGACGAGTTGGCTGTGGATCTGCTGGAGCAGGGGGGCAGGGAATTGCTGGCGGGAGTCGAGGTCAGTGGTTAGGGGTCGTGCGCCAAGCGCGCTTGTGGCCTCAATCCCCCACAAGCGGGTCGGGATTACTGACATTTGTCCCGCTGGACCGCTATACTCTTTAGAGCCATGGGGATGAAACGTCTGACCCGGCAGCGTAAAGCAGTGCTCGAGGTGGTGCGCGGCGCGAAGGGACACCACCCTGACGCCGCTTGGGTCTACCAGGAAGTGCGCAAGCTGGTGCCCAGCATCAGCCTGGGCACGGTGTACCGCACCCTCGAGGCCCTGGTCGAAGAGGGTTACCTGCTCCCCCTGACCCGCAGCGGTGAGGCTACCCGCTACGAGGCCAACCTCGACGGTCACCTGCACATGATCTGCACGCGCTGCGGTGAATACTACGACCTGCGCGTGCATCTGCCCGACTTGCTGGCCCAGGCTCGAGTGCAGTACCCCCACCTGGATATCTCCGGCGTTCAGGTCGAGTACGAAGGGGTCTGTGAGCGCTGTCGCTCCGATTTGCAGTCCTGATGGCGTTTCCCACAAAACACGGCCTGGTTGTCCGTGTGGGGTATTCGTGGGAACCGCTCTGAGAGGCGCGGGCTATCCCTACCCCTCGAGGAGCAGCCGGGCCAGCTCCTCGGGCTTTTCTTGCTGGGGCAGGTGGCCGCAGTCCTTCAGCATCACCAGGCGGCTGCCGGGGATTGCCTCGGCCAGCGCCCTGGCGGAATCGGTGGGGGCGATGTGGTCCTGCTCGCCCCAGACAATGCTGACGGGAAGTTTCAGGCTGCGCAATTCCTCGGGCTTGAACAGGCCCCACAGCGCCTGCCACACCAGCCAGCGGTAGGTGGAGAAGTAGGCCCGCCGCTGCTCGTCGCTCCAGACCCGCTCCCAGACCCGTTCGCGCAGGAAGGCCCGCAACTCGGAGGGAAGGGCCTCGAGGTCGTGGTAGTAGGGCCGCAGGCTGGCGTAAGCGAGTTCCTGGTCGCGGCGAAAGCTGTTGTAGAGCCGCTCACCTAGCACGGGCAGCAAGAACAGCAGCAGGCGCGGGTTGAGCCGGCCTTTGATGAGGGGGCCGTCCAGCAGAAAGAGCCTTTCCACGCGCTCGGGGTGCTCGAGGGCGAAGCGCAGGGCGATGGCCGCCCCCAGTGAACTGCCCACCAGCGTGACCCTGGAGTTGCCTCGGGGGAAGAGGGCCTCGAGCAGCCCCCCAACGCTTTGGGTGAAGAAGCGCAGGGTGTAGGCCCGGTGGGGACGGCCGCTGCGGCCAAAGCCCGGCAGGTCGGGGGCGATCACCCGGCGGTGGGGCGTGAGCCGGGGAATCAGGCGCTGCCAGGAGTCGGCCTCGTCGCCCAGGCCGTGCAGCAAGAACACGGGGGCGGGGTTCTGCGGGGCGGCATCATAGAGGAAAAGCCTGAGGCTGCCGACCTGCACCTCGCGGCGGTGGGGCTCCAGGACGGGGGGCACCTTGAACTGGGGCTTCATCGGCCTCGAGTTTACCCACGGGATCGTGTCCCTCCCCGACAATTTGAGAGCTTCCTGATGAAGGGCTGAGCATCAGACGACGATTGGCTCAACCCGACCTGAAGCCTTTTTCACGAAGCTGAAGCGCGCTTCTTTACCCTGGGGCTCGGAGGTGAAAGCATGAAGCGAACCGTGGCTCTCCTCGCGCTGGGGATGCTGGCCTACGCTGAACCCCAGGTCAGCCCGCAGCGCATCATCGTCAACCCTGTCCCCACCGATCTCCAAGTGCGTGTCTGGGTGGACAGGGACCCTGGCAAGAGCGGCAACCCCACCTACCAGAATGGTGAAGCGATCTCCATCGGCGTGCAGGTCAACCAGGACGCCTACGTGTACCTCCTGAGCATCGATGCCGGGGGTGAGATCAACCCGATCCTGCCCAACCCTTTCGACGAGGACAACTTCCTGCGAGGCGGGGAAACCCGTCGCTTCCCCCCGACGGGCGCCCGCTACACTTACACCGTGAGCGGCCCCAACGGACAGAACCGGGTGCTGGCGGTGGCCTCCAAGCGCAGGCTGGACATGGGCCGGGTGCTCGACGTGGCCAACGACTACCAGCCCAGGGTGCAGGGCGAGCAGCTAGGCCGGGTCATGGCCATCGTGGTCGACCCGGTGCCCGACCGGGACTGGACCAGCGACGTGGCCTTCTTCGTCGTGGGCCGCGCCCAGCCTGCACCCCGTGCGGGCACGCTGGTGATCGACACCGACCCCCAGGGAGCCCAGGTGCTGCTGGATGGGCGCAGCATCGGCACCACCCCTATGCGAATCGCGGTCAACCCCGGCAGGTACAGGCTCGAGTTCGTTTTGGATGGCTACGAGCGCTCGGGTCTGACGCTTAGCGTGGACCCCGGTGAGACCGTGCATGTCGAGCGCGAGCTCAAGCCCATCGCCAGCGTGCTCGAGTTCTACTCCAACGTCGAGACCATCGTCTACGTCGATGGCCGGGAGGCTGGCAGAACCAAGAAGGGCTATTTGCGTCTGCGGCTGAGTCCTGGTGAACACCAGGTCGTGGCGCTGGCCCCTGGCTACGAGGCCTTCGTGGCCAACGTGCGCCTGCGGGGCAATCAGACCCTGCAGGCCAACCTCAACCGCCTGTAGCGCTGGGCTTCCGGGAAAATCCCCGGTGGCTCACAGTGCCTCGACCAGGGCCTCGAAGGTTTTGGGCATCGGCGGGGGCTTGCCCCCGTCGGCCCAGCTCATGCGCAGGTCGCGCACGGGCCCCTCTCCTACGCCCATGCCGCCGGGAAACAGCGGGCGGTAGTCCAGGCTGCCACCCAGCCTTTCCCCGCCGAAAGCCTGCTCGAAGGCGGCCACCTCCTTAGGGTGGCCGAAAGTGAAGGCGTAAAGCGTTTCGCCCTCCTGCCATACGAAGCGGGGCTCGAGGCGCAACCCCTCGAGCCTGCCTGTCTTGCGCACGAACACCCGCTCCCTCCCCGGACGCAGCCGCAGCGTCGCCCGCAGCACCTCGCCCAGCGTGCCGAAGCTCCCCACGAAAGGGCGCACCAGGTCGTAGCCCTGCACGTTCTTGACCACCTTGCCCCCGGCCCGCAGCACCCGGCCTTTGGGGGTGCGAAATTCCAGCCCCAGCACCTCGGCGGCGAAGAAGAAGTTCTGCCCGAAGCCCCCGCGTGCGAGCAGTCCGCCCACTCCGCCGGGTAACTCCACTGGGGGGAAGGGGGGATAGAGCCCTTGCGGCAGGGAGTCCCAGACTTCCAGCAGCGGCGTATCGCCGCTGGCCACCAGGTATTGGTCGTCGGCGCAGAGCTCGAGAACAGCCATGCTTTTACCTTACTCTACCCAATCAGCCCGGCTAGATGGGATGAAGTTGGGAAAGCTATGAGATGGCTGAAGAATGCGATGAGTACGGGATGAATACGGTACCGTGACATAAACTTCGGCTGACGACGCTCTCATGAAGTTGAAGAAAGGTGCTCTAGGCTATGTTCGGAGGTGAGCAAATGAAGCGTGCTATAGCGCTGTTAATGCTGGGGCTGGGCCTCGTAGCCCACGCCGAGCCCCAACTCAGCCCTCAGAACATCGTCGTCAACCCCGTGCCCACCGACTTGCGGGTGCAGGTTCGCGTGGACCGTGACCCTACCGGGCGCGGCAACCCGGTGTACCAGATCGGTGAAAAAATCGCGATCAACGTCTCGGTCAACCAGGATGCCTACGTCTACTTGTTCGGGGTCTACCCCAACGGGGAGATCTCGCCCATCCTGCCCAACCCCTTCGACCGCGACAACTTCCTGCGGGCGGGGGAAACCCGCCGTTACCCCCCGGTGGGCGCTCGCTACGAGTTCACCATTGACGGCCCCGAAGGCCAGCACCGGGTGCTGGCGGTGGCCTCCAAGCGCCCGCTCAACATCGGCAGCATCATCGACTCGAGCCTGCGCCCCCTGGTGCGCGGAGCCGACGCCCTGGGCCGGGCCATCGCCATCGTGGTCACCCCGGTGCCCGATCAGGACTGGACCACCGATGTGGCCTTCTTCACCGTCGGTCGCCTCCAGCCCCAGCCCATCAGCGGCACCCTGGTGGTAAACTCCAGCCCGCAAGGAGCCCAGGTCTACCTCAATGGGCGCTTTGTGGGCAGTACCCCCGTCACCGTCCGCGTGACGCCGGGGCGCCAGGATGTCGAACTGCGGCTGGCCGGGTACGAAACCTACCGCACCTCGGTCAACGTCAACCCTGGGCAGACCGTCAACATCAACGCCACCCTCGAGCGCACCCGTCCCAGCACCGGCACCCTGGTGGTGAACTCCAGCCCGCAAGGAGCCCAGGTCTACGTCGATGGCCGCTTCGTAGGCAACACACCCTTGAGCATTGGCCTCAACCCTGGGCGGGCGGACGTTGAAATCCGGCTGGATGGTTACGACACCTTCCGCACCTCGGTGGTGATCAACCCCGGCCAGACCACCACCATCAACGCCAGCCTCAACCCCTCCCGGCGCACCGGCGTCCTCAGCGTGAACTCCAGCCCCAGCGGTGCCGATGTGTACATCGACAACCAGCGGGTGGGCCGCACCCCCTACTCGGTGCAGATCAACGAGGGCACCTACGACGTGCGGGTCAGCCTGAGCGGCTATACCGACTACCGCACCACGGTGCGCGTCGAGCGGGGTCAGGAAACCCGCATCAACGCTCAGCTCGTCCCCCTGCGTGCTCAGCTCACCATCTCCGCCAACGTCGAGGCCAGGGTCTTCGTGGACGGGCAGGAGGTCGGCACCGTAGGCCCCGGCGGCACCGTTCGCTTCGATGTGAACCCTGGCCGCCACCAGGTCGTGCTGCTGTCCCCCGGCTACCGGGTCTTCGTCACCGAGGTCAACCTGCGTAGCGGCGAGAACGAGACCATTCGCGCCAACCTCAGCCGCTTGAACTTTTAGGCCATCCGGCGGATAAGGGACCGGGGTAAGGGCCCCGGTCCTTTGTCATGAGCACTTGGGTCACCGGGTTCCGGGTGGCGGGAGGGGAGGCTTGGGGCCCGTATTCATACCGGATTCAAAAAGATAGTCGTCCAATCCAAGAGATTCACTTCCTTCGGTCGGGTTGGTTCGCTGCCATTCGGCAACGAAGCAACCGAATCTGGTATCGGCGTACGAGCCAATGATCACCGCCGCCAATTGTTTACAAGTTTTGTCACTTATGCTAGCCTACCTTCCATCCCGGCTTTGAGTCGGGACGGGTGCGGCAGCACCCTCGGGTCTTATCCAGAGCAGCGGAGGGAACGGCCCTGCGAAGCTGCGGCAACCCGTAGGGGCTTTCAGCCGGCAATCTGAAGCGTCTCTGCGTAGGTGCCAATTCCGGCCCGGACACCGTCCGGGGAAGATAAGGAGGTTTTTGTGCTGGAAGCTATGTCCAAGTCTCAGATCATGGGTGTGCTTTCGTGTTCCGGGCGCTGTTGTCCTGGCCTCGTCGCTGGCCGTCGGCACTTGGAATCGTCTGTTATGGGAGCACACCATGAACTTGTTGAACCACGAACCCGTTCATAACTTGGGAAAACACCCTTCATCCCTCGAAGCTTTTTCAGCCGCGCAGCGCATCCATGGCGAGGTGCGGCGCTCCGGCATGAGCTACCGCGTGCAGCTTGCTTGGGATGGCAAGCGGCTCGTGGGGCGGCTGGGTGGGGCGATCTTCGGCGAGAACGTGTACCTCGAGGCCCATCAGGGCCAGCTTCTGGGCTCGGTGGCCAGCAGCGGGCGGGCCTTTGCCCTGCATGCTCAGCACGGGGGGAAGCGCCTCCAGCTTCGCCTGGTGGGGGCCGAGCACGGCTCGAGCGCGCAGTTGGAGTTTTCAGAGGATTCAGCCTCGGGCTGGGCCTACCTCGAGGGCGTGGCGCAGCCGGTGGAGGTGAAGTTCGGCCCCACCCGGCTCGACGCCCGCACCGGCTCTGAACAGGAAGTGACGCTGCACCACCCCGGCTTCGCGGCCTGGGTGCTGGCGGCTGTGGCGCTGGTAGCGGACGTGGCGGCCCGCAATGCCTGGCGGGTGCTGCTGGACAGCTACGCGGGTTGGGCCGAAGCATGAGCGGGGTGGTGGTCTGGTTTACCGGGCTTTCCGGCGCAGGCAAGACCACGCTGGCAAAAGCCCTCGAGGTTCACCTCTACGAAGCGGGCCAGAAGGTCGAGCACCTCGATGGCGACGTGGTGCGCGAGCACCTGTCGAAGGGGCTTGGCTTCAGCCGCGAGGACCGCGACACCAACATAAGGCGCATCGGCTTCGTGGCCAACCTGCTGGCCAAGCACGGCGTGATCGTGCTGGTGAGCGCGATCAGCCCCTACCGGGCTACCCGCGAGGAGGTGCTTTCTCAGGCTCCGAGGAAGCTCGAGGTCTTCGTGGACGCGCCGCTGGAGGTGCTGGTTCAGCGCGACGTGAAGGGGCTTTATGCCAGGGCGCTCAGGGGAGAGATCGCCAATTTCACCGGGGTTTCCGATCCCTATGAACCGCCCTTGAACCCCGATCTGCACCTGCGGACCGATCAGCTAAGCCTCCAGGAGAGCCTCGACCGCTTGCTGGGCGCGCTCGAGCGCCTGGGTGTGGAAGTGCGGGTGCGGGCGTGAAGGCATCGAAGGCTTCAACCCCCGATACCTGGGACGCGGGAACCGATCCTGTGCTCGTCATTCGATGGGCGCTGGAGAATTACCCCGATCTGCTCATGCCCAGCGGGTTCAACCTCAATGGCGTCGTGCTCATCGACCTGGCCGCCAAAGCGGGATACATGGGCGAGGTGGTGTTCGTGGACACCGGTTACCACTTCCCCCAGACGCTGCAAACCCGCGATCGCCTCAAGGAGCGCTACCCACAGCTGCGCTTCGTCACCCTCAGTGCCGGCCTGGAAGAGGAACCCTGGGGGGAAGAGCGCTACCGCAGCGACCCGGATGGTTGTTGCGCGGTGCGCAAGGTCGCTCCCTTGCGGGACTACCTGGCCCTCAAGCGGCCCAGCGCCCTGCTCAATGCCAGGAGCCGCGATCAGGCCTCGACCCGGGCCTTCCTCGGTTTCCTCGAGGAGGGTGAACGCCTGCGCATCAACCCGCTGGCCTACTGGACGCGGGAGCAGCTAGAGGCCTATGCTCGCGAGCACGACTTGCCGGTCAACCCCCTGTACGCCTCGGGCTTCCTGAGCATCGGCTGCTGGCCCTGCACGCGAGCGGTGCGCCCTGGTGAGGACGCGCGGGCGGGCCGCTGGGAGGGCAAGGGCAAGACCGAGTGCGGGCTGTGGATGGGGGAGAAGGCCCTTTAAGCGCAAAGCCAGAGGAAGTAAGGCTCGACGATATGGAAAAGTTGACAAACCTTGTCCACAAAAACCGACTGGAGGTTCGGCCATGAGCCAGTGGAGCCAGGGGCGCATCGCCCCGCACGGCGGAACGCTAGTCAACCGCTTGTTGCAGGCCGATCCTCGCGAATACGCCCATTTCCCCGCCCTCGAGCTCTCCGAGCGCAGCTACGCCGACCTCGAGCTCATCGCCACCGGTGTGTACTCGCCGCTGGAGGGTTTTTTGGGCGAGGCCGACTACAAGAGCGTGGTCGAGCACATGCGCCTCGCCAGCGGCCTGCCCTGGAGCATCCCCATCACCCTAAGCGTGGCGGAGGCCGAGGCCCCGCGTTACCGCAGCACGGTGCGCCTGACCCGAAAGGGTGAGACGGTGGGGCTCTTGGAGGTCGCGGAGCAGTACAGGCCCGACAAGCAAAAGGAAGCCCTCGAGGTCTACCGCACCGCCGACCCCGCCCACCCCGGGGTGGCTGCCATCCTGAGCCAGGGCGAGGTCAACCTGGCTGGGCGGGTGAGCCTATTCCGGCTGGACCGGGGGGAGTTTCCCGAGCACCACTACACCCCCCTCGAGACCCGCCGCATCTTCCAGGAGCGTGGCTGGAAGACGGTGGTGGCCTTCCAGACCCGCAACCCCATCCACCGCGCCCACGAGTACCTGCACAAGGTGGCCCTCGAGCACATCGACGGCCTCTTCCTGAACCCCCTGGTGGGTGCTACCAAGGCCGACGACGTGCCTGCGCAGGTGCGGATGGAGGCCTACCGGGTGCTGCTCGCGCGCTACTACCCGAAGGAGCGGGTGCTCCTGGGGGTCTACCCGGCGGCCATGCGCTACGCCGGGCCGCGCGAGGCCATCCTGCACGCCATCAGCCGCAAGAACTACGGCTGCACCCACTTCATCGTCGGGCGTGACCACGCCGGGGTGGGCAGCTACTACGGAACTTACGACGCGCAGGAGATCTTCGGGGCCTTTGCTCCCGGGGAAATCGGCATCCACATCCTCAAGTTCGAGCACACCTTCTACTGCAAGACCTGCGGCTCCATCGTCTCCGCGCGCACCTGCCCGCACGACGGGGCTCATCACCTCATCCTCTCGGGAACCCGCGTGCGCGAACTCTTGCGCTCGGGGGCCTCGCTGCCGCCGGAGTTTACCCGTCCCGAGGTGGCCGAGGTGTTGCGCGCGGCGTACCGGGATGAAGCCGTGAGGAGTGCTTGAGATGCTCGAGGTCCTCGCGGGTTTCATGATTGCCCTGAGCATCGGCCTCTCGGGGGTGGGGGGCGGAACCATCACCGCTCCCGTGCTGATCCTCTTTCTGGGCGTACCCGCCGAAGTCGCGGTGGGCACGGCGCTGCTGTTCTCGGTTTTCGCCAAGATCCCCGCAGGGCTGGTTTACTTCGCGCGGAAGCAGGTCAATCTGCGGGCGCTGGCCTGGATGCTGGCCGGGGGAGTGCCTGCCGTGGCGGCGGGGAGCCTCCTGTTGGGCTCGCTCAAGAGCCACAAGGATGCCGTTCTGGTGGTCATCGGGCTGACCATAATTACCGTGGCCCTGATCAACCTCACGCTTACGCTCAGGAAGATCCGCCCGCGAAGCCTCCACCCCGCCTGGATCGTCCTGGTCGCGGCGTTTATCGGCCTCGAGGTGGGCTTTTCCTCGGCGGGCGCGGGGGCTTTGGGAACCCTGCTGCTCATGAGCGGAACCCGCTTGTTGCCTAAGGAAGTGGTGGGAACCGACATCTGGTTCGGCCTGATCCTCTCGGCCATCGGCGGCGGGTTTCACGCCGCGCTGGGCCAGGCCGACTTTCCCCTGCTGCTCAAAATAGCCGCGGGCGGACTGCTGGGATCGCTGGCCGGAGTCTGGCTGGCCCAGCGGATCGCCCAGCGCCCCTTCCGGCTGGGGCTTTTGCTCTGGCTGATGTTTATCGGCTCGCATCTGGTGCTTCGGAGCGTGCCGAGTCTGGCTCGGTGAACCATGGCTCTACCTCATGCTCATGCTTATTATCCCGTGATGCTGAACCTAACCGGCAGGGAGGTGCTGTTCGTGGGAGGGGGCTGGGAGACGGAGGCCAAGGTGCGGGGTCTGCTGGAGGTGGGGGCCAAGGTGACCCTGCTCTCCCCCCATGCGCACC
>NZ_QWLA01000096.1 GCF_003574095.1 Calidithermus roseus
GGTCACCACCGGGAAGATCACGGGCGGGGCCATGGTCAGGCCGCCCTCCAGCAAGGCCCGCAGGCCGGCGGAGTGGGCCTCGGGGGGGTTGGCCTCCAGCCACTCCGCCCAGCGCAGCCAGGCGTCGGCGCGCTGCTCGAGGTCGCTCACCAGCCCCTGCAGGGCTTCCCAGGCCTCGAGCCGGCTCTGGTGCTCGTCCCAGGCCTGTAGCAGGCGTTGGGCTCCCACCCCGCGCTCCAGCAGGACGCCAGCCTGTTCGGCCTGGCGTTCGAGGCTGCGGGCCTTGGTGTGCAGGGTGCCCACTTCCAGGCTTAGCGCGGCCCGGCGCTCCTCGAGGGCCTGGGCCAGCCCGAGGCCCTGCACCGGGGCGGCCAGCGCCGCCGAAAGCCGCTCGAGCCTGGCCGCTAGGGGTCGCACCTCGGCTCTGACCGTGCCCGCCAGCTCGGCGCTGCGCTCTTGCAGGAATTTCTGAAACACCCCGAAGAGCGCCTCGAGCCCTTCGCCTGTCGCGTCGCCCGCCAGCGGGTTGCGGCGGTACTCGATCAGGTCTGCCTCCAGCGCGGCCAGGGCCTTGTGCTCGGGGTAGCGCTCGGCCAGGATGCGGGTCTCACCCAGCAGCCTCGAGGCCCGGCGGGCCAGGCGGATGGAGCGGGAGAGCCTCGAGGCCGCCAGCCCGACCCGCCGGCCCACCACCCCGAATAGCCATCCAGGGCGCTTTCGCAGTGCCATGTCCAGCACGAAACTCAGCAGCACCGCGCACAGCAACAGCCCGGCGTTGCCCAGTGTGTCGGTCAGTGCCCTCGCGGCCAGTGCGCCCAGTTCACCGCCCCATTCCTGGCGAATGACCGAGAACACCGGCAGCATCACGGCGGTTCCCAGCAGGGCAAAACCCGCTGTGCGCAGGAAACCGCGCGGCGACCGGCCCAGCAACAGCAGGCCCGAGAGGATGGCCAGAGCGGGGGGGACCATCCAGGTCAGCAGCCCCAGCTTGCCATAGGTGATTTGCCGCAGCCACTGGCCGTACTCCCCGGTGAAGTGGGGGTTGACGTAGAGCACCAATCCCAGCGCGATCCCCGCCGCCAGCGTCACCAAGGCCAGCGCCTCGGAATCGAGATGGGGCTCCTTGGGGTTCTTGGGAGGGGGATTTTTGGCCGGGCCGGAGCGCTTGGACTTTGCCTTTGCCATTGAAGCCAGTCTAGCACAACCAAAACTCCCCCGAGGTCGAAATTAAGACCGAGCGAAGGCCGGCTTTCGTGCTCTCGCTCGAGCAGTATCGCGTTTGGATGGAGCCGGTTTACTTCTTGAGTTCCTTGACCACCAGCTCGGTCACGTCGGTGCCGGGGGCAGCATAGACCACGATGCCGCTGGCTTTGGCGACCTTGTAGTCCATGACTACCTGGAAGCCGTTGGCCTCGGCGACCTTCCTGACTTCCCTGTCGATATCCTCGAGCAGGGGCTTGGCCACTGTGCTGACGCGCTCACTCCATTTCTTGCTGCCGTCCTGCAGTGCCTTTTGCAGGGTTTGCAGACTCTGCTGGTCCTTAGCTGGCAGTGGCCCACCGCGGGCCTTCTGGCTGAGCTGGCCGATTTGGTCGCGCAAGGGCTTGAGCTCTTTCTCGGCTTGCTCCTGCACGGCCTTGAGCTTGGCGTAGTTGGGGTGGGCCTGGATGGCGATATCCGGGTTGATAAACCCTACCCGCCAGGGTCGGGGCTTGGTCTGGGCCGACAGGGGTGCCGTCAGCAGCACCAGGCAAAGGGCGGCGAGAATGCGCGTCCACATGGCCCCCACTGTACGAACATTGCTTTAGCAACTTGTGAGAGCGGTTCCCACGAATACCCCACACGGCCAACCAGGCTGTGTGGGGTAAAACACCCACCGGGATCGGATGAGAGGGCACCCAGTAACAGAAAAAGCAGGGGCTCCGGAGAGCCCCTTGATGGTGAGCGACCGTGCTTACTTCTTGAGTTCCTCGATAACTTTCTGGGTCACGTCCAGGCCGTCGGCGGCATAGACCACCAGGTTACTGGCGCTGGCCACCTTGTAGTCCATGATCACCTGGAAGCCATTTTCTTCAGCGACCTTCTTGATGATTTTGTCGATCTGCTCGGTGAGGGGCTTGCCGGCCTCCTCGGTGCGGGTGGACCACTTCTTGAGGGCGTCCTGGTAGGCCTGGCGCAGCGTTTGGAAGTCCTGCTGATCCTTGGCTGTGGCCTGGCCGGCCTGGATCTTCTGCTGAAGCTGGGTGAGCTGGTTTTGCAGGGGCTTGAGTTCCTTGTCGGCCTGCTCGCGCACCGCCTTGACCTTGGCGTAGTCAGGGTGGGCTTCGATGGCCATGTCGGAATTGATAAAGCCAATCTTAACGGCCTGGGGCTTGGTCTGGGCGACCAGGGGGGCCCCCATCAGGCCGATGGCTGCCAGCACGGGGACGATCCACAGCATCCTCTTCATGCGCACCAATCTAAGCATGCAGCGTTAGCGCTCTGTGAGAGGAATCAGGCTTGGAGGGTTAGCCATGGATGGGCTATGGTAGCGCGGAGGAGGTAACGACTCATGAAACGACTCACTCTTTTGGTTCTCCTCTTGGTCCTTTCGATCGGCGCGAGCGCTCAGGCGCAGCGCGCCTTCCAGTTCCGCATCTCGGTTCCCAGCCCGGCAATCGGCTTCGGCCTCGAGGCCGAGCTTCAGCGCAATCTGGTGGCCTTGCTTTACGGCGACCTCGTTTTCCGGGGGCCGGGAGTCCTCGTAGGGGGCGAGTTGCTGTTCAAGCCCGACCTGGGCCAGTTCGACCGCGACCTGCGCGGGATTTCGCCCTACATTGGGGGTGGCGTCGGAGTGGGGTTTGGCGGGGGCGCCGCGGAGGCGGGTTTGACCCTGGACTTCGGCATTGAGTTCGCCGTGGACCGCTCGACTGGGCTCTTCGTGGGTTGGCAGGGGATCTACTACTTCGATGGCTTCGTGGGCAGCCGGGCCATCCTGGGGGCGTCCTTCCGATGAGATGCTGAGTAGAACTTCATAAATGGGGGCGTGAAGCCCCCATTTTTACTACACGCCGTTCTGCGCTACAGGGTACGAACCCAGCACCTTGACGAACTGCGCGCGTTGCAGCAGCCCGACGAGAGCTTTAGCCGGTCCGGGGTCTTCGATGTGGCCCTCGAAGTCCACGTAGAACACCGGGCTGAAGGGGCGCTCGGGATCGCGGCGGGGACGCGACTCGAGCTTGGTCATGTTGACCCCGGCGTCGGCCAGGGCCTGCAGCGCGTGCAGCAAGGCGCCGGGCACGTGGCGGGTGGCGAAGACCACCGAGCTCTTGTGTGGCCCCTCGCGCCGGGGCGGGATGTCGCGCGAGAGCACGAAGAAACGGGTGTAGTTGCCCTTGAAGTCCTGGATGTTTTCCGCCAGCACTTCCAGCCCGTAGAGCTCGGCGGCCCGGCGGCTGGCGATAGCGGCGTGGCCGGGTTCGGGGTTTTCCGCCAGCTCCCTTGCCGCCCCCGCGGTGTCGTAGACCGGGGTGGCCTTCAAGTGATAGCGGGCGATGAAGCCGTCGCACTGGGCCAGCCCCTGGGGGTGGCTCTTGACGAAGCGGATGTCCTCGAGCCGGCTCCCCTTGGGGGCCATCAGGCAGTGCTCGACCTTGAGCACGATCTCCCCGATTACGTGCAGGTCGGTCTCGAGCAACAAGTCGTAGGTCTGGTTGATGATTCCGGCGGTGGTATTTTCCACCGGCACCACCCCCAACTCGACCTCGTGCTCGGACACGGCGTCAAATACTTCGTGAAAAGTGGGAAGTCCGATGGGCTGTGCCTCGGGAAAGGCCTTGAGCACGGCTTCCTCGCTGTAAGCTCCCTCGGTTCCCTGGTAAGCGATGCGGATCACGGCGATACTTTACAACAGTCAATGTTTTGCGGCGTACGCTGTACGTTAAACGACGCTCCAGGCCCTTGACGCTCCACGGCTATGGGCTATCGACCATTCCTGGAAACGCTCATCGATTCTCCCCGTCGCCATCGGTATACTCAGGGCAATCCCTATGATATGTATTGGCGTGGTGACGGACAATTCGGGGCTCGAGCGATTCCTGGAGGTGGTGGCTACCGCCGAGGGGTATAAATTGACCGCTTACGACCAGCCTAACTCCTGGGCAACTCAACTTCTGCAGGACCTACCCGACTTGGTGATCCTCGACAAGCTGGGGGAACACGATAGCATCGCGCTGCGCAACGCGATGCGGGAGGACCCCAATCTCGAGGGCATTCCCGCGATATTGGTGCTCGATGCCCTGCCCGCCGAACGCCCGTCCTGGCTGCGCTCGGAAACGCTCGCTCGTAAGCCCCTCACCCACCGTAACCTGCGCCTGCTGATCAACCGGGTGCTCTACCAGGGTGGGCTGGTGCTGTCCAACGGTCTCCTAGTCCTCAGCCCAGCCGATGCCCGGCCCCTCCTGGCCGAGCTTCTTGGCAGTTCGGAGCGGCTCAAGCAGCTGTGGCTCAACCCCCAGGAGCGCGAGAGCCTGGTGATTGCTCTCGAGCGCGAAGGCTGGACCGAGCAGGGCCTACGCCGCCTGGCCCGCCGCAGCGACCTCGACCTCTACGACATGCTGGGCTGGTTGGCCTTCGGCTGGACAGTCAAGACCCGCCAGCAACGGGCCTATCAGGCCTGGAAGTGGGCTGAGTCGCGCCCCGACGCCAAAATCATCCACTCGCTGCTCGCAGCTTACGTCGAATACGGCATCGCGGGGATGGAGAAAGTATTGCGACAGGAGAAGGTGGTGGTGGCTGCAACCCAGGGCGGCCAGCGTGACCAGGGTTGGCTGATCCGGCTCGAGGCCCAGCTTTACGCCGACTGAGAGCGGTTCCCACGAATACCCCTCACAGCGTGGTTGGCTGTGAGGGATTGTGGGAGGCGCGATGAGCGAACCATGGCCCTCGGCAAAAGGCAGATTAGGAAGCCTCCAGCGTTCGGTGTTTTGCCTTCGACGCTCGCCATGGAACGCCGGGGGCTGAGGGCGGTGTGTTATCCTGAGCACATGAACGAGCGTTCTTTCCAGGACATCCTCGAATGGGTGGTGCTGGGCCTGCTCATCGCGGTGGCCGCCCTGGTGGTGATGTGGGTGGGGGGCTGGCTCTTCACCTTCTTGGGCGCGATTCTCAAGGGCTTGGCCAGCCTGATCTTCCGCCTGCTGACCATCCTGGTACCCGCCCTGATCGTGGCTGGAGCGGTCTACTTCATCCTGCGCTTCGTGCAGAAGCCCAAGTCGGCCTGAGATGTCGATGGTCGATGGCCAAAGACGCTGAACACCGAACGCTAAACGCAAGATGGCTTTTGTGGGCGGGTTCTGTGTCCGCCCTTTCTTACAGTTGGAGGTAGCTTCAAGGGCTAGGCTCGGCTCATGCCTAACCGCCTAATCCACGAGACCAGCCCCTACCTGCTGCAACACGCCCATAACCCGGTGGATTGGTATCCTTGGGGAGAGGAAGCGTTTGCCAGGGCGCGGGCAGAGGATAAGCCGATATTTCTTTCTGTGGGCTACGCCACTTGTCACTGGTGTCACGTGATGGAGCGGGAGAGCTTCGAGGACCCCGAGGTAGCAGCCTTTCTCAACGCCCACTTCGTGCCCATCAAGGTAGACCGCGAGGAACTGCCCGACGTCGATCAGGTCTACATGAACGCGCTCCAGGCCATGACCGGCTCGGGCGGCTGGCCCATGAACATGTTCCTCATGCCCGACCTGCGGCCTTTTTACGGCGGGACCTATTTCCCACCCCGCGATCATCCCCAACTGCCCAGCTTTCGCCGGCTGCTCGAGGGGGTCCACAACGCCTGGCTGCACCGCAGGCAGGACGTGCTGGAGAACGCCGAGGAGCTAACCAAGGCCCTCAGCAATGCGCTGCGGCCTCAGAGCGCCACCCTCCCCGATGACCTTCACCCCTCGGCCCTGGCCGGGCTCTCCAGAACCTTCGACCAGAGCTACGGTGGCTTCGGTGGCGCCCCCAAGTTTCCCCACGCCCCCGCGCTGCTCTACCTGCTCTGCCATGCTTGGCTGGGGGACCAGGTGGCCTGGAAGCACCTCGAGCTGACCCTCGAGCGCATGATGGAGGGCGGTATCCACGACCAAGTGGGGGGTGGGTTTCACCGCTACGCCGTGGACGGCATCTGGCGGGTACCCCACTTCGAGAAGATGCTCTACGACAACGCGCAGCTGGCGCGGGTGTACCTGGGGGGCTACAAGCTCTCGGGCAAGCCGCGCTACCGGCAGGTGGCCGAGCAGATCCTGCAGTACGTGCTGCGTGAGATGACCGGCCCCCGAGGCGAGTTCTGGACGGCCCAGGACGCCGACTCAGAAGGCGTGGAGGGCAAGTTCTACGTCTGGAGCGAGGCTGAGGTGCGGGAAGTGCTGGGCAGTGACGCCGAGGCGGCCATCCGGCTGTTCGGGGTGTCGGAGGCGGGGAACTGGGAAGGGGTCAACGTGCTCGAGCGCCGCTTCCCCGACGAGGCTCTGCGCCAGGCTTTGGGCCTGAGCCCCCAGGCTTACATCGAGTGGGTAGACGGGGTGCGGGCCAGGCTCTACGAGCGCCGCAAGCAGCGGGTCTGGCCCCTCACCGACGACAAGGTGCTGGCCGACTGGAACGGCCTGATGCTGCGGGCTCTGGCCGAGGCCGGGCGCTTGCTGGGCAGCGAGTCATACCTCCAGGCCGCCCGCGCCAACGCCCGCTTCGTGCTGGGGACCATGGTCGCGGATGGGTTGTTGCGGCATTCCTGGCGAGCGGGGAAACTGCGCCCCGAAGCCTACCTGAGCGACCAGGCCAGCTACGGCCTGGGGCTGCTGGAACTCTATCAGGCCACCGGGGAGATGGAGTGGCTCGAGGCCGCCCGGCAGCGGGCCGAGAGCATCATGGCTCACTTCCGCGACCCGGAGGGGGGCTTCCGCGATTCCGCGAGCGAGAACCTGCCCATCAAGGCCAAAGATGCCTACGACGGACCCTACCCCAGCCCGTCGGCTTTGGCTGCCGAGTTGCTTTTCCGGCTGGCGGCCCTGTACGAGCGCCCGGAGTGGCACGAAGCCGCGCTTTCGGCAGTGGAAATCTATGCCCATAGCCTCCAGCACAGCCCCTTTGGCTTTCCGGCGCTGCTCCAGGCTCACCTGATCGGCACTCAGGGTAGCGAGCTGGTCCTGGTCACGCCCTCGAGCTGGGCCGCCGAGGCACGGAGCCTGTACCTGCCCCTCACCACGCTGGCGATTGGCCCTTCCGATGCCCTGCCTGTGCTCGCGGGGCGCAAGGCGGGGCTGGCTTATGTGTGTCGGTGGGGGGTTTGCCGCCTGCCTTCAGAGGATTTCCAGGGCCTGAAGGCCGAATTGCACGCGCTGTACCCGGATGCCCCATTAGACTAAGCCCATGCGCGTTTTATTCATCGGGGATATCTTCGCCGAACCCGGTCTGCGTATCGTCTCGAGGCACCTCCCCGATATCCGGGATGACTTCGACGTCGTCGTCGCCAACGCCGAGAACACCGCAGGGGGCCTGGGTATCACCAAGGCCGCCTACAGGCGGCTGCGTGAGGCGGGCGTGGACGTGCTCACCCTCGGGAACCACGCCTGGGATCATCGCGAGGTTTACGAACTCATCGAAACCGAACCCATCGTGCGGGCGCTGAACTTCCCTCCCGGAACCCCCGGCAGAGGTTGGTGGCGGGTAGAGGCGGCAGAGGAGAGCTTGTTGATCTGCCAGGTGATGGGTCGGTTGTTCATGGACCCTCTCGACGATCCCTTCAGGGGGATGGACGCCTTGCTCGCCGGGGAGCAGGCTGACTGCGTGCTGCTCGAGGTCCACGCCGAGGCCACCTCCGAGAAATTGGCCCTGGCCCGTTACCTCGACGGGCGCGTCGGCGCGGTGCTGGGCACCCACACCCACGTCCCCACCGCCGACGCCGAGATCCTTCCCAAGGGTACCGGCTACCAGACCGACGTGGGCATGACCGGAACCTACGATGGGATCATCGGTGGCGAGGTACAAAGCTTCCTGGGCCGCTTCCTCACCCAGCGCCCCACCCGCTTCCGCGCCCAGGAAGGCCCGGCCCGCTTCCACGCCACCGCGCTGGTGCTCGAGAATGGCCGCTGCAAGAGCATCGAGCCCTACCGCTTCGACGAGCCGGTTTGAAGGCGGGTTTGGCGTTTCGACCCCGACCCTTGACCCTCGACCTCTTTCTTCCTGTACCCTTCTAGCTGTGGACCTCAACTACTACCCCTATCCCTCCCGCCGCACGGTGATGGTGGGCAAGCGCGGTGCGGTCGCTACCTCCCAGCCTCAGGCGGCCCTGGCGGGCATGGAGATGCTTTTGGCCGGGGGCAACGCGGCAGACGCGGCCTTGGCCATGGCTATCGCGCTCACGGTGCTCGAGCCCACCTCCAACGGCATCGGCTCCGACGCTTTCGCCTTGATCTGGGATGGCGGGCTGCATGGCCTCAATGCTTCCGGGCCCAGCCCCAGTCAGCTTCCGTTTGCAGCCTTCGAGGGGATGCAGGAGGTTCCGGCCAGAAGCTGGCTGAGCGTCACCGTGCCGGGGGCCCCCGCGAGCTGGCGGGCGGTTTCGGAGCGCTTTGGCAGGCTGCCCTTCGAGCGGCTATTTGAGCCCGCGATTCGCTACGCCGAGGAAGGCTTCGCCGTGTCGCCGGTGACTGCGAGGAGTTGGAGGCGTTCGGCGGAGATGTTCTTGAAGCTATCGGGGCCGGAGCACCAGGCCTTCAACCGGGTGTTTTTCGCAGGGGGACGTGGCCCACGAGCCGGGGAGATCTGGCGCAGCCCGGACCATGCGGCGACGCTGCGCGAGATCGCCTCGAGCCAGGCCGAGAGCTTCTATAAAGGAAGCCTGGCCCGTAAGATGGCCGAGTTCGCCGCCGACACGGGAGGCTGGCTGACCCAGGCCGACCTCGCGGCCTTTGAGCCACAGTGGGTCGAACCCATCTCGGCTAGCTATGGAAGCCTCGAGGTCCACGAAATTCCCCCTAACACTCAAGGCATCGCCGCACTGATGGCGCTGAAGATGCTGGCAGGCCTCGACATGCTCCGCGCTTCCCATGACCCCGTCGAGTACCTGCACCTCCAGATCGAGGCCATGAAACTGGCCTTCGCCGACGTGAAGGCCGAGGTGGCCGATCCCCGGCACATGCGCCTCAGCAGTGCCCAGTTGCTCGACGACGCCTACCTCTCGAGCCGCCGACGGCTCATCACGGACGTCGCCCGGCCCGTGGAAGCCGAGGTTCCCAAGGGGGGCACGGTCTACCTCTGCGCCGCTGACGGCGAGCTGATGGTGAGTTTCATCCAGTCCAACTACATGGGCTTCGGGGCCGGGGTGCTGGTGCCAGGCACCGGGATCTCGCTGCAAAACCGGGGGGCGAGCTTCGTGCTCGAGCCCGGCCACCCCAACTGCTATGCCCCGTCCAAGCGCCCCTTCCACACCATCATCCCCGGCTTCCTGACCCGTGACGGCAAGCCGCTGGGGCCATTTGGGGTGATGGGTGGTCACATGCAGCCACAAGGCCACCTCCAGGTGGCCCTGGCACTGGAGGATGCAGGCCTCAACCCCCAGGCTGTGCTGGACGCTCCCCGCTGGCAGTGGGTCAAGGGCAAGCAGGTGCTGCTCGAGCCCAGCGTGCCACAGCACGTGGTGCAGGGCCTCATCGACCGGGGCCACCACGTGATGATCCAGCCCGAGACCGGACTGTTTGGGCGCGGGCAGATCATCCTGCGCCACGACCAGACCTTGATCGCCGCCTCGGAGCCCAGGGCCGACGGCCAGGCGCTGGCGTGGTAGGGGGTTTCGCGCTACTCCTCGAGCCTGAACCCTACCTCGAGCGTCACCTGATACGTCTTGGCCTTGCCACCCTCGACCAGCCCGCGCAATTCCTTGACCTCGAACCAGTCCAGGTTGCGCAGGGTCTTGTTCGCGCGGCTCAGCGCGGTTTCGATAGCCTTCTCGATGCTCTCGCCACTCGAGCCCACCAACTCGACCTTCTTGTAGACTTTGTCCATGGCCGCCTCCTTCGCCTCCAGCTTATCGCGGCCTTGGCTGGTGCTGCGCTTGAAAAGCGATTGTGCCGATCCCGATGCATATTCATGAAGACCGCTGCGGCTTTGCCTAGAGCCTGTAGCCGATGGTTTCGCCCATGGTTTCCTTGCGAATCCTGCCGGCATGGAGCAGGTACTCCAGGTGGGCTAGCGTCTCCGACCAGGCGAAGCGGCGCTGGGCCGTGTTGAGTTCTCCGGGGAAAAGCTTCAAGGAAAGTTCCCAGCAGGTTTTGGGCTGCCCGTTCATCAGCCCCAGCAAATAGTCCAGGCGCTCTTGGTGATGAGCAGCCAGCTCCTCGATGCGGCCCCTGAAGTCCCTCAGGGGGCGGTAGTGGCCGGGTAGGGCCAGCGAGACCTCGAGCCCCTTGGCTTTTTCCAGCGACTCGAGGTAGAGCCCCAGCGGGTTGGGATAGGAGTAGGCCCACACGCCGATGTTGGGGGAGATGCGCTCGAGCACGTGGTCCCCGGCCAGCAACACGCCGTCGCTCTCGCGCAGCAGCATGGCGTGCCCGTCGGCGTGTCCGGGGGTCCAGACCACCCGCCAGCGCTGACCGGCGAGCTCGAGCACCTCCCCATCGCGGAAGGTCCGGGGGTTTTTGGGTGGATGTACCCGGCTGCGGGTCTTCTCCATCTCGCGCCCCAGATTGCTCAAGGCCTCCTCGGGGACGCCGTGCCGGCGAAACAGTTCCAGGCCCGCTCGAGCCATCTCCTCAGGCTGGGTCCAGAACGGGTGGCCCCGCTCCAGTTCGACGTCCAGCAGGTAAACCGGGACTCCCTCGGCTTCGATGAGCCCGGCCAGGCCGTAGTGGTCGGGGTGGTGGTGGGTCAGGACCAGGCGGTCGAGGTCGGCGAACTTCAGGCCATGCTGGGCTAAGGCTGCCTCGAGCGCGGGCCTGGCCTCGGGAGTATCGAGCGCGCAGTCCACCAGCACCGCCCCGTCGCCCAACAGCAAGTAGCAGTTGACGTATTTGAAGGGGTAGGGGATGGGCACAGGGATAACTGCGATACCAGGGGCGCTGCTCATGCTTCAACTATACCCTTGCTTTGACCGGGTACAGAAATCTGGGGTGCTTTTTAGCTCAAAGGCCGATAGCCGGGGGTCGGTAGCCAAAGGCTCGCGGCTCGCGCCCCCCAGTTCCGCCTTCCTTTTTGCTACGGGTGTGTCCCAAAAACAACCCAATAGCCTAGACTGAGGCATGAGCCCACTACAAGAGCGGTTGATGGCGCTGATTGGGGAAGCGGAAGCGAAGGGTAAGGGGATGAAACTGGCCCAGCTGGAGCAG
>NZ_QWLA01000097.1 GCF_003574095.1 Calidithermus roseus
GCTGAATAGCGAGTCCTTGACGACCCGCCCATCGTCGAATTGGATGGTGCGGTAGACCGTCACCTGGGCTCCGGGGGCCGAGAAGTCGATCTGCTTGCGCTGGCCATAGCGCAGCGAGGCATCGACGATGAAGCGGGTGGGTGGGGCGGGGATGACGTTGCGCACCACGGGAGCGCTCCAGGTGGTGGTGCGGTCTTTGGTGCCGAAGAAGCGGTAGGTGACGCGGTAGCCCCGGACCTGGGTTTGGATGAGGATGTGGCCAGGGGTGTCGTTCTTGAACTTGAGGTCCTGGGTGGGGGAGTACACCGCCGCGTCGAGCCCGGTGGGGCTGTAGTAGCCCACCTGGTAGCTATGGGGGCGGCGCTCGAGGATGGGCAGCCCGGCGAAATAGGCCGCTCGGAACAGCGTGGTCGAGGTCTGGCACACGCCCCCGCCCACGCCGGTCTCGGTCTTGTCGCCCACGATCACGTACGCCTCACGGAAGCCGGTGCGGGCCGAGATTTCCCCCATGGTCTGGAGAAAGGAGAAGGTGGTGGCCGGGGGGATCAGCACGCCGTCGAGCTTTGCCGAGGCGTGGGCGATGTTGTGGATCCTCGCAGGAATCGAGCCGTAGAAGGTGGTGGTGGCTTCGGAGAGCAACTCCCGCACGCCCAGGGCATACCAGTAATCCACGCCGCGGCTCGAGCGCTGATAGGCTACGGGCAGGCGAAACTCCTTCTTGCCCTCCCTGAGCGCCTTGAGGTAGGCGTTCTTGGCGTTCTGCGGTCCGAAGGCATAGCCGGGCCGCTCGATGGCCATCCAGCCCCGGTCCTTGGTGAAGACCCATTTGGCCGGGGTAGGGGGACGGCTGAGCTTCTGGAGCAGGGCTTCGATCTCGCCCACCCCACCCACCTTGTACCGCTGCACGCCCGTGTAGGTCTTGAGCTGGCCCTTCTCGATGGTCCATTCCTGCGTTACCAATAGCGCATCCGGCCCGGCCAGGGCCACCGAGCTCAGAGAAAGCAATGCACCGAGCAATACTCCTCGCATTAGCTTCAGTCTAGCCGCGGAAGATGAGACGGGAGCCATACAAATGACCAAAAAGCCGTGAGGGTGGAGGGGTGGGCGACTGGGGTCGTACGTCCTACGTCATACGCCAAACGCAAGACGCCGATGGCCTGTGGCTCCTGGCGTTCGACGTTCGGCATCTTCCAGCTGTCGACCTTGTGTATGGTATTGCCCATGGATTATCAGGTGCTCATCGTCGGAGGGGGCTTCTCCGGCTCGGAAGCTGCTTACGCCCTGGCTTGCCGGGGGGTGCGGGTGGGCTTGCTGACCCAGAGCCTGGACACGGTTTACCTGCCCTTCACCCCCCTCCCCGAACCCGGTCCGGAGGGTAGCTTGATGGCCGAGGTTGGGGCGGTGGGCATGAAGGGCTGGGAGCTGCACGCGAAGGCCAAGTACCGCCTCGAGGGAGAGCCTCAGCTCCACCTCTTCCAGTCCTCGGCCACCCGGCTCGTCCTCGAGGGGCGGCGGGTGGTGGGGGTGGAAACCTGGGAAGGCCCCAGGCGCATGGCCTCTCGGGTGGTGCTGGCGCTGGGGAGTTTCCTCATGCCCCGGCTCACCATCGGCGACGTGGTGGAGGAGGCTGGGAGGCTCTCCGAAGCCGCCTATCCCGACCTCTACGAGAACCTGCTGGCCCTGGGCTTTTCGTTCGTCGATCAACACGCCGAGGTCGCGGCCCAGGACGGGACGCCGGGCTACAGCGTGCGCTACAAGAGCTTTGCCCCTGCGGAGTGGGAGGCAGAAAGCTTCAGGCTGGGGCGGCTCGAGGGGCTCTACGGCCTGGGCTTGTGCGTGCTGGGGCAGGGCACTTACGCCCGCATGGCCTCAGAGGGCCTGCGCCTGGCGGAGAATTTTGCGGTCGAGCTGGGATAGGGGCTTGCTCTGAGGGTCGTGGGCCGGGCCCTCCCAGCGGCTTTTATAGACCTGCACCGTCAGCCTGCGGTGGGTGAAGGCGTGCTGCACGGTGCCCGCGTGCTCGGGGGTCGGGATGGTCGTGCCGTGACTCGCCGCCAGGCGCCTGAGCAGGGGTTCCAGGGAGCGGCCCTCGGCCATCGGCACCCCCCACAGGCCTCCCAGGCTTCGCCCCTGGCGGGGCTCGAGCACGACCCCGTAGGGCCCCTGAAGCACCAGCGCCACCGCCTCGGTTGCCCGCTGCTGGCGGGCTCTGGGCGCGGGGTAGCGCTCCGGGCTGGCCTGGCCCGCACACCACCGGGCCAGGGGGCACGACCTGCAGGCGGGCTTCCTGGGCGCGCAAAGGGTGGCTCCCAGCTCCATCATGGCCTGGTTCCACTCGCCGGGGCTCTCAGCCGCCAGCCACTCCTCGGCCTTGGCCTGAAGCGCCGCGGGGGTGGGGTTCTCCCAGGCCATCAACCGGCTGATGACCCGGCGTACGTTGCCGTCCACTGCTGCTACCGGCTCGTCGAAGGCGATCGAGGCCACGGCGGCGGCGGTATAAGGGCCTAGGCCGGGCAGCTCGCGCAGCCGGGCATAGTTCGTGGGTAGGGGAGGCTCCGCCGATACAATCTGGGCCAGCTTGTGCAAATTGCGGGCACGCGCGTAGTATCCGGCTCCCTGCCACACCCGCAGCACCTCCTCCAGATCGGCTTCCCCCAGCGAGCGGAGATCGGGGAAGCGCTCCAGGAAGCGATGGTAGTAGGGAATGGCCTGATCCACGCGGGTCTGCTGCAGCAGCACCTCGGACAGCAAAATCCGGTAGGGGTCGCGCTCCTCGCGCCAGGGGAGAGCGCGGCGATGAGCGCGATACCACTCGAGCAGGCTGTGCTGGAAGGGGGTCAAGTCACTTCCTTTCACCTCAGGCTGCGGTGCACCGACATCAAGCAGCGGTCCTGCACCACCGCGATGGCGGCCTGCTCGAGCCTCTGAGCAAAGGCGTCGTTGCGGATGCCCGATTGCAGCCAGACCAGGCCGGGCCTGAGCTCGAGGATGGCTTCCAGGTGCTCCATCAGGGCGCTGCTGCGGCGGAAGATGTCGAGGATGTCCACCGGGACGCTGATCTCCTCGAGCCCCGCGACCACGGTCTCCCCGAACAGCTCCTGACCGGCGAAGCGAGGGTTGACCGGCAGGACGCGATAACCCACCCGGCGTAGGTATTCCGGCACGAAGTAGGCGGCCCTGGCCGGGTCGGGGTGGGCTCCCAGCACGGCGATGGTGCGGGCCTGGCGCAGGTATTGCTCGAGGTTCATCGCCGGGTGTGGGCCTCGAGCAGCGCCACCAGCTCCCCGTCGCCGCGCTCCACGGCTAGGTCGCGTGCGGTCTTGCCCTGGAAGTTCTTCCACTGTAGGTCGGGTTGGGTGAACTCCAGCAGCCAGCTTGCCAGCCGGTAGTGGCCGCGTTGCACGGCGTGGACCAGGGCCATGCTGCTGCCTTCGCTGGCCCCGGCTTTGAAGAGCAGCCGGGCCAGTTCGACGTTGCCGCTGTGGGCGGCGTGGGGCAGCAGGGGGATGCGGTGGGCTCCGTGGCTGTGGGCCAGGCGGGGATCGGCCTCGAGCATCGCCCGCACCGTCTCGAGCCGGCCCAGCATGGCCGCGGTGCAGATGTCGAGCGGGGCGCCCTGCTCGAGCAGGTATTCGGCGATGGCTGCGTTGCCCACGTGAGCCGCGCCCTGGATGGCCGTCTCGGTGTCGTCAGGTCGCCAGTGGTGGGCCTGGTTGAGCAACTCGGGGTGCTCGGCCAGCATTTGCCGGACCTTCTCCAGGTCGGTGTGCCCGGCGATCACGAACTCACGCACCAGCTCGGGACTCAGCATGGCTCCACTCTACGCCTTCCGGCTGAACTGCTCGGGAAGCTTGCTCCTGCCGTGAAGCTCTCTCATAAAAGGGCGGGTGGGTTGCCCCAGTAGTGCAAGATGGCCTGGGCGCGGTTTTCGGCTCCCATCTTCTGGCGCAGGCTGAGCACCCAGTGCGAGACCGTCTTGGGCCCGATGTGCAATTCCTGGGCGATCTCCTTGTCGCTCCACCCTCTGGTCAGCAGGCGCAGCACCTGGCGTTCGCGCGGGGTGAGGCGCTGGTCGCTGGGGATGGTGGGCAGGCTGAGGGTCTGGCCAGAGGCGGCTAGGCGCAGGGCCCTCTCGAGCTGGGCGGCTTCCATCGGCTCGGTGAGCACAGCGGCGGGAGCGTGCTCGATGAGGTCCTGGAGGTAGTAAGGCGACTCAGAGGCGGTGGCGATCACCACGGGCGGCTCGAGCAGGGGGAGCAGTTCGAGGGCCGAGCCTACGGGGTAGTCGAGCAGCAGGGTCACCGTCCGGGGCAGTTCCATGCGGGCGGTCAGCTCCTGGATGGCATGCCTCATCCAGCTCGAGCGGCAGTGCACCTGAACGACGCCTTTGGATGAACCGAGCATACTCCCTATCCTCTCCAAAATGCTCGGTCCCTATTGTACTTGGGCTCGAGGTCGTTCCCTGGTGCGCGCGTCACCGGCTGGTGTTCCAGGTCAGAAAGCTCATCCCCCCCAGCCAGAACAGGCCGTAGAGGGCTTGGTTGAGCAGGTTGAGCCCGGCGCTCTGATCCCCGGCGAACAGCGCGATCACCCTGGCGAAGCTGACGAGCAGCAAGGCCCAGACGATGTTGCGCAGGCTGCGCTTGATGCGGTCGCCGATCATCAGCCGCACCTCCAGGAAAAACAGCAGCGTCAGGAGGAAAGGCACGAAGTAGTAAGCGGGCTTAGGCCAGGGGAGGCTGCTGAAGCTGGCTGCGAGCCAGGTCAGCGCGCCAGCCCCTCCGATCGCCAGCAGGCTCGCCCGCAGGGCCATCCCCCGGGCGTGCAGTCCCAGCCGCTCGATGGTCCAGGGCAGGCTGGCCCCGGCCAGCGCGAAGGTGAGGGTGCCGGAGAGGAAGAGAGGCTCGCTGAATAAGTAAAGCTCGAACAGCCACTCGTAAGTCAGCACCAGGTCGCCCAGTGCCAGGAGGCTCAGGCCCAAGGCCAGGGCTTGCAGGACCGCGGACGGTCCCCTGGGCAGTTTCAGGGAGGTGCTGTAGAGGCCCTGAGCGGCCAGAAGGTTGGCGATGACCACCCCCAGCGGCAAGAGGGCGTGCAAAACGATCAGTCCTGCCAGCCAGACCCCCCAGGCTACGAGGAGAATTGGGAGAGAAACCGTGCGGGGCAAGACCTGCCCGATCACGGCTTCAGCCTAGCAAAGGCTGCCCCCGGCAGCGAGTTGGTATTTTTACCCAGAGCGCACAAAACGCTCGGGATCGGCCTTGCGGAAGGCTTCCCAGGAAGCTTTGTCCAGAGGCCGCTTCTGGGCCTGGGTCCACAGCCAGAACGGGACCAGCATCGAGCGGGCGTTCTGGGTTTCATAGTAGAAGATCTCGGCTGAAAGCCCGCCCTCCTCGAGCATCCCCGAGTCCCGGAAGGCTTTGAGCGTGGCCTCGAGGTCGTATTCCACCTGGCGAAAGTGGGGCACGAGGGTCTCGTCGCTGACCTCGAGCACCAGGTACTGGGCGCGGACATCCCCGTTGAAGGGGGCCCCTACCGCCCCGGTGTTCCACACCATGGTCCCGTTGTGCTGGCGCGTGTAGGGCCGGTGGGTGTGCGAGCCGACGAGGTAGCGGGCGGGATAAGCGCCGATGATCTGCTCGAGGGCCTCCTCGCTGAGCCGTTCGTCGTAGCCTTCGCGGTAGTGGCGGGGCGAGCCGTGGGTGATCCTGAGGGCCAGTGCCTCCAGGTGCACCTCGTGGGGAAGGGCGGCCAGCCAGTCGAGATGGGGCTTGTCCAGCCTCGCCGCCGACCAGCCCGTCGCCCCGAAGAAGGGGTCGTCGAAGAGGCTCTTGAGCGATTCGTGCTGGGAACGCCACTTCACCACCAGGTCGTCGTGGTTGCCCAGGGTGAAGCGGTAGGGCATTTCCCACAGCCGCTCGATGACCTCCTGGTTCTGTGGCCCCCGGTTGATGAGGTCGCCGTTGACCACCACGATGTCCGGCCTGATGTCCTCGAGGTCGGCCAGCACGGCCTCGAGTGCGGCCAGGTTGCCGTGGATGTCGGAGAATACGGCGATTCGCATAGGCTTTAGTCCTGCGCTTGCAAGTAGGGGTTGCTGCGGGCCTCGGCTCCGAGGGTGGTGCTGGGCCCGTGTCCGGGGAAGACCACGGTTTGCGGGGGCAGGCTCAGGAGCCGTTTGAGCGAGCCAAAGAGGGCTTGGGGGTCGGCCAGGGGCAGGTCGTAGCGCCCGATGCTCCCTCTGAACAGCACGTCGCCGCTGACCAGCTTGCCATCTGCGTAAAAGCCTACGTGGCCGGGGGCATGTCCGGGCAGGTGCAGTACCTTTAGGCCCAGGCCGAAGTCGAGTTGCTGGCCTTCCTCGAGCCACCCGGAAGGCTCGGGCGGCTGGGGAAGGTCTAACCCCCAGCGCAGCCCACTCTCGCGGGTGCGCCGGTACAGGGGCAAATCGGCGGGGTGCAGGTACACCGGCACCCCCAGGGCTTCGACCAGGGGTGCGACCGCCCCCACGTGATCGAAGTGGGCATGGGTCAGCAGGATGGCCTCGGGCTTCAGCCCCACCCGCTCCACTTCGGCCAGGATGCGCCCGGCTTCGTCGCCGGGGTCCACGATCACTCCCCACCCGCCCTCGCCTACGAGCAGGTAGGTGTTTTCCTGGAGCGGGCCAACGCTTAGGCTATAGACCTCCATTGGCTATAGCCTAACCTAAACGCAAAACGCTGAACGCCCACAACACGATCGATCCGTGTTTTGCGTTCAGCGTTCGACCTTCGACCCGCAGGCCTCAGCCTCAGTCGGCGGCCTGGGAGCTGGATTCGGACTTGCTCTCGCTCCTGCTCGTGGTCGAAGACGGGCTCTTGCTGTCCTTGACGTACCAACCCGAACCCTTGAAGATCACCGCCGGTGCGCTGATGAGCCGCTTGAGGGGTTCACCCGTTTCGGGATGATGAGTGTAAGCGGCCTCGCTAAAGCGCTGTTCGAACTCGTAGCGGTTTCCGGTTTCCAGACCCTGATAGACGTACACGGGCATGGACATTCCCTCCATCAAGCATATTGACAGAAGAACACTCAAACTGTCAATCCGGGGTTGGAATGGCTGCCCTCCAACGGATTCGTCCCGAGGCCCCACGGGGCAGTGAGGGCGGAGGCGGTGTCCCTCGAGGGTGTTTCGAGCCGCAGGACCACGCTTTCACCCCCTTGCATAAGTCATGAAAGCCCTGTATACTCGCGAAGTTGCGTTGCCTCGAGACTAGCCCCTAGCCTCGAGGTCACATCGGTTGCGCCGGGCGGAAGCTTGGCCACAGCGATTCTTGAGAATCCAGGGGCGAAACCAGGGCTGCCTTAGCTCTGAATCGCCTCTCGCCTGAGAACCCCGCACCGAGCGCAACCTGCGTCAAGACGCAGAAGCCCCAGCGCCAAGGTGCGGGGTTCAGCTTTAGGCCGCTCGCGGCCTGCACTTAGAAAGGAGTGGTTACACTGCCGACGATCAACCAACTGCTTCGCAAGGGCCGTGCTCCCGTGGTCAAGAAGAGCAAGGTGCCCGCTCTGAAGGGCAGCCCCTTCCGCCGGGGCGTTTGCACCGTGGTGCGCACCGTCACCCCTAAGAAGCCCAACTCGGCGCTGCGCAAGGTGGCCAAGGTGCGCCTGAGCAGCCTCTACGAGGTCACCGCCTATATCCCCGGCGAGGGCCACAACCTGCAGGAGCACAGCGTGGTGCTCATCCGTGGGGGCCGTGTGAAGGACCTGCCGGGTGTGCGTTACCACATCGTGCGCGGCACCTACGACACCCAGGGTGTCAAGGACCGCAAGAAGAGCCGCAGCAAGTACGGTGCCAAGAAACCCAAGGCGGATGCCAAGGGCGCTGCCAAGAAGTAAGGGGGAGTGAAGGATGTCCCGCAGAAGACAAGCTGAAGTACGGCGGCTCGAGCCCGACCTGGTCTATGGCGACGTAGTGGTCTCGGCCTTCATCAACCGCATCATGCGCGAAGGCAAGAAGAACCTGGCCGCCCGCATCTTCTACGATGCCTGCAAGATCATCCAGGAGAAGAGTGGCCAGGAGCCCCTCAAGGTCTTCCGCGCCGCCGTGGATAACGTGCGCCCCCGGGTCGAGGTGCGCAGCCGCCGCGTGGGTGGGGCCAACTACCAGGTTCCCGTAGAGGTTTCCCCGCGCCGCCAGCAGACCCTGGCCCTGCGCTGGATCGCCGCCGCTGCCGAAGGCCGCAGCGAGCGCACCGCCGCCGCCCGCTTCGCGGCTGAGCTGCTGGAAGCCGCTGAGAACAAGGGCGGGGCCATCAAGAAGAAGGAAGACGTCGAGCGCATGGCCGAGGCCAACCGCGCTTACGCCCATTACCGGTGGTAACTATGTCCGCTAAGGTTGAGAGCGCCCTCAAACTGACCCGCAACATCGGGATCGCCGCGCACATCGACGCCGGCAAGACCACCACCACCGAGCGCATCCTCTACTACACCGGCCGTATCCACAAGATCGGCGAGGTGCACGAGGGTGCGGCCACGATGGACTGGATGGAGCAGGAGAAGGAACGCGGCATCACCATTACTGCCGCGGTCACCACTGCCAACTGGAAGCACCAGAAGACCGGCATCGAGCACCGCATCAACATCATCGACACCCCCGGCCACGTAGACTTCACCATCGAAGTCGAGCGCTCCATGCGCGTGCTCGATGGGGCGATAGCGGTGTTCGACGCTTCGCAGGGCGTGGAGCCTCAGTCTGAGACGGTGTGGCGTCAGGCCGATAAGTACGGCGTTCCGCGCATCGCCTTCGCCAACAAGATGGACAAGACCGGGGCCGACTTGTGGCTGGTGATCGACACCATGAAGGAGCGCCTGGGGGCTCGCCCGGTGGTGATGCAGCTACCCATCGGGCGTGAGGACACCTTCAGCGGCATCATCGATGTGCTGCGCCAGAAGGCCTACACCTACGGCAACGACATCGGCACCGACATCCGCGAGATCGAGATTCCCGCCGAGTACGTCGAGCAGGCCAGGGAGTACTACGAGAAGCTGGTCGAGACCGCTGCCGACTTCGACGAGGGCGTGATGATGAAGTTCCTCGAGGGCGAAGCGGTGAGCGAGGCCGAGCTCATTGCTGCCATCCGCGCGGGCACCATCGCCCAGAAGATCTTCCCGGTTTTCATCGGCTCCGCGCTCAAGAACAAGGGCGTGCAGCTCCTGCTGGACGCGGTGGTGGATTACCTCCCTTCGCCGCTGGACATCCCTCCCATCAAGGGTCGGACCGAAAGCGGTGAGGAGGTCGAGCGCCCCGCCGATCCCAACGGGCCGCTGGCCGCGCTGGCCTTTAAGATCATGGCCGACCCCTACGTGGGCCGCCTGACCTTCATTCGCGTTTACTCCGGCACGCTCAAGTCGGGCTCCTACGTGATCAACACTACCAAAGGCCGCAAGGAGCGCGTGGCCCGCCTGCTGCAGATGCACGCCAACAACCGTCAGGAGGTCGAGGAGTTGCGTGCGGGCGAGCTGGGCGCGGTGGTGGGCCTGAAGGAGACCATCACCGGCGACAGCCTGGTGGGCGAGGGCGACGAGCCGGTGATCCTGGAGTCCATCGAGATCCCCGAGCCCGTGATCGACCTGGCCATTGAGCCCAAGACCAAGGCTGACCAGGACAAGCTGGCCGTGGCCCTCTCCCGCCTGAGCGAGGAAGATCCCACCTTCCGGGTCTCCACCGACCAGGAAACCGGCCAGACCATCATCTCCGGCATGGGCGAGTTGCACCTGGAGATCATCGTCGATCGCCTCAAGCGCGAGTTCAAGGTCGATGCCAACGTGGGCAAGCCCCAGGTGGCCTACCGCGAGACCATCACCCGGCCCGTCGACGTCGAGGGTAAGTTCGTGCGCCAGTCGGGTGGTCGCGGTCAGTACGGCCACGTCAAGATCAAGGCCGAGCCGCTGGGTCGGGGGTCGGGCTTCGAGTTCGTCAACGCCATCGTGGGCGGCGTGGTGCCCAAGGAGTACATCCCCGCCGTGCAGAAGGGCATCGAGGAGGCCATGCAGTCCGGCCCCCTCACCGGCTTCCCCATCGTCGACCTCAAGGTCACCCTCTATGACGGCTCCTACCACGAGGTCGACTCCAACGAAATGGCCTTCAAGATCGCAGGCTCCATGGCGATCAAGGAAGCCATCCAGCAGGGTAACCCGGTGGTGCTCGAGCCCATCATGCGCGTCGAAGTCACCACCCCCGAGCAGTTCCTGGGCGACATCATCGGCGACCTCAACAGCCGCCGCGGGCAGATCCAGGGCATGGACGACCGGGGCAACGCCCGCATCGTGCGGGCATACGTGCCCTTGGCCGAGATGTTCGGCTACGCCAACGATATGCGCTCCATGACCCAGGGCCGGGCCTCGTTCGTGATGTTCTTCGATCACTATGCCGAAGTCCCCAAGAACATCCAGGAGAAGCTGGTAAAAGGGCAGTAACAAGCGGGTGGGCGCTTCGCCCTGAAACCGAAGCGCCCACCTCTTCATCGCGCCACGGGCGCAACTTGAAGGAGAAGAATAACCATGGCGAAGGGTGTATTCGAGAGGACGAAACCACACGTAAACGTGGGGACGATCGGGCACGTGGACCACGGGAAGACGACGCTGACGGCGGCGATCACGTTTGTAGCGGCGGCGGCGAACCCC
>NZ_QWLA01000098.1 GCF_003574095.1 Calidithermus roseus
CCCCGCCTCGGCTAGCCGGTTAACCAGGGCCACCTCGAGCCGGCGCATGGCCTCGGTGAGGCGGTGGCGCAGCTGGGCGACGTCGGCGTGGGGGAAGCCCAGGGGGACGTAGTGGCGCAGGCCCTCCCGCAGCCACAGCAGGCGCAGGTGATGGGGGGTGAGCAGGGCCACCAGCCGGTGGGGGTGGGGCTTAGAGCGCGCAGAAGCGGCGGACCTCAGCCACGTCATAGGCCCTCGCCTCCGCGGCGGCCATGCTGATCTTGCCCTGCTTGACCAGGGTGGCCAGGCTCATGTCCATGGGGGTGAAGACCTCGCGCGCGGCAGAGAGGTCGGCGCGCATCTGCCCGGCCGACTTACGCGCGAGGATGATATTGGATACCGCCGGCGAGTTCGTCAAGAGCTCGTAGGCAGCGATGCGCCCGGGCTGGTCGGAGCGCGGCACCAGCTGCTGGGAGACCACCCCCACCAGGTTGCTGGCCAGTTGCACCGTGACCTGGGCCTGCTGCTCGGCGGGGAAGGCGTCGAGGATACGGCTCACCGTCTCTGGTCCGCCCTTAGTGTGCAGGGTGCCCAGCACCAGGTGGCCGGTCTCGGCGGCGGTAATGGCGGCGCCGATGGTCTCGGGGTCGCGCATCTCGCCCACCAGAATCACGTCGGGGTTCTCGCGCAGCGAATCCTTGAGGGCCTGGCGGAAGCTGATGGTGTCGGACCCGACCTCGCGCTGGGAGATCACCGAGCGCAGGTTCTTGTGGTGGAACTCGATGGGGTCCTCGATGGTGACGATGTGCTTGGCAAAGTTCTCGTTGAGGTAGTTCACGAGGGTGTTCAGGGTCGTTGATTTGCCCGAGCCGGTGGGCCCGGTGACGAGGAAGAGACCCCGCGGCTGGCGCACCAGGTCGAACAGCCGCTCGGGCAGGCCCAGCTCCTCCAGTGAGCGGATCTCGTTGGGGATGGTGCGGGCGACCACACACCACTTGCCCCGCTCCATGAACACGTGCACCCGGAATCGCCCCACGTCGCGCAGGAAGAAGGAGAAGTCGAGGCTCTTCTGCTCCATCCAGCGCTGCAGGCGCTCGTTGGCCATGGGGTCGGGCACGCGCCCCGCCGAATCCTCGTCGTCGTCGAGGTTGAGCAGCGCCTTCACGCTCTCCTCGAGTTCGCGACCCACGAAGATGCGGCTCCCCTCCATCAGCCTCAGCTCCCCGTGCACCCGGGCCACGGGCAGCAGGTCGGGCTTGAGGATGATGTCGCTGGCTTGCATATATACCGCCGTGCTCAGCAGATCCAAAAACTCCATGAACGCAGCACCTTTGGTCAGCATTTTTCTCTCCCTTCGCTCCCTTCCTAGGCCATGGTCTTCGCCAGTACCTCCTCGGCCGAGGTCACGCCCTGCTCGACCTTGAGCACCCCGTCCTCCGCCAGCGTGCGCATGCCCTTCTCCAACGCCAGCTCGCGGATGCGCTCGGTGGGGGCCCGCTGGGCCAGCGCCGACTGCAGGGCGCGGTCGACCTCCATCAACTCGAAGATCCCGGTGCGCCCGGCGTAGCCCCCGCGGCAGTGCCGGCAGCCGTCGGGGTTGGGCAGCCGGGCGTGGCGGAGCTCCCGGTGCAGCAAGCGCTCGCTCTTGCCCTCGCGGTCCTCGCTCGAGCACGCCGGGCAGAGCCTGCGCACCAGGCGCTGGGCCAGCACCCCCAGCAGCGCCGCGCTGACGTTGGCGGGGTCGACCCCGAGGTCCATCAGCCGGGTGGCGCTGGAGGGCGCGTCGTTGGTGTGCAGCGTGGCGATGACCAGGTGGCCGGTGAACGCCGCCTGCACCGCCACCTGCGCCGTCTCGCGGTCGCGGATCTCCCCGACGTAGATGATGTCGGGGTCCTGCCGCAGGAAGGCCCGCAGCACGTCGGCGAAGGTCACCCCGGCCTGGGAGTTGACCTGCACCTGGGTTAAACCCGGCAGCTCGTACTCCACGGGGTCCTCCACGGTCAGCACGTTGACCTCGGGCCGGGCGATCTCGCTCAGGATGGAGATGCCGGTGCGGGTCTTGCCCGAGCCGGTGGGCCCGGTGATCAGGAACAGCCCGTAGGGCCGCCGGATGATCCGGCGCAGGGCCTCCAGGGTGTCGGCCTGGAACCCCGCCTCCTCCAGCGGTGGGGCCTTGCCCTCGTTCCTCAGCAGCCGCAGCACGGCCTTCTCCCCGTACATGCCGGGCACCGTGGACACCCGCACGCTCGCCTCCAACCCCCCCTCCTTGAAGCGGAAGCGCCCGTCCTGCGGGCGGCGCCGCTCGGCGATGTCGAGGTTGGCCTTGAGCTTGACCTTCTGGATCACCAGCGGGGTCGAGCGCGCCGGGAGCGTGGTGTACTCGTGCAGCTCCCCGTCGCGCCGCATGCGCACCACCCCCTGGTGCTTGTGGCTTTCGATGTGCACGTCGGAGGCGTCGGAGAGCAGGGCCTCGCGGATGAAGGAGCCCACCAGCCGGTCGAGGGCGTTGCCCTCGACCTCCAGCCCCTCCGTCCCGCCCCCCCCCTCCCCCGCGCCCTCCGCCAGGGCGCTGACCTCCTCGAGGTCGCGCAGCTGGCCGTAGTCCCGGGCGATCACGCGCTGGATGGCGCTGGGTGAGGCCAGGGCCAGCCGCAGCGGGGTGTTGCGCAGCAGCATGCGCAGTTCGTCGTTGCGCTGGATGTCCTCGGGGTCGGACACCGCCACCACCAGCTCCCCCGCCTCGTTCATCCGGTAAGGGATGGCCCGCAGCGAGATGGCGTAGGCGTCGCTGATGCGCCGGCGCACTCCCGGGTCGGGAGGCGCGGCCTGCAGGTCCACGTAGGCCAGGCCCAGCGCCTCGGCCCGCGCCTCGGTCAGCTGCTCCTCGCTGACGAGGCCCTGGGCCAGCAGCAGGTTCTCCCCCCGCCGGGGGTCGGCCTGATGCTCCTCGAAGGTGCGCCGGTCGATGCGGCCCTTGAGCCACAGCGCTTCCAGGGCGCTCCTGGGCCGGGCCCCGGCCGGGCGCCCGCGCTGGGCGGAGCGGTGGGCCATGAGCCAGATCTCGGGGTAGGTCAGGGCCACCGGGCGCCGCTCCAACCCCGCTGCGGCAATCTCATCCTCGACGAAGGCGCGCCAGGTGACGTAGTAAGCCTCCCCCTCCTTGCGCACGCTCAGCAGCCGCAGCCGCTCGAGGATCTCGGCCTGGTCGGGCTGCCGCTCGAGCAGCAGCCCGTCGAGCCCCGGCCACAAGGGGCAGCCGCTAGCGCGGGAGAGCTCGGCGTAGAGCACGCCCTCGCCCACGTACCCTTCCTCCACCAGCCAGCGCTCGACCTCGTGCCGGGCGCTGGGCGGGGGCTCGAGGTGGCCCAGGCCCAGCGCCTGCAGCACCCGCCGCTCGCGCGGCAGGGGGCCGGCGGAGGGCGCGGGGGAGGGGGCAGGCTCGTCTGCGAGGGGCTCAGCCTCCCCCCGCGCCGGCGCGCCCCCCGCGGCTTGCGGAGGGGTCAGGCCCGGGGCCGCGGGGGTCACGCGGGCCAGCTCCCGCCGCAGCACCTCCAGCAACCCCTCCCGTTCGGCGTAGCCCACCCCGACGGCCCCCAGGCGCTCGGCCAGGGCCTGCACCTCCGGCTCGAAGGGCTCGGCGCTGGCGAGCCACAGGCCCTCGGGGGATCGTCCCTCCTGCACCAGCGGCACGCAGGCCAGCCGCTCCCACTCCTCGGCGGCCACCGCCTGCAGCGCCACCCGGTCCACGGCGCGCAGCAGCAGCGGGGGGCAGCCGACGCGCTCCAGGGCTTGGGCAATGGTGGCGGGGGCGACCCGCGCGACGGCCGCCAGGCCCGCCACCAGCGGGCGGCCGCTCTCCTTCAGCTGCTTGCGAACCGCCGCCGCCCGCAGCGGGGGCAGCGCGCGGAGATCCTGCACCAGCACCTCGAAGAACGCGCGTTCGTCCGGCAGACGCATCAGCGTCCCTCCTCCCGCCGTGCCGGGCTCGCCTCCTCCGGGAGGCCAGCCCAGCGCGCCATGACCTCCTCCATGCGCCCTTGCTCCACCCGCCGACCCGCCTCGAAGAGGGTGGGGGTGTAGGCGACGGCCCACCGGCGGGCGGCCTCGAGGTCGGCCGCGGTCTGCCGCAGCGTGGCGGCGCTGGCAGCGCAGGGCAGCAGCGGGGCGAACTCCGCCCTTAGCCGGTCCTCGCCCTGGCGCGCCGCCTCGAACAGCCGCCCGACCATCGCCCAACGCGCCTCAGCCGGGGCGCAGTACAGCAGGGCGCTGGCCAGGCCCTCGGCCTTGCCGCGGGCCAGCGGCCGCAACACCAGCCGCATCTCCCCCGCCTTCGCCCGCGCCACCCAGCGCCCGCCGTAGCGCTCCCAGGCCCGCCGGCAGTGGGGACAGCCCCACCAGCTGAAGATGGTGAGGGCGGGCCGGGAGGCCGGCCCCAGGCTGAGGGGGTGGGCCTCGACCGCCACGCCCTCGGGCAGCGCCGGCCGCGGCCACAGCCACACCATCGCCGCCGCCAGCAGCCCGCCGCCCAGCACCAGCCACTTGTGGAGGGGGACGCGCGCGCTCATGCCTGGACCCCCCGCTCGATGCGCACGGCGCCCCCGGGCTGCTGGACGCCGAAGGCCACCACCGCGAAGCCGCCGGCCCGGGGGCCCTCGCCGCGACCCACCACCAGCCACAGCAGCACCCCCTCCCCCCGCGCGAAGCCGAAGCCCCGTGCCCGCGCTGCCGAGCGCGGCACTCCGCCCGGCCCTTCCAGCCCCAACAGCCCTTCAACCTGATCGGAGGGGAAGGGCAACGCGGCCTCCTCGGCCTCCTGGGCACAGCGGTGCAGGATCTCCGCGGCCTCGTCCTCCCAGCCGAAGTGCAGCGGGGCCGACAGGCGCGGGCAGACCCCCGCGCGCATCATCTCCTCGATCACCGCCAGGGCGTAGTTGGCCGCCTGCCCGCCCTCGCCCAGCTCCAGCCGCGCCCCGCGGTAGTAGCAGTCGAAGGCCTCCAGCCGCAGCGTGCCCCCCCGGCGCAGCCCCCAGGCCAGCACCCTGCGGCCTTCGGGCTCGATCCCCGCCGCCAGGAAGGCGTCGCGGGCCGCCACGAAGGCCTGCAGGCCTTCCCACTGGTGCAGGAGCTGCCACAGCTCCTGCACCTCGGCGTCGCTCAGGCCGTCCACCCAGCCCGCCCCGTCGGGCAGGTCTTCGCTCAGCAGGGCCACCATCCCGCGCGTGCGAGTGAGCACGCCGTACTCGCCCACCAGCACCGAGTCCAGCAGGCCGTAGATCAGCTTGTACAGCTCAGTCACTCCCCACCCCCAGCTCCACCAGCCGCTCCAGCAGGGCCTGGCCGCCGTGGCGGTGGGCGTACTCGTTGGCGTCAGTGCGGCCGGCGGGGTCGAGGGGCTCGAGCAGCCGCACCGGGAAGCCCTGCTCGCGGAAGGGCGCCGCCCAGCGCTCGAGCACCTGCGCCCGCCTGTCGTGGGGGTCGGCGTAGAGGTAGATGGGCTGCAGGGGCAGCCGGGCGACGAGTTCCTTGGCCGGCCCGTTCTCCACCCCCGGCACCCCGATCACCCCCAGGCCCTCCTGGCGCACCAGGCTCCACACCAGCAGCGCGTTGGTCGCCCCCTCCATCACCACGACGCCCGCCCGGGCCTGCAGGAGGCCCGGGCCGATCCACACCGGGCTGCCGTGGCCGGGGGTCAGGGTGTAGAAGCGGTTCTCCCCCTCCTTCACCACCCCGCGCCGCACCACCGCGTTGAGCGGGCGCCCCTCGGCGTCCATGTACACGATCACCCCGTCGTGCTCGTTGAGCGCCCCCAGCCCCCCCTCCAGCGCCGCCTCGAGGCCGAAGCCCCGATTCTCGAAAGCCTTGGGCAAACGCCCCAGCTCGCGCAGCCGGGCCTGGGCCTGGCGCACCCGCTGCAGCATCTCGCCCTCCAGCAGCCGCACCAGGCTGGCCGAGCGCGGGTGGGAGGGGGGCAGGTCGGGGGGGGTCTCGTCGGTGAAGAGGTCGCCGTAGCCGATGCCCAGGGCGCGGATGACCTCCTCGGTGGACGCCCCGCCGAAGTCGTAGAGCAGGATGCGCCCGTTCGCCAGCCGGATCGAGAGCGAGGGCTCGCTCTCCTCGCGCACCGGCGAGTAGGCCATCCAGCGGCCGGGCCCGGTCTTCCGCACCCCTTTGAGGCTGGATAGAAGCCGCTCGAGGCCCTTCCCCGCCATGTGGCTCTTGGGGTCGCCGCCGCGCCGCTCGATCATGCGCTCGAAGTCACGGCGGCTCGCGTCGATGAAGGCCTGCAGCCGCGTCGGCGAGGTACCCACCCGGCTGGGCGAGCCCGGCAGGTGCCGCCCGGTGAGGGCGATGAAGGGGCTGCGCCGGACGGCCACATTGCCCCAGGTCAGGGGCTGCTCGCTGCCGCCCTCGTACAGCAGCAGCAGCGAGCCCGGCACCACGCCCTCCTCGGCGTAGCAGTTGAGCATGTCTAGGTAGCGCATGGCCCAGGGCGCGACCTTGCCGTCCTTGAGAGCGTTGTAGAAGGTGATGGCCACGACCGGGTTGTAGCGCGAGTTGACGTAGGCCAGGCCCGAGGCCTGGGCCTGCGCCAGCGCCTGGCAGGCCCGCTCGAAGCTGGCCCAGCTGTAGGGGTCCTCCACGCTTGCGGTGACGGCGGGGTTGGCCGCCTGCACGAGCTCGAGAACCGGCCGCCCTTTGGCGCCGCGCTTCGCGCCCGGCCGCCACAGCGCCCAGCGGTTCTCCCGCGTGAGCTTCTGGGGCAGCTCGAGCCACCGACCCTCCTCAGCCCGTCCTGGTTGGGGCGTCTCGATCATAGCCCACACTATAGCGGCCTTTGATAGGGGACTCTGATCAAAGATGAGAGACGGACTGGATATAGTCCTACCATCAAATTTATATATCTTGAAACTCAAGGAAGGCGAAATATACTAAAAACAACCCCCCGAAGTTTTGGAGAACCGGGGGTTGACGCCACAGGTGCTACCCTGTCTTAGTTGTCGTTTTCAGGGTAGCACAGGCGAGAAAGGAGTGCAAGGTGCCCACAGCCTGTGCCCATAGAGCTTCCATCGCAGCCCCGACCGTGGCCACGGTCGGGGGATCGTCATCATCTGCATCCGCCGCGCCCGCGGAGGTGCGGCCGTGAGCGTCATCCGCCGCGGACCCAAGCGGGACTTCACGGTGCTGCCCAACGCCACCCTCAACGACGCGCGGCTGTCGTGGGAGGCGCTGGGGATGCTGGCCTACCTGGTCAGCAAGCCCACCGACTGGCAGGTGCGGGTGGCCGACCTCACCCGCCGCCCGGGCAGCGGCCGCGACCGCACCTACCGCATCCTCGAGGAGCTGGCGCGCAACGGCTACCTGGAGCGCCGCCAGCTCAAGGACGCGCGCGGCCGCTTCACCGGCCGGGAGTACCTGGTGCACGACGAGAGCCAGGACCCGCGTCCTGAAAACCCGGATACGGCTGGGCCGTATCCGGCTAAGCCGGAGCTTAAAAAAGAAGGAATTAAACAAAAGACAGAATTTAACGAGCAAGAATCTTCGATTCTTGCCTCGAGCAAGGAATTGCTGGCAATTCCTTCGGCGGGCGGGGCCGCCGAAGGGGCTGCCCCGCGCACCCCCTCTCGAGCCGCCCCGGCTTCCCCCGCTCGAGGCATGCTCCGCCAGGAAGACGCCCCCCTCTCAGGACGGGCTGCGCCCGCGCACCGGTCGGAAGGCGCACCCCACGGGTCGCAGGCGGAAGGATCTTCCCCGGCGACCCGCGGCGGGCACCCGGCCAAGCGGCACGACGCGGTGGGTGAGCTGGCCCAGGCGCTGGGTCTGGCGGGCTGGCAGAAAAACTTTGCCCGGGTGGCGGTGAGCGAGGAGCGGACCCGCAACGCCTGGTTCTACCTCGCGCGCCAGGCCCCACGGGCCCTCAAGGGCTCGTACCGGCTGCTGAACAAGACTGGGGAGCGGGGCCCGGTGACCTGGGGGAGTTGGCTGCCCCTCCTGGCCGAGGACGTGCGGGCCTACGGCGAGGCCCGGGTAGCGCGGGCCCTCGAACTCGCCGTTGTTCAGAGCACGCCCAAGGGGGCGTGGAACTACTACCGGGCCGTCGTCGAGGACCGTCCCGCGCACACAGAGCCCGAGGCCGCCCGGTGGGGGAACCCGCCCAGGGGACGATCCCCTTCGGGACGGGCTGACGCCCGTGCACCACAAGGCCGCCCGCCCGCCCCCGGGGCCTGGGAGCGGCTGGAGGCCGAGTACGGCCCGCTGACCTCGAGCTACGGCCTGGACGAGCTCGAGCGCGAGTACGGGGCCCGGAGGAGGGCCCCGGGGGGCGATCCCCTGCCGGGGGAGGTGGCTGATGTTTGAGCTCTCCTGCACCAACGTCCCGCGGCTGCCCCCCTGCCCGCTGTGCGGGGCGGCGGCCCTCGAGAGCGCCTACCGCTTCGCCGAGGACATCTCCCACGACTGCGACTGCCTGCGTGACCGGGAGGAGGAGTATTACCGGGGCCTGCGGCGGCTGTGGCGGGGGCGGGTCTGCCTCGAGCAATTCCTGGCCGGCGTGCCCCGCCGCTACCGGGGCTTCACCCTCGAGGGCTACGTGCGCGAGCCGGCCAACGCCGAGGCCCTGGCGGCAGCCCAGGGCCTCCGGCCGGGGGAGTTCCTCTACCTCTACGGCCTACCCGGGCGCGGCAAGACCCACCTGGCGGTGGCGGCCGCCCGCCGCCTGGCGGCTGCAGGGCACAAGGCGCTGTTTTTGGGCGAGGCCGAGTACTTCGAAGCGCTCTACCGCAGCATCCGCGGCCAGGGCGAGGCGCCCGACTATCGCCCGGCCTCGGTGCTTGTGCTCGACGATGCCGGCAAGATCAAGCCTACCGACTTTGCCTACCAGACGCTGTACGCCCTGCTCGAGCACTTCTCCAGCGAGGGCAAGTCCCTCATCGTCAGCAGCAACTACCCCCCGCTGCAGTTCGCCCGGCGGCTCGCAGGGGGCGAGGCCGAGGCCGCCGCCGCCATCGCCAGCCGCCTGACGCAGGGCTACGTGCTGGAGGTGGGGGGCCACGACCACCGGGCCGCAGCCGCTCAGGGCCCCTTCCCTCCCGGCGACTGAACGCCCCGCCGAGGCCAGGGCGTTGCCGTTCCCCGTAGTAACTACTTCCAGCACGTGCCCTACACCGCGACCGCTGCCCTCCGGGGCGGCCTTGCCTTGCCAACGCGCGCCGGACGCCTTAGCCGAACAGCGCCCGGGCGATCTGCCGCCGCACCACCTCGGGCTGGCCCAGGTAGCGCCCCAGCCATAGCTCGAGGCCCCCCACCGGGATCAGGTTCTGCGGGGCGCGGGGGTCGCGGGCGGGAGAGGAGGCCAGGGCGCAGAAGACGCTCACGGACAGGTCGGCCAGAGCCACTGCTTGCACGGCGTCGGCGGCCGGGGTCTCCACCCGCAGCAGCGCTGCGGAGGGATGGTAGGGGCGGGCTGGCCGTAGGGGCAGCCGTAGGTACCAGCTGAACACGTCGAGGGGGCGGCAGCGGGCCAGGCCCCTGAGGAAGAACACCGGGGTGCGCTCGCCGGGCTCGAGCCGGCCCAGCAGGGCCTGGCGGGAGGGGTCGAGGTAGCTAGCCGCCTGGGTCTTGGTGTAGCCCAGCACCTGCCCGGGCCGCCGGAAGGGCGCCTCGCCGGGGAAGAGCTGCCCGTCGAGCACCGTCAGCCCCTCCTCCCCCGCCTCGGCTAGCCGGTTAACCAGGGCCACCTCGAGCCGGCGCATGGCCTCGGTGAGGCGGTGGCGCAGCTGGGCGACGTCGGCGTGGGGGAAGCCCAGGGGGACGTAGTGGCGCAGGCCCTCC
>NZ_QWLA01000099.1 GCF_003574095.1 Calidithermus roseus
CACCCCAGCAGCCCCTGCCCCCACCACCAGCACGTCCAGACGTTCCACGCTTCCTCCGTGATTGTGGGGGCCTGCCGCCCCCGTTTCGCCTTTCGATCAGCCTACCGCCGCCAGGCCCCAGGCACCGCGCCCAGGCTTTCAGTGTCGAACCCCACCAGACTCAGCGAAACGCTTCGCACACCGCCTTGCCGTTGGCGCGGATCAACTTGAGGTAGGTGTTTACGTTCGCGTCGAAGGCGTCGGAGTAGATCAGCCTGACCCTGGCCCCGGTGGCCTCGGCCAGCGCTCTGGCTTCGGCCTGGGGGAACTGGGGCTCGGCGAAGACCACTTTCACCCCCTGCTTCTTCATCTCCTGGGCCAGCCTGGCGAAGCGCTGCGGGCCGCGCTCCTGGCCGGCGAAGTCGGCGATGGACCCGACGCTGGTGATCTGGTAGTGGCGCAGGAAGTAGCCCAGGGCCTCGTGCTGCGAGACCAGCTTGCGCCTAGAGGGGGGAATGGGCTCGAGGCAGGCCAGCACCTCGGCGTCGGCCTTCTTGATCTCGGCGATGTAGCGGCTGGCGTTGGCGGCATAGGTGGTCTTGCCCGCCGGGTCGAGCTGGCTCAGCGTGTCGCGGATTTTCTCCACGTAGCGCACCCCGTAGGTGGGGTCGAGCCAGAGGTGGGGGTCATACCCGCCGTGGGCGTGTTCCTCGGCCTTGATCAGCTTAGGCATCCCCTCGGCCAACTCGACCACTCTGGCCCCTTTGGGGAGCTGGGCTTGCAGTTTCTCGAGGAAGGGCTCGAGCCCCAACCCGTTGGCGAAGAGCACCCGGGCACCGGCGATCTCCCGGATGAGTGAGGGTTTGGGCTCGAAGCTGTGGGGATCGCTGGTACCCGGCACTACCTGGCTGAGCTGGACCCGGTTGCCGCCGACGCTCTTGACCATGTCGGCGATCACGCCTATGGTAGCCGCCACCTTGACCTGGGCCGAGGCGATACCGAAGCCGATTACTGCGAGTATGAGCGTGAGTTGAAACATGCGCATGGCTTCCTCCTGGCAAACTGCAACACCCCATATTGATAATGATTTATCACTCTTGTCAAGGGTGAGTTCTGCTATCCTGAGGGCATGGAGCGTTCAACCCGGCAACGGCAGGCCATTCGCGCGGCCCTGCGGGAAGCCAACCGGCCCCTATCCCCAGGGGAGATCCTCGAGTACGCCCGTCAGCAGGTTCCGGGCCTGGGCATCGCCACCGTTTACCGCACCATCAACGCCTTGGTAGAAGAGGGCAGCGTGGTGGCGGTGGAGCTGCCCGGCGAGGCTGCCCGCTACGAGATGGCGGGCAAGAGTCACCACCACCACTTCCACTGCACCTCTTGTGGCAAGGTTTTCGAGCTGATGGGCTGCCCCGGCGACCTCTCCTGGCTGGTTCCGCCGGGTTTCCACGCCGAGAAGCACGAGATCGTGCTCTACGGGAGCTGCCCTAACTGCCCTGGCGCTTGAGTAAGGGTCTTTGTGCAAGGAGCAGCCAGAGTTCGGTCAGGCTCCGGTAAGACCTCGTGGCTAGAGTCGGGACCATAGGAGGTCACCCGATGCTCAGGCAGTTTTATTTCCCCGATCAGTTCAGCGAGCTATTGAACCGCCTCGAGGCTCGTCTCGAGCAGTCTGAGGACCAGGAACTGCGCTTGCTTGGAACGCAACTGCGGCTGCTGGCTCGTGGTTTTTGGGACCTTTCGGATGAGCCCGCTCCGGAGGCCGCCCCCCTCGAGCTGCGCTTTCTGGGTCAGTCCAAGGCGCTATTGGAGCAGAAGCTCTTTCCCATCCGCTTGCGCTTTGCCGAGTTGCTCACCGCGCTAGCTCTGCACCCCGAAGGCTGTAGTTGTGAGCAACTGACCCTGCTGGTCTACGGCGAGGGCGGAAACCCCAACTGCTGCAAGACTGAGCTGTGCCGCCTGCGTGACCAGATGCCCATCTCCAGCCGCCCCTACCGGCTGGAGATCCCCTTCCGTGCCGACTTTCTCGAGCTGCGTGAGCTGCTGGCGGCGGGCCGGGTCGAGGAGGCGGTGGCGCTCTACCAGGGGCCGCTGCTGCCCAATTCCGAAGCGCCGGTGGTGGTGGAAGTGCGCGAGACCCTCGAGGAGGCCCTGCGCCAGGCCGTGCTGGTGTGCGGCGAGGTGGACGTGCTGTGGAAGCTGGCAGGGCGGATGAAGGACGATCTCGAGCTGTGGGAGAAAACCCTCCACAGCCTCGGACGCCGCGACCCCCGCTGGCCCATCGCCTACGCCCACAGCGCCCGGCTGTGGCGCGACTTCAAAGCGGCGCGGGCTTGACGCGCCGTCGTGCGTCGTATGCGAGACGCCCAACGCCCCTTCTCACCTCCCAAGGGACATCTCTACGAGCCACGCGCCTGCTCGCCCCCTGGCTCATGGCCTTCCTAACTTCACCCCCTAAACTCAGAGCCATGCCCTGGCTGCTGCTGTTGGTTTTTGTGCTGAGCGGCTGCACCTATACCTTCTTGCCCCTCGAGCCCGAGCGTGTACCGTTTCCCCAGCGCCCCAGCCTCACGGGGACGCTGACGGAGAACGGGAAAACCGTGATCGCCCAACTCGAGGTGCGCCGGATGCCCAAACCTGGCTACATCGAGCTCAGGTGGTATTTGGAGGAGACCATTCTGGCCGAGCGCTCGCTGTGGGCGGAGGGCCCCAGGAAGTACCGGCTCGAGCTGCCCCGGCCCCAGGAGGGCTATTACCGGCTGATCGTGCTGATCGAAAACGCCCCGTTGCTGCAACTCGACTTAGGTACGCCCAACCTGCCTAGCCCACCCCCACAGCCAGAAGAACCAGCGGGATCGTGAGAAAAGCCAGCACGCTCGAGAGCACCACGCTGCGGGCGGCTCTGGGTGCGTCCCCGCCGAACTCGGCCACCACCATGAAGGCGTTGACCGCGATGGGCATGGCGCTTTGCAGGGCTAAAACCTGAATGTCGATGCGCTCGAGCCCCAGCAGGTGCCCGGCTCCAATCGCCAGGGCGGGAGCCACTAGCAGCCGCAGCCCGGAGGCCAGTAGCTCGAAGCCGCCGATTTGAACAGGGTTTTTGGCGATCTGGATGCCCAGGGTGAGCAGCATCAAGGGGATGCAGGCCTGTCCCACCAGGTGAATCCCGGCCTCGAGGTTGAAAGGGAATTCGAGCCCCAGCGCCTTGAAGGCCAATCCCCCGGCCAGCGCCCAGAACATCGGCAGCTTGAGGGTGAAGACCAGGCTCTGCGTCGGGTTGCCCCCGCGCAGGAAGGCCGGGATGATCCCGAACATCAGCACGCTGGAGGCGATGAAGTAGACCACAGCCCGCTCGAGGCCCTCCTGCCCCAGCGCGAACAGCGCCATGGAGAGCCCCATGTTGCCCGAGTTGGGGGAGAGCGCAGCGGTGACAAGGGTCTTGGCCGTGGGCCTGGGGAGCCGGGTCGCCGCCCCGATCAGCCAGGACAGCAGGCCCAAGGCCGCATAGGCCAGGGCAAAGCCCAGCGTGAGGCCCCACACGCTGCCGCTGCCCAGGCGCGCGTTGTACATGGCATCGAAGATCAGCGCCGGGACCAGCAGGTGCAGGATGATGCGCGAGAGCGTGGGCGCGTCGATCTCGAAGCGCCGCCCCACCACGTAGCCCAGCACCACGATCAGGGCGACGGGGAGCACGGTGTTGAGGAGGGCACTCATAAATGCAATAGGGGCGCACGTCGGTGCGCCCCTACGATACCCTATGCTTCAGCTCTCGATCACCATGGGGATGATCACAGGGTCGCGGCCCGTGGCCTTGCGCAGGAACTTCTTGGCCGGGTAGTAGATGTCGTCGCGGATGACCTCGAGCGGCTTCTTCTCCCGCACGCCCTGGTAGATGGCGTCGAAGGCGATCTTGCGCACCTCGCCCAGCAGTCTCTCCCCGGCCTTGACAAAGCCCTTGGAGACCACTTCCACGTGGGGTTCGCGGTGGTTGACCAGTGCCGTGATCACCACCACACCCTCAGCGGCCATGTGGTTGCGGTCGGCCAGGATCTCGTCGGTGATGTCGCCTACGCCCAGTCCGTCGACGTAGAGGGCTCCGCTGGGCACCTTGCCACTGATCTCGAAGGTATCGGGGGTAAGCTTGACCACGTCGCCGTTCTCGGCGATGAGGATTTTTTCCGGGGGCTGGCCCATGGCCTCGGCTAGCCACTTGAAGTTGGTCTGCTGGCGCACCTCGCCGTGCCAGGGCAGGAAGAATTTGGGCTGCACCAGGTTGAGGATGATCTTGAGCTCTTCCTGCGAGCCGTGCCCTGAGGCGTGAACGCGGTAGGTGGGCGGGAAGAAGACCTGGGCCCCCAGCGCGTAAAGCCGGTTGATCACGGTGTTCACCGCCTCCTCGTTACCAGGGATGGGGCTGGAGGAGAGGATCACCGTGTCGCCGGGCTTGATGGCCATCTTCTGGTGCGTGCCCGAGGCCAGGCGCGAGAGCACCGCTTCAGGCTGGCCCTGCGAGCCGGTGGTGATGACCAGGATCTGCGAGTCGTCGAGGCTGTCGAGTTCCTCGAGGCTGTAGAGCCGGTCGCGCACGCTGAGGTAACCCAGGTCCAGGGCGATGCGGGCGAACTTGACCATGCTGCGCCCTTCCACCGCCACCTTGCGCCCGTAGTGCTCAGCGGCCTTGATCACGCTCTGGATGCGGTGGATGTGCGAGGCAAAGGTGGTCACGAAGACCCGTCCTTTGGCCTTGCCGATGATCGCGTCGAGGCCCTTGGCCACCTCGGCCTCGCTGGGGGTGAAGCCGGGTCGCTCAGCGTTGGTGGAGTCGGCGATGAGCAGCAGCACACCCTCGGCCCCGGCCTGGGCCAGCTTGGCCAGGTGGCTGGGCTTGCCGTCGACTGGGGTGGGGTCGAGCTTGAAGTCGCCGGTGTGCACCACCTTCCCCACGGGCGTGTGGATGACCATGCCCGAGTTGTCGGGGATGGAGTGGGTCATGCGGAAGAGGTCGACGGTGAAGTAGCGCCCGATCTGGATGCGGTCGTCGGGGGAGACCTCACGGAAGTTGAAATCTCCTACCTTGAAGCCGAACTCCTCGAGCTTGCCCTTGACCAGCCCCAGCGTCAGCCGCGCCCCATAGACCGGGACTTTGGGCAACTGAGAGAAGAGGTAAGGCAGGGCTCCGATGTGGTCTTCGTGGCCGTGGGTCAGCACCCAGCCCTTGATCTTGTCGGCGTTCTGGATGAGGTAGTCGATGCGCGGGATCAGCAGGTCCACGCCCAGCATGTGCTCATCGGGGAAGGCCAGGCCGCCGTCGATCACCAGGATCTCGTCCTGGAAGCGGAAGGCGAACATGTTCTTGCCGATCTCGCCCATCCCTCCCAGTGGGATGATCTCGAGGTGCCCCCCCGCCGGGGCCAGCAGCACCGGCCCGCTGGGCCTGGGCTTGGGTCTGCGCTTACGCGGGCGGCCAGGGGTATACGAAGTCGTCGTCGTGTTGTGATCCATGAAAAACTCCATTTATTCCGCGTGGCGGGCCATTCTCGCGGCCAGTCACGTCGTATCCGAGTCCAGAATGTGCCTCATGACCGAGGCTCCTAAGTGAGAGATTAGCAGATTTGATAGCGATATGAAATAGCAGGGGCTACGCTCTGGGGTCCGTGGTCGATAGCCGATAGCCGAACGCCGGGCGCGGGTCGTACGTCGTACGTCCTACGCAATACGCAAGACGCCTTAGCCCTTGACTCTCGACGCCGGCGGGGAGGGGTGAACTACGAGCCACAAGCCACTGGCTCTCAGTCTACGGCCACGAAGTACGGGGCGGTTAGGTTCTCGTTGTTGATCACCACGCTGGCGTGGGCTTTGGGGTTGCACTCGCTGAGGTAGAGCTTCTGGCCCTCGACGTAGCGGCGGTTGGACTCGGCGTGAGGGTCGGGGGAGCCGTAGCCGGGGCCGCGCTGGGCGCCGCGGGGGATGGAGACTTCGAAGCCGACCTCGAGGAAGACCGAGTAGTCCCAGTAGCCCCGCAGCTCGGGCCGGTGGAGGAAGATGCCGTCGAAGATGAGGATGGAGCCGGGGAGGGCCTCCTCGAGCGGCGCCTCGACCGGGGCGTCGCTGGCGTGGTCGAAGGCGGCGCGGCGGAAGCGGCGGGAGCCGCCCGGGCTCAGCGGGTCGAGCAGCACCTCCTTGAGCTTGGCGTAGTCGTAGGAGTCGCGGAAGAAGCCCTCCGGCGAGCCCCGGCCCCGCCGGTAGCGCACCGCACGGGGGTTGTGGAAGCCGTCCACCGAGGCGCGGATGAGGGGGCGGCCGGAGGGCTGTAGGGCGTGGGCGAGTTCGTCGGCGAAGTGGGTTTTACCGGCGCCGTCCACGCCGTCCACGGCTACCCGCAGCACCTCGGTGGCGGGCAGCTCCAGGATGGCGGCGGCGACCTGTCGCAACAGGGCCTGGCGTTCCATGCCGTGCCTTCAGCGCTTGACCGGGGGCTTGCGCGGGGGGATCTTGCCCTCGAGTTCGGGCCGGATCACGTCCACGCGGCCTTTCTCGTCGATGGTGTGGACCTTGACCCGGACGGTGTCGCCCATCTTGAGGTAGTCCTCAACCCGCTCCACCCGGCCCTCGGCGATCTGGCTGATGTGCAGCAGGCCGTCGGTGCCGGGGAATAGCGTCACGAAGGCGCCGAAAGGGGTGATGCGGCTGACGGTGGCCTCGTAAATCTCGCCGACCTTGACCTCCTGGGTCACGCCCTGGATGCGCCGCAGGGCCTCCTGGGCGGCGGCGGCATTGGCCGAGAAGATGCGCACGGTGCCGTCTTGTTCGATGTCGATCTCGACGCCGAGCTCTTCCAGCGCCCGCACGTTCTTGCCGCCGGGACCGATCACCGCGCCGATCTTCTCGGGTGAGATCTTGATGCTCAGGATGCGCGGCACCTGGGGCTTGAGTTCGGGGCGGGGGGCCGGGAGCACCTCGGCCATCCTGCTCAGGATGTGCAATCGGGCTTCGCGGGCTTGCTGGAGTGCGGCGCGCATGAGCTCGGGGGAGATCCCGGCGATCTTGATGTCCATCTGGAGGGCGGTGATGCCCGCAGAGGTGCCGGTCACCTTGAAGTCCATGTCTCCCAGGGCGTCTTCCAGGCCCAGGATGTCGGTGAGCACCACGGCCTGCTCACCCTCCTTCACCAGGCCCATCGCCACCCCCGCCACGGGGCGCTTGATGGGCACGCCCGCGTCCATCAAGGCCAGGCAGCCCGCGCAGACCGTGGCCATCGAGCTCGAGCCGTTGGACTCCAGCACGTCCCCCACCACGCGGATGGTGTAGGGGAACTCCTCCTTGCTGGGCAGCACGGCCTTGAGGGCCCGCTTGGCCAGGTTGCCGTGCCCCACCTCGCGGCGGCTCACCCCGCGCAGGCGCTTGACCTCGCCGGTGGAGTAGGGCGGGAAGTTGTAGTGCACCAAGAAGGGGTCCTCGGTGTCGAGGCCCAGGTCATCGACGAGCTGGGCGTCGCGCCCGGTGCCCAGGGTGACCGTGCCGAGCACCTGGGTCTCGCCGCGGGTGAAGATGGCCGAGCCGTGGGCGCGGGGCAGCACGTCGGTCTCGATCCAGATGTTGCGCACGTCCTTGGGCCCACGGCCGTCGGCGCGCTTGCCCTCCTCGAGGATCAGCCGGCGCAGTTCCTTCTTGACCACGTCCTCGAAGGCCTTGTGGGCCAGCTTGCGCCGGGCTTCGTCCACCGTTCCGTCGGGCAGGGCGGGCACGAAAGCTTCCACCAGCTCCTTCTCGAAGGCTTCCAGCGCCGCGCTGCGCTCGCCTTTAGAGGCCGTCTGCAGCACGCTCGAGAGCCCCCGCTCCAGGGCCAGGGCCTTGAGGGCGGCGGCCTCCTCGTCGCTGAGCTTTTCCGGCTCGGCTACGCTGAACTTCTCCTTGCCCAGCTCGGCTCGCATTTGCTCCTGCAGGGCGATGATGGGCTGCATGGCCTTGTGGGCGAACTCGAGGGCCTGCACCAGCTGGTCGTCGGGGATCTCCTCAGCTCCGGCTTCGACCATGATGATTGCGTCCTTGGAGCCCGCTACCACCAGCTCGAGCTGGCTATCTTCGGCAGCGGTGGGGTTGAGCACGAAGCGCCCGTTCTGCATCCCCACCCGCACGCAGGCGATGGGCCCGGCCCAGGGGATGTCGGAGAGGGTGAGCGCGGCGCTGGCGGCGATGGGCCCCAGGATGTCGGGGGTGTTCTCCTGGTCGGCGGAGAGCACGGTCAGGATGACCTGGACTTCGTGGCGGAAGCCCTTGGGGAACAGGGGCCGGATGGGGCGGTCGGTGAGGCGGGCCGAGAGGATGGCCTTCTCGCCCGGCCTACCCTCACGCCGCATGAAGGAGCCGGGTATCTTGCCCACGGCGTAGTGGCGCTCCTCAAACTCGACCGTCAGCGGCAAGAAGTCGGCCTCGATGGGCTCTTGTGAGGCCTGGGCGGTCGCCATGACGATGGTCTGGCCGTAGCGCACCCACACCGAGCCCGAGACCTGTTTGGCGTACTTGCCGGTCTCGATGCTCAGGGTGCGACCGGCGAGCTCGAGGCTGTAGACCTTTCCAGCGGGGGTATTGGCACTTGATCCCATAATCTCTACCTTTTATCCAGTCATTAGCTTAACGGACAACGGAACCGGAGTTACCGGTTCCGTGTCTCATTCTCAGATCGAATGGTGGCTCGAGTCTTGGCCCAAGCGAAACCGGGCCGCGCAGCCCGAGTCTGGGGTTTACTTGCGCAGGCCAAGCTTCTCGATGAGCGCCTTGTAGGCATCCTTGTTGGACTGCTCGAGGTACTTCAGCAGGCGGCGGCGCTTGCCCACGAGCACCAGCAGCCCCCGGTGGGAGTGGTGGTCGTTGCGGTTCTTGGCCAGGTGCTCCGAGAGGCGGTTGATGCGCTCGGTGAGCAGGGCCACCTGCACTTCAGTAGAGCCGGTGTCGTTGGCGCTCTTGGCGTGGGTGGCGATGATGCTGGACTTGACTTCCTTCGTAAGAGCCATGTTTTCCTCCGTCAGGCAGGGAGACGCTCGTGCGGCTGGGCCTCTCCCCCCTCGTAGGCCGGGTGAGCCCGGCCAAACCTTCGTGAGTGTAGCGGGTAGCGCTTGCTGAGTCAATATCGAGCCCTGGCCTTCTGGCCCCGCATTCCACTTTAGGCATGGTGCGCTACAAGATGGCCGAAATCGGTGGATGAGCGTATCGAGTTGCTCGAGGGAGGGCTGTACCGCAGGAGATCTAAGGGAGGCTAACCGGGATGCTCTGGGGGAAGTTGAAGACGTTGTGGGGGTCGTACTTCTTCTTCACCTCGACCAACCGGGGCAGGTTGGGGCCGTAATAGGCTTGCAGGTAGTCGGAGAGGTTGCTGTCGACATAGTTGACGTAGGCCCCCACGGTATGGGGCAGCAGGGCGTTGCGGAAGTCCCTGATCCAGTCGATGGTTTCCTGGCCGTCTTCTGCAGCGGCCCAGAAACCGTCGTACTGCACGATGAAGCGGGCCTGGCGTAGGTAGATGGCGCTCGAGGCTGGGTCAATTTGAGCCGCCCGGCCCCCGCCGCCCAGCAGTTGCACCATCGACGGCTGCACGGGGGGCTGCTCGAGCGGGGGGACGTTCTCGAGGTAGTGCTTGAGGATGCCGATGGCCTCGGCGTTGAAAGGCTGCATGGCCGCTGCCGAGGTGCTCTTGTAGATCTGCTGGTCGTCGTGGACGATCACGTCCCACACCGGATCCTCGGGGTTGACGCTCTTGCCCCCCTCACCGTAGAAGAGCCGGGTGGCGATGTTGAAGGGGAGGGGCTGGATG